>JAEDFW010000025.1 GCA_016297855.1 Oscillospiraceae bacterium
CGACAGATGAGGCACCGTTTCATTCCATGGCCTCGCGTAAAATTCCTGAGGCTGTCGACGCGCTGCGGCTCATCCGCAACGCTGAACGTGTGTCGTCGTTCTGTAACGATGTGATCGGCGATATCTGCGGCGTCATCTCCGGTTCTGCCTCGGCGGTCATCGCTGCGCGCGTTCTGCTGCTGCGGCCCGGTTGGCGTGAGGCGGTATTGAATCTGATCCTGTCAGCGCTTGTCGCTGGCCTGACTGTTGGCGGCAAAGCGTTCGGCAAGACCATTGCGATGCAATCCAGTGTTCAGGTCGTTCGTATGGCCGCGCGCGTACTGCACTTTTTCAGAACGTTCCCAGAAAAACTGCGCGCAAAGAAATAACCGCGCAGGTAATGAGGTTATTCATGATTTTGTCAACCATCCATTCCCGCGACGATTTGCTTCGTCTTACAGCCGCGCAGGATGCGCAGCTGTGCCGGGAGATCCGCTCGTTTCTTGTTTCGCATGTTGCGCAGACGGGTGGGCATCTGGCGTCGAATCTCGGTATCGTAGAGACGACGCTTGCTATTCATAAAGTATTTGACACCAGCCGCGACCGGCTCGTTTTCGATGTTGGCCACCAGTGCTATGTGCATAAGATGCTCACCGGTCGGCTGGAGCAGTTTGATACGCTCCGCAAGCTCGGCGGCATCGCAGGCTTTCCAAAGCCGTGCGAGAGCGTGCACGACGCGTTTATCGCCGGTCACGCCTCCAACGCTGTGTCGGTTGCTCTCGGCATGGCGCGCGCGCGGACTCTGGAAAATAAGGACTACAATGTAATCGCGCTGCTCGGTGACGGCGCGCTCACGGGAGGACTTGCCTACGAAGGCCTCAACAATGCGGGCTGCAGCCGAGAACCGATGATCGTTATTCTGAACGACAACGGTATGTCCATCACGCCAAATGTCGGTGCAATCGCAAGGTATCTGTCAAGAGCGCGGCTTCGCTCGCGTTACATCGATCTCAAGCTTCGCTATCGCAACATTACCGCCAAGATCCCCGGTGGCCACGCCATCTACAATTTTACGCACAGGCTCAAGGCGAAACTGCGACGCAGCCTGATTGGCACGACGATTTTTGAAAATCTGGGCTTTACCTACCTTGGCCCCATCGATGGACACAACACAGGCGATATTGTGGCAGCTTTGAAAACAGCCGTTCGGCTGCGGGAGCCGGTGCTTGTGCACCTCATCACGCAAAAGGGCAAGGGCTACGCACCGGCTGAGCGTGCGCCGCAGGATTTTCACGGCGTCGGACGTTTTGATCCGGAGACAGGCTTTGTCAGCGCCAGCGGCGATGGAAGCTTTTCCGGCGAATTTGGCCGCGCGCTGGAGCAGTGCGCCAAAGAAGACGCGCGCGTCTGCGCCATTACGGCTGCAATGCAGCAGGGAACCGGACTTAGCGGCTTTGCACGCATGTTCCCGGAACGTTTTTTTGATGTCGGCATTGCGGAAGGACATGCCGTCTCGATGGCGGCAGGCCTTGCAAAGCAGGGGCTTGTGCCCGTGGTTGCTGTATATTCGACCTTCTTGCAGCGCGCGTATGATATGCTGCTGCACGACATAGCGCTGCTGCATCTGCATGTCGTCTTTGCTGTTGACCGTGCCGGTCTGGTCGGCGACGACGGTGAGACGCACCACGGCGTATTCGACCCCGGCTTTCTGACGCAGATTCCGGGAATGCGTGTCTATGCGCCGGCAAACTTTGCAGAGCTCAGGCAGATGCTGCGCGAAGCCATTTTAACCTGCAAAGGTCCGGTTGCCGTACGTTATCCGCGCGGAGGAGAGGGGACATATACCGCCTGTGCATCATCGCCGTTCATCGAAAATGGCAGCGACTGCACTGTCGTCACCTATGGCACCACAATCAACGAAGTGCTTGCCGCAGCGGAACACTGCCGCGCAGACGGTATCCGGCCGGAACTTGTTAAGCTCCCAATGCTAGCACCGCTTGATCTGGAAACAGTTGCAGCGTCTGTGCAGAAAACCGGCCGTCTTGTCATAGTCGAGGAATGTGCAGAGCAGGCCTGCATTGCTCAGCGCCTCATCGCCGGGATTACTGAGCGCGGACTGCGCTTTACCTGTTCTCATCGAACGCTTGGAAAACGTTTTGTCGCGCACGGCTCCGTTTCTGAACTGCGCGCAATGGCCGGGCTGGATGCTGACGGCATTTACAAGCTGATTATGGAGGTCGTACACCATGAAGCATAAAGAACGGCTGGACATATTGCTTGTCAACCTCGGCCTTTGTGCGTCCAGAAGTAAGGCACAGGCAACAATTATGGCGGGAGAGGTCTTTGTCAACGATCAGAAAGCGGATAAGGCAGGTCTTGAGGTTGACATAACATCAAGAATTGAGGTGCGTGGCAATTCGTGTCCCTATGTCAGCCGCGGAGGTCTGAAGCTGGAAAAAGCGCTGCGCGATTTCGGCGTTGATCCTACAGGCTTTGTGTGCAGTGATTCCGGCGCGTCGACGGGCGGCTTTACTGACTGTCTGCTACAGCAGGGAGCAAAAAAAGTCTTTGCGATCGACGTCGGTTACGGCCAGCTTGCCTGGAAGGTCCGATCTGATCCGCGCGTTGTCACGATGGAACGGACAAACATCCGATATGTGACGCCGGAAGATCTCGGCGAACCGCTTGACCTTTCTGTGGTGGATGTTTCCTTTATTTCGCTCAAGCTTGTGCTACCGGTCATACAGAAGCTTTTAAAGCCCACAGGGCAGGTTCTTTGCCTCATCAAGCCGCAGTTTGAGGCAGGCAAGGAAAAGGTCGGAAAGAAAGGCGTTGTGCGCGAGCCTGCCGTGCATGAAGAAGTGCTGCGGAATTTCATATCCCTTGTGCAAGCGCTGGGCTTTACGCTCAGGAATCTCACATTTTCTCCGGTCAAAGGGCCGGAAGGGAATATCGAGTTTCTTGCGCATCTTTCGATGCAGTCAGGCGCTGCCTGTCAGATCGATCCTGCAGAACTGGTTGCCGAGGCACACGAGAAGCTGAGAGGATAAGCCATGAAAGTTGTCATGACACCAAATCCCTATCGGGATAAGCAATTCAAATACGCGGAACAGGCCAAACAGATACTTATTGAAAGCGGTGTGGAGGTGGCCATGTGCCTGCCGTTTGACGTTGACAGGGATTACGAGCTGCCGCCGCATCTTACGTTTTCCGAGCTGAAAAAGGAAATTCGGGACGCGGATATGCTCGTCTGCTTTGGCGGCGATGGTACCATTCTGCATGCGTCCAAGATCGCAACGGCGCATAACATCCCCGTTCTCGGCGTGAACGTTGGCACAATGGGCTTTATCGCAGAGCTGGAGGCAGGTGAACTGGAGCTGCTGCGCAAGCTGGCTACCGGCGAATATACGCTTGAGACGCGCAGCATGATTGATGTCACGCTGACAAGCGCCGGTCAGACCGTTCTGCGTGAAACCGCGCTAAACGACGCGGTTATCACGAAGGGTGCCATTGCGCGCGTCATTCAGCTCACGGTCTGCTGTGATGGGGTAGAGGCCACCAACTTTTCAGGGGACGGCCTCATCATCTGCACGCCGACTGGCTCAACGGCCTATTCCATGTCGGCCGGCGGGCCAATTATCGAACCATCAGCAAAAAACCTTCTGATAACACCCATCTGCGCCCACGCAATGCTGGCAAAAAGTATTGTCATTTCGCCCAGACGTGTGATCTCAGTAAAAATCGGAAAAATCGGTCGCCACAACGCGTTTTTGTCATTGGACGGCGGCCGGGCGTTCCGGATCAATACCGGCGACGTCATCACCGCAAAATGCTCGGAAAGGGTTACAAAGCTTGTCCGTATCAAACAGACCAGCTTTTTTGAAATCCTGA
Source organism: Oscillospiraceae bacterium (assembly GCA_016297855.1). Classification (GTDB taxonomy): domain Bacteria; phylum Bacillota; class Clostridia; order Oscillospirales; family Oscillospiraceae; genus CAG-170. The sequence goes on from JAEDFW010000025.1 coordinate 3,871, forward strand.
ACAAAAAATTTATCGACAGACAGAGGTACTGAGATGAAATCAAGCCGACAGAATAAAATTCTTGAGCTGATTGCCGAACATGATATTGAAACGCAGGAGCAGCTGCTCAGTGAATTGATGGCCTGTGGTTTTCAGGCTACACAGGCAACCATTTCGCGCGATATCAAACAGCTGCGCATCATCAAGGAACTTGGACCAAACGGCACATATCGTTATCAGGCATCTGCCGGGCCGTCGGAGCATGCGCTTACTTCACGCCTGAACAATATCTATCAGCAGTGCGTCACAAGTGCCGAGTGCGCGCAGAATCTGCTTGTCATTAAGACTATGCCGGGACTTGCACCCGCGGCGTGTTCCGCGCTGGACAAAATGCAGCTGCCTGAAATCATTGGAACGCTGGCCGGCGATGATACCTGCTTCATTATCATGAAGGATTCCGCCTCCGCTTCCGCACTGTGCGCTGAGATCAAATCGCAGATTACTCACTGAGACGTTTCGTCAATCCGTCTGGAGGTTGGCATATGCTGAGTGTGCTCCATATTGAAAATATTGCTGTGATTGAGCAGGCCGATATCCGCTTTGACAGCGGATTCAATGTCCTGACTGGTGAAACTGGCGCGGGCAAATCCATCGTCATCGACGCGATCTCCGCGATTCTTGGCGAGCGGACATATCGTGACGTCATCCGTACCGGCAGCAGCCGTGCCAGTGTAAGCGCCGTTTTTTCTCCTGCGCCTGATGAAGCGTGGTTCACGGAGAATCAGATCGATTACGACCCAAATGAGCTTCTGGTGCAGCGCGATATCTATCTTGACGGTAAGAACGTCTGTCGCGTCAACGGCAAGCCTGTGACGGTAGCAATGCTGAAACAGCTGGGGTCACGGCTGGTAAACATTCACGGCCAGCATGACTCGCAGCAGCTGTTTGATGAGGCAAACCACCTGGCACTGCTGGATCTGTTCGCGCAGAATGAGCTGCAGCGGCAAAGCTACGGCGACGCGTTTGATGCCGCGCAGCGTGTACGGCATGAGATTGACAGGCTCAGCATGGACGAAAGCGAGAAACTGCGCCTGCAGCAGACCCTGCAGGATCAGATTGCTGAGATTGCGCGCGCAGCACTGCAGCCCAGTGAGGATGAAGCGCTGGAGACGCGCAGAAAAACGCTGCAGAACGCAGAAAAACTGACGCTTGCGCTGCAAAGCGCTGTGCGCGCGCTCTACGGAGATGAGTCATCCGATGGTGCTGCGGGTCTCATCATAGAAGCTGCACGCGCACTTTCACGCGTCAGCCGGTATTCCGACGAGCTGGCAGAAGCTGGACGGAAGGTCGAAGAGCTGTCTTATGCAGCACAAGACGCAGCCGATGCGCTGCGCGCCATGCTTGACGATCTGACCTATTCGGGCGAGGAACTTGAACAGATCGAGTCGCGTCTGGACACCATTCACAAATTAAAGCGGAAATACGGCGAAACGGTTGCAGATGTGCTTGCTTTTTATGACAGAGCAGCCGTTCAGCTCGATGAGATCGCGTTCTCATCCGACCGTATTGCACGGCTGCAGGAACAGCTCAAAACGCTCGATGCAAAGCTTCAGGCACAGGCCGAAGCGCTGCGGAAAACTCGTATGGAGGCAGCAGAACGGCTGCAGTTGCGCATCCAAGACGAGCTTCAGCAGCTCGATATGCCGAAAATTCAGTTTTTCTGCCAGTTTGAAGAAATCCAGCCCGGGCCTACGGGGGCGGATATGGTAAGGTTCATGATGTCGGCCAACGTTGGCGAAAGCCTCAAGCCCATGAGCAAGGTTGCTTCTGGCGGCGAGCTGGCGCGCATTATGCTGGCCATGAAAAACGTACTGGCTGAGCAGGACGCCATACCCACTCTGATCTTCGACGAAGTCGACTCCGGTGTGAGCGGCCGCGCGGCGCAGAAGGTGGCAGAAAAGCTGTGGTCCGTTTCGCGCGGCAAGCAGGTTCTGTGCGTCACGCACCTGCCGCAGATCGCCGCCATGGCAGACACGCATTTCATCGTGGAAAAATCCGTCAAAAATGACCGCACCTATACCAGCGTCGTGCAGCTGACGCGTGATGAACGCTGTAAAGAGCTTGCGCGCATCACAGGCGGCAGTGTCCTGAGCCGGACGCAGCTTCTGGGTGCGGAAGAGCTTCTCGCCTCCGGTGAGACTTTCAAACGCACAAATGGTTGACAAATGAAACGCATTTGAGTATAATCCTCTTGAAATTGCCACAGCGTGGAAGGGAAGCAGTACCTTCGTCATACGCGTTCAGAGAGCCTTCGTTTGGTGCAAGAAGGTACGCGCGACGTTGCGAATACATCCCGGAGCTGCCCTCTGAACGGTTTGAGTAGGAGTGTGCCGGTTGCGCCCGTTACCGCGCAGAGCGTAGAAGCGCTCGTAAAGACCGGTGTTGCAAGACCCCGGTGAACCAGAGGTGGTACCGCGATTGTTCGCCCTCTGCTCGTATGAGCAGAGGGCTTTTTCATTGTTGGAGGTGATCGTATGCAGAGGCAGGGAATGACAAAGAAACAGGTAGGAACGCTGTGTGTCTTTATTGCCGCTGTATTGTATAGTCTGGGTGGTCTGTGCATCAAGGTGATTCCGTGGAACGGTCTGAGCATTAACAGCGCCCGCAATATCGTAGCTCTCGTGGTGGTGGGCGGCTATCTCATCCTGACACACCACAAGCTGCGCCTCAACCGCTGGATTCTTCTTGGAGCGATCTGCGTGTGTGGCACCAATGTGCTCTTCTCCGTGGCCAATAAGCTGACTACCGCCGCTAACACCATCGTATTGCAGTTTACAGCGCCTATTTTTGTCATTCTGCTGGGTATTGTGTTCTGGAAGCGAAGGCCACAGAAGCTGGATATGATCGCATGCGCGCTGGTGCTCTTCGGCGTGGTGTTCTTTTTTGTAGACAGTCTGGAATCCGGCGGCATGCTGGGAAATGTGCTGGCGCTGCTCTCAGGTCTGTCCTATGCGGGTGTATTTTTGCTCAACGATTTGCCAGACGCCGACCCCATCAGCTCGGTATTCTGGGGCGATCTGATCAGCGTGTTCGTTGGGCTGCCGCTGCTCTTGCAGCAGACTGTTTTTTCCCCCGTGATCCTTGTAAGCATTGTTGTTTTGGGCGCATTTCAGGTTGGACTTGCGTATGTGCTGATGTGCATCGGTCTTAAGACTACACCGCCTGTCACAGCAAGTCTGATTTCCGGGATCGAGCCGGTGCTCAATCCCTTGCTGGTGGCGGCGTTTTACCGTGAAGCCGTCGGGCCTATCGCTCTTGTTGGCGCGGTCATTGTGATTGTGTCTGTTGTTGGGTACAATGTCCTGCGGGGAAGAACCTCTGTAAAGTAAAGAAATACTTTCAATCAGAATTTTTACAAAAGGAGATATATGATGCAAATATACGAAGAACTGAAGGCGCGCGGGCTTATTGCGCAGGTTACAAATGAAGACGAGATCCGTGAGTTGGTAAACGCGGGCAAGGCCAGATTCTATATTGGGTTTGACTGCACGGCAGACAGCCTCACAGCTGGTCATTTTATGGCGCTGACACTTATGAAACGCCTGCAGATGGCAGGTAACCAACCCATTGCTCTCATCGGCGGCGGTACTACCATGATCGGCGACCCTTCCGGCCGCACGGATATGCGCAAAATGCTGACCAAAGAGGATATTGATCACAACGCAGCCTGCTTCAAACGTCAGATGGAGCGCTTTATTGATTTTGGCGAGGGCAAGGCCATGATGCTCAACAATGCCGAATGGCTTCTGAACCTCAATTATGTTGAGCTGCTGCGTGACGTTGGCGCTTGCTTCTCGGTCAACAACATGCTGCGCGCGGAGTGCTATAAGCAGCGCATGGAAAAGGGTCTGAGCTTTTTGGAGTTCAACTACATGATCATGCAGTCGTACGACTTCTACTACCTGTTCCAGCACTACGGCTGCAACATGCAGTTCGGCGGCGACGACCAGTGGTCGAACATGCTCGGAGGCACCGAGCTGATTCGCCGCAAGCTGGGAAAAGACGCGCACGCGATGACCATCACACTTCTGACGGACTCGCAGGGCAAGAAGATGGGTAAGACAGCCGGCAATGCCGTGTGGCTTGACCCGAACAAGACCTCTCCGTTTGAGTTCTATCAGTACTGGCGTAACGTCGGCGATCAGGACGTCATGAAGTGCATCCGGATGCTTACCTTCCTGCCGCTCGAGCAGATCGACGAAATGGACGCGTGGCAAGGCAGTGAGCTGAACAAAGCGAAAGAAATCCTGGCATTCGAGCTGACAAAGCTTGTCCACGGCGAAGAAGAGGCCAAAAAGGCCGAGGACGCGGCAAAGGCTCTGTTTGGCGCTGGCAGCAGCAATGAGAACATGCCCACAACCGTGTTGGATGAAAGTAAGCTGACAGACGGAAAAATCGCCATTCTCGACCTGATGCTGGCCTGCGGTCTGATCCCGTCGAAAGGCGAGGGCAGACGGCTTGTCCAGCAAGGCGGCGTGACGGTCGACGATGAAAAGGTCGGTTCGATTGATGTGTTCGTAACAGCGGAGCAGCTGAAACAGGGTGTCAAAATCCGTAAAGGCAAAAAGGTGTTCCACAAAGCAATCCTCAGATAAGCAAATCCGCCCGGCGCAATTGCGTTGGGCGGATTTCATGCGCTTTCGCGCTTTGCAAACAAATAAAATCATGCTATACTATGACCAAGCCTCATAGAGTATCATGAGGTGGTATTATGAAGAAATTTCTCAGGCGTTTTCTTTTGCCGGTGACGCTGACTCTGGCGGTAATCTATCTGCTGGTGATGTCTTTGTTTCAGTATTATTATGCCGTGACGACTGCCCGGATGCAGCAATCTCCTGTTACGGTTGTCATCGATCCTGGACATGGCGGTGAGGACGGCGGAGCAAGTTCAGCAAATGGCATACTGGAAAGCGCAATCAATCTGGAAGTCTCCCTGCGTGTGCGCGATTTGTTTCATCTTCTCGGGGTAAAAACTGCCATGATCCGCGAGACAGACACGGCGGTATACACCGGAACATGCAATACCATTCGTGAGAAGAAGGTCTCAGACATCAAGAACCGCGTACAGACGGTGAACTCCGTGCCGAATGCACTGCTTGTGAGCATCCACCAGAATTATTTCGAGCAGTCGCAGTATTCCGGCGCACAGGTATTCTACGCCAAAACAGAAGGAAGCAAGGCGCTTGCTGAGCGCACGCAGCAGCTTTTACGGCAGACACTGGACTGCTCGAACCGGCGTGAGCCGAAAGTTGCGCGCTCTGTCTATCTCATGGAGCATGTTGAATGCACTGCTATTCTGGTGGAATGCGGGTTTTTGTCAAACGCACAGGAGGAAAAGAATCTGCGCGACGCAGATTACCAAAAGAAGCTGGCTGCGGCGGTCTGCACGGCGGTGCATAGCTGCATCAGAGAGGAGGGAAACGGCAATGAAGTCTAAAAGCGTATTCTACTGCACCAGCTGCGGGAATGAAACACCGCGCTGGCAGGGCCAGTGCCCGGCCTGCGGTGCATGGAACACCATCACTGAGTACGAAGAAACCAAGATGCCGGGAAAGCGCCAATCTGCCACCGGAAACGCACCGCGCAGAGCAAAACCGCTGCGCGAGGTGGAAAGCGGCGAGGAGATTCGCTTCTCCACGGGCCTGGGCGAACTCGACCGCGTGCTTGGCGGCGGCGGCGTGAAAGGCTCGCTGGTTCTTGTCGGCGGCGCACCTGGCATCGGTAAATCGACACTTTTGCTGCAGATCTGCGCGTTTCTCGGAAGAACGCAGAAGATCCTCTACGTCTCCGGAGAAGAATCTGAACGGCAGCTCAAACTACGCGCCGACCGTCTGCGTGTACAGAGCGATAACCTCTTTGTGCTGTCTGAGACTGATCTCAGCTCCGTGATTGAGACTGTGAACGAACTGTCGCCCGATATTCTCATCGCAGACTCCATTCAGACGCTGTTTCTACCGCAGAACACGTCCGCGCCGGGGAGCATCTCTCAGGTCAAAGAGTGCACGCTCGCGCTCATGCAGCTGGCCAAAGGTGGAAATCTAACGGTTTTTGTGGTCGGACACGTCAATAAAGAGGGCGCAATTGCCGGGCCGAAGGTGCTCGAGCACATGGTAGACTGTGTTTTGTATTTTGAAGGCGAGCAGGCGAGCTGCTACCGCATTTTGCGTGCGGCCAAAAACCGCTTTGGCTCGACGAATGAGATCGGTGTCTTTGAAATGGCAGGCGAGGGCCTCCTGGAAGTACCCAATCCCTCGCAAATGCTCTTGAGCGGCCGTCCAAAGGGCGCACCGGGCACCTGCGTGGCCTGCGCGATGGAAGGAACGCGTCCGGTTCTTGCCGAAGTGCAGGCGCTTGTCGCGCGGACAAGCTTCAACGTGCCGCGCCGCACGACGGAAGGCTTTGATTTTAACCGTGCAAACCTGCTGCTTGCAGTGATCGAGAAACGCGGCGGATTGAATATCGGCATGTGTGATGCGTATATTAACGTCATCGGCGGACTGCAGCTGGACGAGCCCGCTGCCGATCTTGCTGTGGTGCTGGCAATCGCGTCGAGTCACCGTGACAAGCCCATCGATGCCGGTACGACTGCGATCGGCGAAGTTGGCCTCACGGGAGAGGTTCGCGCAGTCACGGCGCTGCAGCAGCGTTTGAGCGAGGCTGCGCGCATCGGCTTTACACGCTGCATCATCCCGCGCAGCGGAACGCAGCACATTCAATCTCCCGACGGTATGGAGCTGGTGCGTGTACGCAATATCCGCGAGGCCATTGAAATTACGTTGTGATACGAAGGAGAGAACAAGATGGATGGCAGGAAGCTTTTGAACGCGCTTACTGTGGCTGAGCGGTTGAAGGACACCACGCGGCACTGCTACACCTCCGGCGGACGGCATGAGAGCGTCGCCGAGCACAGCTGGCGGCTTGCCCTGATGGCATACTGGGTCTCGGATGAATTTCCGGAACTCGACATGAACAAGGTCATTAAAATGTGCCTCATTCACGATCTCGGTGAGGCGTTTACAGGTGATATTCCCACGTTTGAAAAGACTGCACAAGACGAGCAGAAAGAAACACAGCTCCTGTTTTTGTGGGCGCGCAGCCTGCCCGAGCCGTTCGGCTCAGAAATGTGCGAGTTGTATCAGGAAATGGACGCGCGCAAAACGCCGGAGGCCAAGCTCTACAAAGCGCTGGACAATCTCGAAGCTGTCATTCAGCACAACGAGTCGGATATTAAAACCTGGCTGCCGAATGAATACGAGCTGAATCTGACTTATGCTAACGACAAAGTCTTGTTTTCGGCATATCTCATCCGTCTGCGCGAACTGATCCGGCAGAATACGCAGGAAAAAATAGCCGCAGCACAAAAGGAGAGGGAACCTTGATACGAAAAGCTGTGCCGGATGATCTTTCCGCTGTAAAGGCGCTTGCGCTGCGGTTATGGCCGCATCACACGCCTGATGCGCTTCAACAAGAACTGTTACCGCTGCTGCAGCAGCCAGATTCCGCCATTTTTCTGGCATATCAGGATGCGTGCGTTGTTGGATTTGCGCAGTGTCAACTGAGGCAGGATTATGTGGAGGGAACAGACTCCAGCCCTGTCGGTTATCTTGAGGGCATTTATGTTGTACCGGAGTATCGCCGCCGCGGTTTTGCCGGGCAGTTGATTTCTGCTTGCGAGCGTTGGGCAAAGGCGGCCGGCTGCAGCGAATTTGCAAGCGACTGCGAGCTATGCAATGAAGAAAGCTTTCGTTTTCACCTGGGCGTAGGCTTTCAGGAGTCGAACCGCATTATCTGCTTTGCAAAAAAGCTATAGAGAAAACATAAAATTCTCCGAATTGGCTGAATCAAGGCTTGACAAAACCGGCATCTTCCGCTATACTCTCACAAGGCAATTTCGGGCCGATCCTTTGCGGCCAACGGGGAGAGCGAATACAAGAAATCAGATATTCTCGTTTTTCCTTCTTCATGAAGAAAGTAACATATTATATGGAGGAAGCTACCAATGGATCTTCTGCTGAAACAGGCTATGGTTTTCCGAGACGGCGCGTTTCATAGGGATTGTGTTTCCGTTCGTGATGGCATTCTTCAATTCGGCGGCACCGGTTTTGTTCCGGAACTGGTGTTTTCCAGCAATGATTTATATGTTTTACCCGGTTTCGCGGATGTGCACGTGCATCTGCGGGAACCGGGTTTTTCTTATAAGGAAACCATCAAAACCGGCACAAGGGCAGCTGCACGCGGTGGATATACCGCAGTCTGCGCCATGCCGAATCTGAACCCTGTGCCGGACTCTTTGGAGCATTTGCGCGCACAGCTTGGCGTAATTGAAACAGATGCATGTATCCGCGTTCTGCCCTACGGCTCGATCAGCGTGGGAGAATTGGGAGAAGCGGTTGCCGATTTTTCGGCAATGTCTCCGTATGTGGCAGGCTTTTCCGATGATGGCCGTGGCGTACAGAACCGAGAAGTTATGCGTGAGGCTATGTTGCTTGCCAAGTCGCTCGGAAAGATCATCGTGGCACATTGTGAGGACAATTCGCTGCTGCGCGGCGGCTATATCCACGACGGGGATTACTGCGCCGCACACAGGCACAAAGGTATTTGCTCTGCGTCGGAATGGCGGCCGATTGCACGCGATATGGAGTTGGTTGCCGAGACGGGATGCAGCTACCACGTCTGCCACATCTCCGCCAAAGAGAGCGTCGCGCTCATCCGCGAGGCAAAACGCGCCGGTCTGGACGTCACATGCGAAACCGCGCCGCACTATCTGCTGCTGGATGATTCGATGCTGCAGGAGGATGGACGGTTCAAGATGAACCCGCCCATTCGCAGCAGGGCAGACCGTGAGGCGCTTCTGGAAGGTATCTGCGACGGAACGATCGACATGATTGCCACCGACCACGCGCCGCATACAATGGAAGAAAAAAACCGCGGGCTTTCCGGCAGCCTGATGGGCGTCGTTGGATTGGAGACTGCGTTTCCGCTTCTGTATACCGGCCTGGTGCTTAGCGGTGTCTGCCGGCTTTCCGATCTTGTCAGGCTTCTCCATGACGCGCCAAACCGCCGCTTTGGCCTGAAAAACGACTACGCGGCAGGGCAGCCCGCCAATTTCACCGTCTTTGATCTTGGCGCGCAATACCGCATCGACCCGGATGAGTTCTTGTCCATGGGCCGCAGCACGCCGTTTGCCGGTTGGCGCGTGAACGGCCGGTGTAAGCTGACGGTTGCCGGCGGTAACATTGCATACTGCGACTGGAAACAGGAAAGGATGTGACACGGTGCAGCAAGGACTGTATGAGATCATTGAGAATACAGCGCTGGCGGACAGCGTCATGCGCATGCGCCTGCAGGGCGACACCTCCGCCATCACCGCGCCGGGTCAGTTTGTCAATATCCGGCTGAATGGGCTGTTTCTTCGCAGGCCCATTTCAGTATGCGACATTGAAGCCGACGTTTTGACCATCATCTACAAGGTCGTTGGTCGCGGCACTGCGCAAATACGCGCATGTTTGCCCGGGCAAACGCTCGACCTTCTCACGGGGCTTGGCAACGGCTATGATCTTTCGTGCGCCGGTGATGCGCCGCTGTTGTTGGGTGGCGGTGTCGGCGTGCCGCCGATGTATCTGCTGGCAAGACGTCTGCGCGAGGCTGGAAAGCAGGTGCTGGTGGTACTTGGCTTCAACACCGCGAGCGAAGTGTTTTATGAGGATGAATTCCGCCGCCTTGGATGCGCTGTTATGATCGCCACTGCCGATGGAAGCTACGGGAAAAAGGGTTTTGTGACCGACGCTTTACCGGAAAGCTACAGCCATTTCTACGCCTGCGGCCCTGAACCTATGCTCAGGGCAGTCTGCCGTGCAACCAAGACTTCCGGTCAACTCAGCTTTGAACGGCGCATGGGCTGCGGCTTCGGTGCCTGTATGGGCTGTTCGTGCAAAACGCTCACCGGCAATAAGCGGATTTGTAAAGAAGGCCCTGTTATGCGGAAGGAGGAGATCCTGTGGGAAGACTGAGCGTTGATCTGTGCGGTATTGAGTTGGATAATCCGGTCATACCGGCCTCCGGTACGTTTGGTTACGGCTATGAATTCGCAGAATATTATGATATCAACCTGCTTGGAACGTTCTCGTTTAAGGGCACCACGCGCGAAGCACGTTTCGGCAACGCCACACCGCGCATCGCCGAGGCACCGTCAGGACTTCTCAATGCCGTCGGGCTGCAGAATCCCGGTGTGGACAAGGTCATCTCAGAAGAGCTGCCACGCCTTCAACGTGTGTTCCGCAAGCCGGTGATGGCAAATGTCAGCGGTTTTTCAGTGGAAGAATATGTTGAGGTCTGCCGCAGACTTGATTCGCAGGAACAGATTGGCTGGCTGGAGGTCAATATCAGCTGCCCGAACGTACACGGCGGCGGCATGAGCTTTGGAACCGATCCGCGACAGGCGGCAGCCGTGACAAAGGCGGTCAAGGCTGTCACGAAGAAGCCCGTCATTATGAAGCTCTCGCCAAATGTAACAGATATCACGGTCATCGCAAAGGCCTGTGAGGATGCGGGGGCGGATGCGGTGAGCTTAATCAACACGCTTTTGTCCATGCGCATCGATCTCAAAACCAGAAAGCCGCTGCTGGCAAATAAGACCGGCGGGCTGTCAGGCCCCGCGGTATTTCCGCTGGCCGTGCGCATGGTCTATCAGGTTGCAAAAGCCGTCTCTATCCCCGTTGTGGGGCTTGGCGGCGTCAGCTCGGCCGAGGACGTTATCGAAATGATGCTGGCCGGTGCAACCGCGGTCGAGGTCGGCGCTGCCAATCTGGTCGAGCCCTGTGCCTGCAGGGAAATCATCGAACAACTCCCGGCTGTCATGGATCAATATCATATCAACACACTGCGAGAAATCATCGGAGGTACGAATTAAATGGGAAAAGACGTTATCATTGCCTGTGATTTTGCAAGCGCGGAGGAAACCTTCCGTTTTCTTGACCGCTTTACTGAGGAGAAGCCGTTCGTGAAAATCGGCATGGAGCTGTTCTACGCCGAGGGACCGGCGATTGTCCGCGCCATCAAGGCGCGCGGTCACAAGATTTTTCTGGATCTCAAGCTCCACGACATCCCTAATACCGTCAAAAAAGCAATGGCGGTACTGTCTGGTCTTGATGTCGACATCTGTAATTTGCACGCAGCAGGCGGCGTGGATATGATGAAGGCTGCGATCGAGGGCCTGACCCGCGCAGACGGATCGCGCCCGCTTCTCATTGCTGTTACGCAGCTGACATCCATTGACCAGATGCGCATGGAGCGCGAGCTGCTCATCGAAAAGCCGCTGGCTGAGGTTGTGATGCAGTACGCGGAAAACGCAAAAACAGCCGGTCTTGACGGCGTCGTCTGCTCGCCTCTGGAAGCGCGCAGCGTACACGAACGGTGCGGCGAAATGTTTGTCACCGTGACGCCGGGTATCCGCTTCCGCGCCGCCGACAGCGGAGACCAGCAGCGCGTCACCACACCCGAGGAGGCGAAAATACTCGGCTCCAACTATATTGTTGTCGGCCGGCCCATCACAGCGTCAAGCGATCCTGTCGCAGCCTATCGCCGCTGCGTAACGGAATTCAGGGGGTAACATGGGCTATCAGACCATTTTGTTTGACCTTGACGGCACGCTGACCGATCCGAAGCTCGGCATTACAACGGCGGCTGCTACTGCGCTGGCACACTTTGGCATTCATGAGGATCCTGATAATCTCACCTGGATGATCGGCCCGCCTCTGCAGGGCGCATTTCAAGACCATTTCGGCTTTCCGCCCGAACAGGCAGAAGAAGCGGTGCGGCAGTTCCGGCTCTATTATAATGACCGCGGCTGGGCTGAAAACGTTCCTTATCCCGGAATCCGGCAGATGCTGCACCGGCTACAACAAAGTGGAAAAACGCTCATTGTAGCTACATCCAAGCCGGAAGCGACGGCTGTACGCGTGTTGAAATACTTTGATATGGCGTCATATTTCGACCTCATCTGCGGCGCTCCGCCTTCGCCGCCGGAGGCATCAAAAAAAGCCTGCGTCATCCGCAACGCCCTTGCGCGTATGAACATTGCTTCCCTCAAGGGCGTCGTGATGGTAGGCGACCGCCGGCACGACATTGAGGGCGCACATGAGGTCGGCATTCCGGCCATTGGAGTGCTGTATGGCTATGGCTCGTTTGAAGAGCTGCAGTGCTGCGGCGCAGACGCGATTACTGAAACCGTGCAGAGTCTTTCCACTCTGCTGCAATAATACAGGAGGAATCACGATGCAGAAACAAATTGCAAAAGATCTTCTTTCCATCGGCGCGGTTTTTTTCCGACCAAACGAACCGTTTACCTGGGCCAGCGGGATCAAAAGTCCCGTGTATTGTGACAATCGCCTGACGCTCACTGCGCCTGCAGTGCGCAGTGATGTGGAAAACGGTCTTGCCAGCCTCATCCGCGAACATTATCCCGAGGCAGAAGTCCTGATGGGCACGTCAACGGCCGGTATTGCGCACGCAGCCATCACCGCGCATCTGCTTGGGCTGCCGATGGGGTATGTCCGCAGTGGAGCGAAGGACCATGGCCGTCAGAACCAGATCGAAGGAAGGCTTGAAAAGGACCAGAAGGTCGTTGTTGTCGAGGATCTCATTTCCACCGGCGGCAGCGTCATAGAGGTCGTCAATGTTCTTCGTGAGGCAGGCGCAGACGTGCTCGGAATCGCCAGCATCTTTACCTACGGGATGCAGAAGGGACTCGACCGGCTTGCGCAGGCCGGGGTACGGAACATCTCTCTTACAAATTTTGACGTCATTGCTTCCGTCGCGGCGGAAGAGGGCTATATTCAACCGGCGGATGTGCAGCGCCTGATCGCGTTCCGCAACAATCCGTCTGATGAAAGCTGGATTACAGGAGGTAAAAAATGAACAATCTGATCGACATCATGCAGCTCTCCACCGATGAGCTGCAGCAGCTCATCGACCGTGCGCTGGATATCATTGCGAATCCGGCCAAGTATGCCGAAAGTTGCCACGGTAAAAAGCTCGCCACGCTGTTTTTCGAACCGTCCACGCGCACACGACTCAGCTTTGAAGCTGCCATGTATGAATTGGGCGGCAACGTTATCGGCTTTTCTTCCGCCAACAGCAGTTCGGCATCCAAAGGCGAGAGCGTGGCAGATACTGTCCGCACGGTTGGCTGCTATGCCGACATCATCGCCATGCGCCATCCCAAGGAAGGCGCGCCGCTGGTTGCGACGAGAACCGCAGGCGTCCCGGTCATCAACGCCGGTGACGGCGGACACAACCATCCGACCCAGACACTGGCAGACCTTCTGACGATCTATCGGGAAAAGGGAACGTTTGAAAACCTGACCGTCGGTCTCTGCGGCGATTTGAAGTTCGGCCGCACGGTCCATTCACTGATCTCGGCCATGTCTCGCTACAAGGGTGTGAAGTTTGTACTGATCTCTCCGGAAGAGCTGCGCGTGCCGCGCTACATCATCACCGATGTGCTCGAACCGAACAACATCCCCTACACCGAGGTCACAAGTCTGGAGGACGCGATGCCCGATCTGGACATTCTCTACATGACCCGCGTGCAGCGCGAGCGTTTTTTCAACGAGGCCGACTACATGCGTCTGAAGGATTCCTACATCCTGACGCCGGAAAAGCTGCGCACCGCCAAGCAGTCGCTGTCCATTCTGCATCCGCTGCCGCGTGTGAACGAAATCTCCGTTACAGTAGATGCGGATCCGCGCGCCTGCTATTTCAAACAGGTGCTCAACGGCAAATATATGCGCATGG
>JAEDFW010000142.1 GCA_016297855.1 Oscillospiraceae bacterium
ATGATCGACGAGGCACAGTTCTGCGGCGGCGGTGAAACCAGCCTGCAGGGCATCTTCTTCAACCCTAACATTCCCACCGAAGAATGCTTCATCTCGCCGAAAAAGGGCGTTGCCGAGGGCGTTGTATACTCCACAAAACCGCTTTCGTATCAGGGCCAGCTGATTGAGAATTTCTGGATTCGCTTCCACGAAGGCAAGGCGGTCGAATGGAATGCCGAACAGAACAACACGTTGCTCACCAAGCTCATCGAAATGGATGAGGGCAGCTGCTATCTCGGCGAATGCGCGCTGGTCCCGTTCGATTCCCCCATCAACCAGTCGGGTCTTCTGTTCTACAACACGCTCTTTGATGAAAATGCGACGTGCCATCTGGCGCTGGGCATGGGCTTTGCCGACACGATCAAAGACTTCCAGAACAAGACGCTGGACGAGTGCCGCGCGCTCGGCGTCAATGACTCGATGGTGCATGAGGACTTCATGATTGGCTCTGCGGATCTTGCGATCGACGCTGTCTGCCGCGACGGCAGAACGGTCGCCATCTTCCGTGACGGCACCTGGGCATTTTAAGAAAAACCAAGAACCGCCGGTCGTATCCAACTACGACCGGCGGTTTTCGCATTATTTCAGCCAGATATACAGACAGAACAAAATGAACAGCAGCGCGCCAACGATAAAAATGCCTGCGATCAGCAGCGCCGCAGCCAGCATGCCGCGCAGCGCCGCACGCTTCTGTGCGGGATCCAGCTCCTCGGGCGTCTCACTTACGGGCGGCTTTTCGCGCTTCTGCACATACCACGGCAATCCCTCGACGTTCATATCGGCGACGGTGCGGCCGTCGTCATCATCGTACTGCTTGCGCTTTTTCGGCATGGCTTACTTCTTGCCCTTCTTATCGGCCTTCGCTGCCTCAACGGCGCGAATGGCCTCCTGCAATGCAGGCTCAAGCTCCTTGTTGCGCTCAGGTGTGTTATACAGGTGACAGGCGCAGAAGTGCTCGGGCTCAAGCTCGATGAAATCAGGCTGGATGTATTTGCAGATCTCCATGCACTTGCGGCAGCGGGTGTGGAACTTACAGCCGGCAGGCGGATTCGCGGGCGACGGGATGCTGCCTTCCAGGATGATACGGTCCATCTGATAGTCAGGATCCGGCACCGGAATGGCGGAGAAGAGCGCCTCGGTGTACGGGTGCTTGGGGTTGGCGTAGAGCTTATCCGTGGGTGCGAACTCGACCATGCTGCCGAGATACATAACGCCGACAGTGTCGGAAATATGCTCGACAACGGACAGATCGTGCGAAATGAACAGATACGTCAGACCGAACTGCTTCTGCAGATCGCACAGCAGGTTGATGATCTGCGCCTGAATCGACACGTCCAGCGCGGAGACCGGCTCATCACAGAGAATGAAGTCGGGATTCAGCGCAAGCGCGCGCGCGATGCAGATACGCTGGCGCTGGCCGCCCGAGAACTCGTGCGGGTAGCGGCTTTTGTAGTAAGCCGGCAGACCGCAGGCCTCCATAACACGGGTGATATAGTCGTCGAATTCTTCAGCCGGAACAATGCCATGCTCGCGGACGGCCTCACCGATGATCTCGCCGATCGGCAGACGCGGGGACAGGCTGGAATACGGGTCCTGGAAGATGATCTGGATCTCGGGCCGCATTTTACGCAGCTCGTCTTTCGACAGCGCAAAAATGTCCTTGCCGTTGAAGTAGACCTCTCCGTCGGTCTTGTCCTGCAGGCGCAAAATGGTACGGCCGATGGTAGACTTGCCGCAGCCGGACTCGCCGACCAGACCCATCGTGGTGCCGCGCTTGATCTTGAACGACGCGCCGTCAACTGCCTTGACGTTGCCGATGGTGATCTTGAAAAAGCTTGACTTGATGGGGAAATATTTTTTCAGATTTTTAACGACCAGCAGGTACTGCGGGTCATTTTCCGCGCCGTCAAACCCGGAGGCCAGGAATGCGTCTTGGACTTTGTTTTCCTTATTTGCCATATCAAAGTTCCTCCACATTCACAGATTTCGGGAAATCCATCACCTGACCATCCTCAAAGTAGCGGTAGCAGGAGACGACATGTGTATCGCTGATGCGAATCTCAGGCGGGTATTTGCCGTCGCAGTGCTCGCAGCGCATTTCGCAGCGGTCACGGAAGTAGCAGTAGTTCGGCATATCGACCGGGTTCGGCACGCTGCCGGGAATGTTGTAAAGTTCTTCAACCTTCTTGCCGACAACCGGTTTCGAGCGCATGAGGCCGATGGTATACGGGTGTGCCGGATGATGGAAAATGTCATCTGCCGTGCCCTTCTCGACCACACGGCCGGCGTACATGACGACGACATAGTCAGCCATGCCGGCCACAACACCGAGGTCGTGCGTGATGAGCATGATTGAAGAATTCAGCTTCTTCTTCAGATTCTCCAGCAGATCGAGGATCTGCGCCTGAATCGTGACGTCCAGCGCGGTCGTAGGCTCGTCCGCGATGATAAGCGAGGGCGAGCACGCCAACGCAATGGCAATCATCACGCGCTGGCGCATACCGCCGGAGAGCTCGTGCGGGTACATTTCGTACACGCCTTCCTTGTTGGCAATACCAACAAGCTCCAGCATTTCCAACGTTCTGGCCTTGACATCCTCCTGCGGCATATCGGGATTGTGCAGCTCGATGACTTCATTGACCTGTTCGCCGATACGGAACACCGGGTTCAGCGACGTCATCGGCTCCTGGAAGATCATCGAAACCTGACTGCCGCGGATCTGCTGCATTTTCGAATCGGGCAGCTTGACGATGTTCAGTGCCTTGCCGTCACCCATGTTGAAGCGGATCTCGCCGCCGACAGTCTGGCCGGTCGGCCGCTGCAGAAGCTGCATCAGGGACAAACTCGTAACCGATTTGCCGCAGCCCGATTCGCCGACGACACCAACGGTCGAGCACTTGGGGATGTCGAAGCTGACACCGTCAACCGCCTTGACCGTACCGATGTCGGTGAAGAAATAGGTGCAGACATTATCGAACTCACAGATATTGTTGGGGTTCTTCATTGTGGTGGTGTAGAGCGCGGGATCCTTGCCGGAGTCTTTGCGGTCGTGCTCCAGCTTTTTGGTCAGCTTCCGGTTAAATTTTGAAATCTTCCGCGAGTCTCTCGCAGAGATATAACTGGCATCTTTTTTCTTGCTCATGCTGCCACCTCCTTATCGTTTCATCTTCGGGTCGAACGCGTCGCGCAGACCGTCACCGACAAAGTTGAAGGCGATAACAGTCAGGCAAATCAGCAGGCCGACCGGGATCCAGATGTAGGTATATTTGGTCATGGTCTCGGTGCTCTTGGCAACGGAGTTGATCATGGTGCCCCAGGTTGCCATCGGGTGTTTGACACCAAGGCCGAGGAACGACAGCGTGGACTCCATCAGAATAACGTTGCCAAGACCCATGGTCGCCGAAACGATCAGCTGCGGCATGACATTCGGAATGAGATGGCGGAAGATGCGCTTGC
>JAEDFW010000026.1 GCA_016297855.1 Oscillospiraceae bacterium
TACCGGAAAATCTACCGCAGCTCGAAAACCAAATACAACCGCACGGATAAAAACGTGGCGTTTTCCGTGACGGATTACATCTATAAAAGCTGTTCCGACGAGGAACTTACGGCCAGCCATGTCGCGGCGCACTTCGGCATCAGCGTGCAGGAGATGAACCGGCTTCTGCTGTATTATTCGGAAAAGAATTTTGAAACATTGCTGAACCATGTGCGCATCAACCGCGCGTGCGAGCTTCTGAGCACGACCGACCGGCTGGTACTGGACGTGGCGTTTGATGTGGGCTACCGGAATATCAAAACATTCAATATGAATTTCTACAAGTTCAAGGAAATGACGCCTACACAGTTCCGCAGCCGTATCACGCTGCAGCGCGCCGATGGAAGCGAAAGCAGCCGCATCAAGGAGGAACCGTCGTGATAGAGCTTACGGACGCATGGCAGGCAGAGCTTGTTCGGCTGCGCCGTGCGCTGCACGCATGCGCTGAGCCAAGCGGACAGGAAACGCAGACGGCGGCGACGATCAAACGCTTTCTGATGGAACATACCTCGCTGGAGCTGCACGACTGCGGCGCCGGTTTTTATGGCGTGCACCGCGAACCGGGCGCATCTGCGGCAGGGATCGCGCTGCGTGCTGATTATGACGCGCTGGCGCAGGAGGAAGGCCATGCAGCGCATTTGTGCGGTCACGACGGCCATGCGGCCGCACTCTGCGGCGTGGCGCTGTTGCTGGAAGGCCGGCGCGTGGGGCGGGACGTGTTCCTGTTGTTCCAGAGCGCGGAGGAAACAGGGAAGGGGGCAGAAGGCTGCCTGTCTTTTTTTGAGCGCGAAGCCGTGGGCGAGATCTACGGTGCGCACAATCTGCCCGGTTATCCGTTTGGTCAGGTGTTTACGCGCGCGGGAACGTTCGCCTGCGCGTCGCGCGGGCTTGCGGTATGTCTGACGGGTGTCGGCGCGCATGCGGCCTATCCCGAACTGGGCATTTCTCCGGCGCAGGCGCTGGGAAAGCTGCTCACTGCGCTTCCTGAGCTGGAAGACCGCTTCGCAAAAAGTGACGGCGCACGCTGCACCATCATTGGCGCGCGGCTGGGAGAGCAGGCGTTCGGCTCCGCGCCGGGCAGCGCCGAGCTGTGGATTACGCTGCGCACCGAACGCGATGAACCGCTCGCGGCTCTGGAGGCGATGGTGCTTGAGCAGATTGCGCATGCCGCGCAGAATGCGCGCCTCAGGTATACGACAGATGTCTGTGACCCGTTCCCGGCAACCGTCAACGATGCCGGATGCGCAGAAAAGGTTCTGCGCGTATGTCATGGCGCGCAGCTTATCGAGCCGATGCGCTGGAGCGAGGATTTCGGCCACTATCTGCGTGTGTGCAAAGGCGCGTTCTTCGGTATCGGCGCGGGCGAAGATCAGCCGCCGCTGCACAATCCTGCCTACGAATACCCTGATGCGCTGCTCGAACCCACAGTGCGTGCGTTCGGGAAGATCCTGGATATTATGTAAGCCCATTGGGCGGAAAGGAATAGAAATGAAGAAGTTTATAGTCGATGATGCGTTTTGGACGCTGTTTCCCGACGTCAGCATCGGCGTTCTGGCGGTGAAGAATATCTGCGAGTCTGCCTCGCTGGATGAGGCGCAGGCTGCCGAGGTCAAGGCGCTGCTGGACGGGGCCAATCAGACGGCAAAAAAATATCTGACGAGCGATACGATTTCGGAAAATCATGCGGTTGCTGTCTGGCGCCAGGCGTATCAGAAATTTCCGACCAAGAAGGGCGCGCGCTGCTCGATCGAGGCGCTTCTCAAGCGCGTGCTGCTGGGTAAGCCCGTGGGCACGATCGCGCCGAGCGTGGATATCACAAATGCAATTTCTTTAAAATATGCGCTGCCCATCGGTGCAGAGGATATTGACGCGTTTGCGGGCGATCTGCATCTGGGCGTGATGGCCGGTGGTGAAGACTTCACCCCCATTGGCGCAGACAAGCCCGAACCGCCGCTGGCTGGCGAGGTCGCCTATTATGACGAAGCGGGCGTGGTCTGCCGCTGCTGGAACTGGCGCGACGGCCAGCGTACCTGCGTGCAGGATGCGACCACCAGTGAATTTATCGTCATGGAATGTGTTGAGCCCGACCGTGCAGACGAGCTGCGCGAAGCCATCGATGAGCTGGCGGCGCTTTTGCAGAAGTATCTCGGCGCTGAAGTGACCGCCAGACAGATCGTTACCCGCGGCAACCATGAGCTCGTGCTTCAGGCGTGAGCCTGCACATGGGTACAAAGACGGTATCATTCGCACCCCCAAAAGCAATTCAGGCAGCTGCTTACGCATCAGGCGTCACAGGAGGAATTCAGATGAAAACGGACCGACAAAGCGTCATTCTCAGCATCATTCAGGACAGGCCGATCCAGACGCAGCAGCAGCTGCTTGAGGCGCTTGCTGAGCGCGGCATCTCATGCACACAGGGTACGCTCTCGCGCGATATCAAGCAGCTGCATCTGGTCAAATTTCCTATGGAGGACGGAAAACAGCGCTACACGGCAGATACCGGCGCAGTCAGCAGCGAGCAGCTCAAAAAGCTGACGCAGATATCGCGGCAGGGCGTGGTCTCGTTCAAGCTGGCGGAAAATCTGATCATTGTCAAAACGCTGCCGGGCTTTGCATCCGGTGTGGGCAGCTATCTTGACAAGCTGAATCTGGAACATGTGCTTGGGACGCTTGCGGGCAACGATACGGTTCTCATCGCCATGACGGACAGCAGAACCGCGCAGGCGCTGTACCGCGATCTGCGCGCGGCATTTTAACAAGGGGAACGTTATGACAATTGCTTATTATTGGCCCATTGCACTGGGCGTGGCAGCGAATATCGTGTATCACCTCTGTGCAAAGTATGTGCCTGCATCGATGAACCCGTTTGCATCGCTGACGGCAACGTATCTGGTTGCAACGGTGTGTTCCGCTGGACTGTACCTGGTGACAAACAAAGGCGTGGGGCTGTTGCGGGAAGTGGGGAAGATGAACTGGGCGTCGGTCGTACTGGGACTGGCGGTCATGTGCATGGAATTTGGTTACATCATTGCTTACCGCGTCGGCTGGGAGGTCAGTAAGGCGTCCGCTACACAGACGGTGATCGGGATCGCTGTGCTGCTGGTGGCAGGCGCGGTGCTCTTCCGTGAGCCGATCACGCTCAAAAAGGCATTGGGCGTGCTGCTGTGCCTCGCAGGACTGTTTCTGATCAACAACTAAGCATCAGAATAGTGGAAAACACGCCTTCGTGCTTGCGTGCAGTGCGAAGGCGTGTTATGATATGGAAAGGTAAATTATATTTACATTGGAGGAAGCCTGTATGACGCTGGGGGAAAAGCTGCGCAAGACGCGCATCGAAAAGGGCCTGACGCAGGCGGAGGTCGCAGGCGACAGGATCACGCGGAACATGCTCTCGCAGATTGAAAACGACATCGCTTCGCCGTCGGTCGGGACGCTGGAATACCTCGCGCAGCGGCTTGGCGTGCGCGCAGGCTGGCTGCTGGAGCGCGATGAAACTGACGGCGAGACGCAGGCACTGCCGCGAGCACGTGAGTTTCTGCAGCAGAAGCGCTGGCGCGAGTGTCTGGGCGTGTTGTCGGGCATTGAGGGCGATGAGGCACTGGCGCTGCAGGCTGCTGCGGCGGGTCATCTGGCGCGGTCTGCACTGGATGATGAGCAATTCTCTGAAGCACGCGCGTTTGCCGTTCAGGCAATGGCATGCAGCAGGCGCGGGCTCTATTCTGATGCCGGACAGGAACTTTCCATGGCGGAGGTGCTGGCGCGCTGCGCGCAGCAGTGCGGCGAAAACGCCCAGCAGGCCGTGAATGAATACCGGCAGGTCTATCTGTCAGCACAGAACGGCGTGGCTTACCACCTGCTCATGGCGCGTTACCAGCTCGAGCAGGAGCATATTCAGGCCGCTGAGCGCGAGATTTGGTCGATCGTCGATCTGCCGGAGCAAAACCGCGCGGAATATCTCGTCCTGCGCGGCCGTATCGCGGCAAAAAAGGAGCAGTATGAAAACGCAGTGCTCTATCTGCAGCAGGCCGAGCAACTGGATAACCTTACGCGCCTTCTGCGGCGCGAGTTGTATCGCTGCATGGAGCTGTGCTGCCGAGAAACGGAGGACTATAAGCAGGCGTATGAATACGCTGCCAAGCAGCTTGCGTTGAGCGAAATATAAACGTACGGTCACTACTGCATTTGTAAAGAATAATTGCCCGGATTCCTGATGGAATCCGGGCAAAAAAGTTCGTTCAGCCTTTGATGGTTTTTACAAACGCAGCCTTGTCTGCCGCCTTGAAGAATGCGCTGCCCGCGACCAGAACGTTTGCGCCGGCGTCGGTGCAGACCTTTGCCGTCTGGGCGTTCACGCCGCCGTCGACTTCAAGCTCACAAGCGGGATTGCGCTCGTCAATGTACGAGCGGATCTTCGTGACCTTGGGCATCATATCTGCCATAAACGACTGCCCGCCAAAACCTGGCTCGACTGTCATGACAAGGATGAGGTCGCACAGCTCGAGATACGGCAGCACTGCCTCAGCGGGCGTCTTGGGCTTGACTGAGATGGCTGCTTTCACGCCGCACGCACGGATGGTCTTCAGCGCTTCAATCGTGTTTTCTTCGGTATCAGCTTCGATGTGAATGGTCAAAATATCAGCACCGGCCTTGCAAAAGCGCTCGACATAGCGCACGGGTCGGTCGATCATCAGATGCACATCCAGTGTCAGATCGGTGATGCCGCGGATAGCGGCGACCACAGGAATGCCGATGGAAATATTGGGAACAAAATTACCGTCCATCACGTCAATATGGACATAGTCAGCACCGGCAGGCGTGAGCGCACGGATATCGCGTTCGAGGTTGACAAAATCAGCCGAGAGTATGGACGGAGAAACCTTGATCATAGCGGAAGACCTCCAAACAAAAAATGACAGTCCGGCAGCACCGGACGGCCCGCGCCGGCATATGTATGAGTATGCGGCCGCGCGGTCTGTAAAAGCTCCAATCCCACGCAGGCAGACCCGGCCGCTTTCAATAGCGGCTGTCTGTGCGGCGCACGGGCAGCCGCAGCAGTTGACTTTATTATAGCGTGTTCCGGGGCTCGTGTCAAACGGATTGCGCCCACAGGCGGCTGCCACTCCTTGACTTTCTGTGCCGGTCGCGATAGAATCAAAATTAGAAAAATAAAATGGAAGGATGTTTCTCTGCGGCCGCCGGCTTTTGTTTGCGGACGCATGGGAGGTGAGAACGCCATGAAACAGAAGAAGAAAAAATCCGTCATTCCGACCTATGGCGTCGGCCTGGTGTGGATATCCACCGCGTTGGCCGGGAAACTGACAAACCTGGGACAGGTGATTGGCTGCATGGCGCTCTCAGCGGTGGTGTATCTGGTGCTGCGCCTGTTTTTCCCGGACAAGCTGGTGAGCGAGTCCGAACAGGAAAAGGCCAATGAGAAGACGGTGCAAAAGGCAAAGCAGAAGCCGGAGAAAGAAGCTGCCGCGCAGCCTAAGACCGAAGCGCCGAAATCGTCCTCCACCGGCAACGCTGAACTCGATGAAGTACTTGAGCAGGGACAGGCGTATATCCGACGGATTGCAGAGCTGAACGACGAGATCCCCGATTTCAAGCTCTCGGCGCAGATCAAGCAGATTGAGATCCTTACCGATAAGATCCTTGCGCATGTACGCAATCATCCCGAAAAGCTTCGCGAGATCAAGCAGTTCATGAGCTACTACCTGCCCACCACCATCAAGCTGCTCGAGCAGTACGTTGTTCTGCAGAATCAGGGCATGCGCATGGGCAATATCGACGATGGCATGAAGAAGATCGAGGATATGCTGGACAAGGTGATTGTCGCCTTCCAGAAGCAGCTCGACAGCCTGTTTGAATCGGATGTCGTGGATATCACGGCGGATATTCAGGTGATGGAGCAGATGATGGCCAGCCAGGGTCTGACCGACAAAAAAGATTTTTAAGAGCAAGGAGACAGAACGATGGAAGAAGAAAAAATCCCGCAGCTCACCCTTACGCCCGATCTGGACGAGGCTCCCACGCTGGAGGTCAAGCAGCCCGATATGCTGCAGAAGGCCGAGGCTTCGCCGGAAGCCGGCCCCGATCTGTCTGCGCTGTCACCCGCCGAGCAGAAGGCGGTGCTGGACTTTGCCAAACAGATCGATCTGAACGACTCCAATCAGGTGCTGCAGTATGGCGTAGCCGCGCAGAAGAACATTGCCGATTTTTCTGAAACGGCGCTCAACAAGGTCAAGACCAAGGATATGGGCGAGATCGGCGACATGGTGTCAAGCCTGCTTGTGGAGCTCAAGACCTTCGACGAGCCGGAGAAGAAGGGTATTGCGGGCCTGTTCAAAAAGGCCAACACCAACGTCGAGGTCATGAAGGCAAAATACGGCAAGGCCGAGGAGAATGTTGACCGTATCGCCGGTGAGCTGGAACAGCACAAGCTGACGCTCATGAAGGACGTGGCTGTGATGGACCAGATGTACGACAAGAATCTGGAGTACTTCAAGCAGCTCACCATGTATATCCTGGCCGGACAGAAAAAGCTGACCGAGGCGCGTGCGACCACACTGGTGCAGCTTCGCGACAAGGCCGCGCAGACGGGCCTGCCCGAGGACGCGCAGGCGGCCAATGATTTTGAGAACAAGTGTATCCGCTTTGAAAAGAAGCTGCACGACCTCGAGCTGACGCGCGTCATTTCTCTGCAGACTGCGCCGCAGATCCGTATGATTCAGAACAACGACCAGCTCATGATGGAAAAGATCCAGACCACCATCATGAACACGATCCCGCTGTGGAAAAATCAGATGGTGCTTTCGCTGGGCATTCAGGACTCGGCCAGAGCCATGCAGGCGCAGCGAATGGTCACCGATATGACCAATCAGCTGCTGCAGAAGAACGCCGACATGCTCAAGATGGCCACAGTCGAGACAGCGCGCGAGTCTGAGCGCGGCATCGTGGATATCGAGACGCTCAAGCACACGAACGAGAGCCTCATCAGCACGCTCGACGAGGTGCTGCAGATTCAGACCGAGGGCGCGCAGAAGCGCAGGGAGGCTGAAGCCGAGCTTCGAAAGATCGAGGGCGAGCTGAAGCAGAAGCTGCTCGAATCGAGAAAAGTTTAATTGGGAGACGCTATGAACTTCTTTAAGAAACAGGGCGTGGCTGTCACAATCACGATCATTCTGATTGTGGCGGCGCTCGCCATCGGTTTTTTCGGCAGCTCGGGTAAGACCGAGTACGAACCCGAATCCGCCACATCGGCTGCAAGCTGGGCCAAAGAGCATGCCGGAGAATATGTGAAATTTATCCGAGATGACGCCGGGCTTCTGAGCGATTCCGCGATTCAGAAACTCGCACGCGTGGACGCAGAGCTGGACTACACCTATTCCAGCATCGTAGCTGTGGCCGCTGTTGACGGGCTCGACGGCGCGAATATTGCAGACGCTGCCTACGACTATGGTTACGAGATTGGCTGTGGTGAGTCGGATCTCATGCTGCTGATCGACACGGCTTCGCAGGACTGGTATGTGGCCTGGGGCGACGAGATGTCGTATTATATCAATAACGAGCTTGAGATCATCTTCCGTTCCTACATGGGCGAAAAAGTCTTTTCCGGCAGCGCTGATAAGCAGCTGGAGGCGCTGTTTACCGACCTTACTGACTGGTATCATGACACCATTCCCGTGGCAGATTCGCACGGAGAGACGGCGTCTGCCGGCAGCCATATTGCGACCACGCTGCTCACGCTCTGCATCATAATCGCTGTCATCGCAGTGATTGTGGCGCTGTGTTCGCGGCCGCGCAGGCGGTACTATGGCGCGCCGGGCGGCTCGGGCGGTTTTTGGCGGGGAATGTTCCTCGGCTCAATGCTGGGCGGCAACCGACACCACCATACACCGCCTCCGCCTCCGCATAATCCGCCTCCGCATGGCGGAGCGGGCTTTGGCGGCGGCGTGAACCGCAGCAGCGGTCCGCGCTCCGGTGGCTTTGGCGGCAGCAGCCGCGGAGGCAGCTTCGGCGGCGGTAACCGCGGCGGCTTCGGCGGCAGCAGTCGGGGCGGCGGCTTCGGTGGCAGGCGATAAAGACAATAATACAGCAGCCGGCGGCAGAACGCTCTCTGCCGCCGGTTTTAAATGGAAAAAACCTCCTGCGTAGTCCTGCGGAATCGGGACATACTAGCTCTGTAATTCTGAAAGGAGGCTTTGAATATGGATTTTACGCATGAAAAGGCAAACAAGTCGATCGAATGCAGCGTCGTTTCCTGCGACCACCACTGTGCCACCGAGAACTACTGCTCGTTGGACAAGGTCCGCATCGGCACACACGAGTGCAACCCCAGCATGGATCAGTGCACCGACTGCCTGTCTTTCGTCAAGAAGTAAAAGACGCAAATCGCCCCGCCGTACGGCGGGGCGATGTTTTGTGTCTTTGTGTTTCAGCAGCAGAATACCACCGGCCAGGCGTTTCCGCAGAACGCACGTGCAAGCAGGAACGTCATGCACATGCCGCAGCAGCTTCTGCCGGCCTCGGCTGCGCCAAAGCCGTGGGCTCGCTGCGTTTCGTGATATGCCTGTCCCTGGTGCTCGATCTGCTGTTTGGTCTGCTGAAACTCCATGTTGTCCGGTTCCATGGTGCAGGCCCGGTTGATTTGCTCGTAGCCTAACACCCGGTTTCCGAGATTTGTATTGGCAATGGCGGCGAGATGATACCACTCGGCAGTGCGGCGGTATTCCGGAACCTGATTCAGCGCGCGCAGCGCAGAGGAATAGTCCCGCATGAAGATCCATCGCCGCGCAGACTCGACAGGATCTCCTGTCTGCTGTTCCGACTGCCGGTACCAACCGGCGAAGGGGTCTGCGTAGTCTGGCCGCGTAGTCGTCTGCTGCGGCTGGGGATTTTTAATCTGGTCATAAGCGGCGTTGATTTTGTTCATCATCTCCGCTGCGTGCGGATCGCCTGGATTCATATCCGGGTGGTATTTTTTTGCAAGCGTCCTGTAAGCCCGTTTGACCTCTTCATCGGTCGCGTCGGGCGTGAGGCCGAGCACGCGGTAGGGATCGTCGCTCATGATTCTGCCTCCTTTGCGGGCTGAATAACCTGACTCTGGAACCGTGTCCAGACGCCGGAATAGAGGATGTTTTCCAGCAGCTGCGCGTCTTGTACCAGCGGCAGCCGCTCATACTGCGCGGCTGAGTCTGCGATGAGCAGCGTCAGCTGACGCTTGAGAGCCTCCGGGCTTGTGTCCGTCAGGCCACAGAGAGGATTGTAGCGCCCGTGTTTGCGGTCGGATGCCAGATCGCACGCGGCGTCAAGAAAGTAGATGAACTTGCCTAGCGAAAAGCCGAAGCTGCGCAGAACACCTTCCCAGCGGTCGTTCTGATAGACGAACAACTCGGCCATCAGGTTCCCGAATTCATTTGCAATTGCATCGGGAAAGCTGCAGCAGTCGGTTTCCAGCGCCGCCATGCGGGAAAGGCAGCCGGAGATCACGCCGCACTGGCGCGGGTACTGTTCGGCGGCTTTCTCCATTGCTGCGCGCAGCAGCTTTGCCTCGGCCAGCCGCAGCACGCGGCGCTCATCCTGCCAGTCATCCAGACAGTTATAATAAGCCAATGCCGTGTTCATCGCGGCGGTGTAGCGCGTGACGGGGCTTTCATAGTATGTATGCGCCCGGCACGGATGGACAAGGCAGCGCTCACAGCCCTGCTGCTCGTCCGGCTCATAGAGTGAGCCAAGCAGCAGCGTCAGAAACGTCATGTCATAGGTCAGCGCCAGACGGCTTGCAAAGCCGTATTCGCGCCGCAGCGTACGGCAAAGACCGCAATAGCAGCCACGGTAGCGCGCAAGCTGCGCCTCGGTCAGATTGCCCGCGTCCGCGATCACATAGCCGAACATACTGCGCCTCCTGACACACATTTTTCTCAGTATAGCACAAAATGCACGCCTTGCAAAGCGTTCCTCACGGCTTTTTTCGCCGTAGCCACCCAGCTGTTGGCGCATCCGGGGAAAAGAGCAGCTCGTTGAGATACGCACCGTAAAACAGAATGGATAAACATGAATACAGCCACAGCATCGTGAGCGCGATCGCGGCAAGACCGCCGTAAAGTTGGGGGACGCTGCTGAACCTGTTCACATAGAACGAAAACGCATACGAAAACGCAACCCACACCGCTGCCGCGGCTGCCGCGCCGGGCAGTGCATGCGAAAGCGGCGTACGGCGGCATGGCAGCGCGAGAAAAAGCGCGGAAAACAGCGCCGTCAAAAACGCGGCAGAATACAGATGCAGATGCTGCAGCAGCCCGGACAGCAGCAGTGCCAGCCGCGCCTTGTGCGCAGTCAGAACCGCCAGCAGCTGCCTGCCCCAGACGTGCAGCGTCAGCGTCAGAATCAAAGACAGCAGAAATAGCAGTGTGTACGCCGTGCACAGAAGCCGTACGCGCAGAAATCCGCGCGTCTCTTCTGCATTGCACACGGCGTTCAGTCCGCGCAGAAGGCTGAGAAGCCCCTTTGACGCCGACCACAGCGTAATAAGCGCACTCGCCGAGACAACAGCCGGACGGCTGGCGGTATCGAGCGCAACCGTGAGATACGAAAAAAACGGCAGCAGCGTCTGCGGCACCACGCCGAGCAGCAGCGTCATGAGATCTGATCGAGTGCCGACTGTGTACGGCAGCAGCGCCAGAAGCAGGCTTGTCAGCGGGAAACACGACAGCAACAGAAAAAACGACGCGTTTCCGGCGTAGACCGGGATCTGCATCCGGCCGATTTCACGCAGAATTGCGCGCAGGCGTGAGAAAAATTGCATCTTCGTCTCCAAAACAGCAAAAAACTTTTCGACACAGCCTCGGCAGATTTTGTATTTTTCAGGTTTTTGCGCCACAGGATTTAGTGACCGGCCTGAAAAAGCTGTCGAAGCAGATAAAAACGTGGCGAATTGTGCGATTTATTTTCGTTTCCAGCATGCAGATTGTGTGGTTCAATAGAATCGGGAGGAGGAGCATGATGAGAAAGAAAAGTTTGATTCACACAAGAAACACCCGTACCTGGACAGGCGAACAGCTGCACCTGGAGTATTATCTTCTGAGCGAGCCTATATTGGGAGGCTGCGCGGACAGCTACGGTGTAGAGGTTCTGGCAAGAAACGGTAATGAGGTGGAATATGCCGGCGTGCCGGGCATCACACTGACCGGCACGCGCATACTGCAGCTGATCGACCGGCTGGCGGCGGGCACGGTCACGCCGACGGGACTGTACGACGTGGTGCAGGACTGGATATAGCCGCGCAGACTGGGAAAAACTGTAGACACGGCGGTGGAAATTTGCTATAATACAGACGAGCAATCAGAAAGTGGAGGAACGCGTTATGAAGTGTCCATATTGCGGCGATCAGGATAGCAAGGTCGTTGATTCGCGCCATTCCGAAGATGGCCAGAGCATCCGCCGGCGCCGGGAATGTTTGTCCTGCCAGAAGCGTTTTACGACGTATGAAACGGTAGAGAGCCTGCCGATGGTCGTCATCAAGCGCGACAACAGCCGGCAGTCGTTCGACCGCAACAAAATCCTCAACGGGATGCTGCGCGCGTGTGAAAAGCGGCCGGTGCCGATGGCGGATCTCGAGCTTGCCGTTGACGAGATCGAGCAGAGCATCCAGAACTCGCTCGACCGCGAGGTCTCCACGGCGAAGATCGGCGAACTGGTCATGGAGCGGCTGAAGCCGCTTGATGAGGTGGCATATGTGCGCTTCGCCTCGGTCTACCGGCAGTTCAAGGACATCAACAGCTTTATGCGTGAACTGAACAAGATCCTCGAGGAAAAATAACACTGCGTGTACATCCATAGCCGTCAAAGCAATGCTGCTTTGGCGGCTATCCGCTTTTTCAATCTTTGCAGAGTTTTGCGCCAGCAGAGGCGAAAGAAACTGTAATTATTATCAGACGCGGCGTGTATGCGGCAGAAATCAGAATGCAGGTGCGCAGATCGGCCGCCTCAGGGCGGCCGGTTTATACGCACAGCAGACGGCATTCCACTACTGAAAAGACCCAAGGAGTTTTTTCGGCAGTCGCAGACAAAATGTTGTGGTAGCTGGCAAGCGCCATGTTGCTGATATGCTCAATGGTGGCCATGAGCGAAGCGGCCGTGGCCAGATATTCATCGAGATCCTGCGTGACTGCGTACTGTTTGAGCGCGGCAAAGTCTTTCATCACGTCATCTGCCTCATCGTGACGCAGAACGATGCCGAAAAAACGTTCATGGTCTGACCAGTTCTGCTCGGCCTTGCGCAGAAGCGGCTGCGCGGTGTCAAAATCCTCACGCTTCACGGCTTTCTGCGCGCGCTGTAACAGTGTCAGCGTCTCGCTGCAGGCTGTGCGTATGGCGTTTGAGGAGATGATGCAGAAGCTGAGCGCCAGTGCCAGAATGACGAGTGCGATGATACAGTGCCGCATATTACGCCTCCTGTTTGATTGACAGATACAGCTTTCCGCCGGGTTCCGCCGTCATAAGATAGACCGAGCGCACGGTGCAGTTGTAATGCCCCAGCTGCTCGTCCAGCCAGCTCTGCGTCTTACCCAGCAGCTGCAGATTGTGTTTGAGAAGTTTTCCGCCCGAGATGATTGTGATGGGCAGCTGCAGATCGTCTACCTGTACGCCTGCGTCTTTTGCAGCAGCAGGCTCGTATTTGGGGTAGAGCAGCGCGCTGATCGCACCGTTGGTTTCGAGAATCGCGTATTTGACCGTGGTGATATCCACAATACCCTGGATGCGCAGAAATTCGGTCAGTTCGTCCGGGTTGACGCGTGTTTTCTTCATGTTTTTCTGCAGCAGCTTCCCATGTTCGATCAAGATCACCGGCTTGCCGCAGAAGATCCTGCGCAGATGGACGCTGTGATACGAGCCTACGGATAAAAGCAGCTCAATGGCCAGCACGATCAGAATCGGAATCAAGCCCGACAGAAGCGGGATGCCAGTGTCCTGCATCGGTACGGAGGCAAGATCGGCAATCAGAATGCTCACGACAAACTCCATCGGCTCCATCTCGCCGAGCTGCCGTTTGCCCATCAGGCGCACAACAAGAATCAGTACCAGATACAGGATCACACTGCGGATGAAAGAGATCAGCATGGATGATTCACCTCGCTGACATTGTTTCCTGCGGCAGGCAAAAGTATGCAAAATCCGCGAAAAAGTCGCCCTGTTCATTTGCGTGCATCTGTGATACAATATAGCAAATGAGTATTGCATCCTGCTGTCCGGCAGGAGCGTATGGGTTTTGGAGGCGCAGCATGAAGCAGGATAAAACGAGCGAGCAGCTGGAATACGACAGCGCGAAGGCACAGCAGCCCGAGCAGAAGCAGTCCTATACGCCAAGACCAAAGTCGCAGATCATTCTGGCGTGGGTGCTGATCGCAGTGGTGGTGCTGGCCATTCTGGGCTCGTGCTACTGGCAGATGTTCGGGAAGTTCTGATTCGGAGGAGAGCATGCTGATTTTGGGAATCGACCCCGGCTACGCTACAACGGGCTTCGGCGTGGTGCAGGCCGTGCGATCAGAATACCGTCTCGTGAACTACGGTACCATCACCACCCCGGCATCGTTGCCGTTTCCTGAGCGGCTGAAAATGCTCTATGAGGATATGATGGAGCTTCTTCAGACGGTAAAGCCCGATGCGGTGGCAGTGGAGGAGCTGTTCTGGGGCCACAACGTCACGACCGGTATCGGCGTGTCGCATGGACGGGGCGTTATCCTGCTTGCCATTGCGCAGTACGGTGCGCCGCTTTTTGAATACACGCCCAATCAGGTCAAGCAGTCGGTCGTGGGCTTCGGTGCGGCTGAAAAGCGGCAGGTCATGGATATGACCCGGCGGCTTTTGAGAATGGAAAAAGTCGCGCGGCCGGACGATGCCGCCGATGCCATCGCCATTGCGCTGTGCCATGCGCGAAGCGCTACCTCACGCCTGACAGGACTGGAACAATAGGAGAAGGCTATGTTCTATTACTTAAACGGCACTATCACGGTGCTCGATCAGAATCTGGCAGTTGTCGACTGCGGCGGTGTGGGCTACGCCTGCCGGACGACAAATTTCACACTTACGCGGCTGCAGCTGGGAAAGCCCGCGAAGCTCTACACGTACTGCAACATCCGTGAGGACGCATTTGATATCTACGGTTTTTTCACGCGTGAGGAAATGAACTGCTTTGAGCAGCTTCTGTCTGTCTCCGGCGTGGGGCCAAAGGCGGCGCTGGCGATTTTGTCGGTCGTTTCGCCCGAGCAGTTTACGCTTGCCGTGATGACGCAGGACGACAAGACACTTATGATGGCACAGGGCGTTGGCAAAAAGATGGCGCAGCGGATCTTGCTGGAGCTGAAGGATAAGATCGCGGGCCAGCAGTTGGAACTCTCGACCGCGAGCATGGCGGGCGCGCCGACAGTGCGCGGCAGCAAATCCGCTGAGGCCACGGCCGCGCTGGCCAGTCTCGGATACAGCACGGCCGAGATCGGCGCGGCGCTCAAGGGCATCGACGTGGAGAACCTGCCGCTGGAAGAGATTGTGCGGCAGGCACTGCGCGCAATGGTCATGAAATAAGGAGGACACCGGATGAGTCTGGACTTTTCGCAGGATTATGATGCGCCGATCGTAACGACGTCGTTCACCCCGAGCGACGACGGAGAGGTGAACCTCCGGCCCAAAACACTGGCCGACTATACCGGTCAGGAGAAGGCAAAGGGAAATCTGTCTGTCTACATTGAGGCCGCGCGCCGGCGCAGCGAGCCACTCGATCATGTGCTGCTCTACGGCCCGCCGGGTCTTGGCAAGACGACGCTCGCGGGCGTCATCGCCAATGAAATGGGTGCGGGCATCCGTATCACCTCCGGACCGGCAATTGAAAAGGCAGGCGATCTGGCAGCCTTGCTTACCAACCTCGCCCCGGGCGATATTCTGTTCATCGACGAGATCCACCGCCTCAACCGCGCAGTGGAGGAGATTTTATATCCTGCGATGGAGGACTACGCCATCGATATCATTATCGGCAAGGGGCCTTCTGCCAACTCCATCCGGCTCGATCTGCCGCGCTTTACGCTCATTGGCGCGACAACACGCGCCGGCCAGCTCTCAAGCCCTCTGCGCGACCGGTTCGGCGTGCAGCTGCGGCTCGAGCTGTATACGAACGAAGAGCTTGCGCGCATCGTTACGCGCTCTGCGGCGCTTCTGGGCATCGAGATCGCGCCGGACGGTGCGTATGAGATTGCTTCGCGCTCGCGCGGCACGCCGCGAATCGCCAACCGGCTACTGCGCCGTGTGCGCGATTTCGCACAGGTCTACTACGACGGCGTCATCACCAAGGAGGCCGCCGACCACGCGCTGGGAAGGCTTGAGGTCGACAAACTGGGGCTTGATGCCATTGACCGGCGGATGCTGCGCGCCGTCATCACGAACTACGGCGGCGGACCGGTTGGTCTTGAGACGCTGGCCGCCACCATCGGCGAGGAGGCTGTCACGCTCGAGGATGTGTATGAGCCGTATCTGATGCAGATCGGGTTTCTGACGCGCACACCGCGCGGCCGCTGCGTGACGCA
The DNA here is from genome assembly GCA_016297855.1 of Oscillospiraceae bacterium. GTDB lineage: Bacteria > Bacillota > Clostridia > Oscillospirales > Oscillospiraceae > CAG-170. The sequence continues at coordinate 15,615 of JAEDFW010000026.1, forward strand.
GCTGGCATATGACCATCTGCATTTGGAAAACAATACCGCTGCGCAGCCCGAACAGCTGCGCTTTCAGTAAGGAGTTATTATGGGTAAATTATTTGGAACCGACGGCATCCGGGGCGTGGCGAATGGAACGCTGACGGCGGAGCTTGCCTACCGGGTCGGCCAGTCTGCCGCAATCTCGCTGGCCGAGAGAACCGGAACAAAGCCGATGGTCGTCATCGGCAAGGATACGCGTATCTCATCCGATATGCTCGAGTGCGCGCTCATCGCGGGCCTGACGGCCTGCGGCTGCGACGTGACGACGCTTGGTGTGATCCCCACGCCGGGCGTAGCGTATCTGACGGTCATGCTCCATGCCGATGCAGGCGTGGTGATCTCGGCGTCACACAATCCGTTTGAGCACAACGGCATCAAAATGTTCTCCGACAAAGGCTTTAAGCTGAACGATGCGCTCGAAGAAGAAATTGAGCGCCTCATCCTGCAAGAAGGCGCGCTGCCCGTCAAGACACATGACGAGCTAGGCAGAGTGAAAGATGGCAGGCAGTATCTTTCACAGTATCTGGACCATCTGGCTTCCACGGTGGGGCAGCTCGCGCCTTTGCGCGTGCTCTTTGACTGTGCCAACGGCGCGTCAAGCGTCACGGCAAGAAGCCTCTTTGACCGTTTCGCGCTGCAGGCCGACTATATGAGCTGCGAGCCGGACGGCGTGAACATCAACGACCATTGCGGCTCGACGCATCTTGAAAAGCTCAGCGCGCGCGTGAGAGAAGGTGGGTACGATCTTGGCCTTGCGTTCGATGGCGATGCCGACCGGTGCCTGGCTGTGGATGAAAACGGCGAGGAGATCGACGGTGACAAGATCATGGCCGTCTGCGCCAGAACACTCACCGCGCAGGGCAAGCTTCAGGGCGGCGGCTTTGTGGCCACAGTGATGTCCAATATGGGCCTGCATAAATACTGCGCCGCGCAGAATCTGCGCCTGCTTTGCGCCAGCGTGGGCGACCGCAATGTGCTCGAACTCATGCAGAAAGAGCACATGGTGCTCGGCGGCGAGCAGTCAGGACACATCATCTTTCTTGAACATATGACCACCGGCGACGGCCAGCTGGCTGCGTTGCAGTTTTTGTCCATTCTGACACAGACCGGCAAACGCGCAAGCGAGCTGGTGCGCGATATTCCGCGTTACCCGCAGGTGCTCATCAACGTAAAGGTACGTGGCAACGAGGAAAAGGCAGCCATTATGAACAGCGCTGCCCTTTCAAACGAGATCGCCGCGGCGGAACGTCTGCTCGCCGGGGATGGCCGCGTTCTGGTGCGCGCTTCGGGTACGGAGCCGCTTATCCGTGTGATGGTCGAGGCCGGCAGCGAGCCGGCAGCGGAACAGACGGCGCAGAGCCTGGTGAAAGCCGTCGAAAACTTACAAAAAAATCTCTGAAATCAAAAACAGTTTTATTTACTATTGACAAACCCGAAAACTTTGCTATAATGACCGTAGATGTGGATGAATTTTACAGTTTCTGCTGTGTGCATCCGTATCCCGTATGCGCCTGACGAATCTTCGGTTTACTTTGTACCCTCTCTTTTGTGTACATGTGATGAATCGGTTTCCAATCAAGATCGCGTGGCAGTTTTCAGCACATCCAGCGTAAGCTGATGGCATATCAATGACCCTGTTTCTACGAGCGTGAGCCGCAAATCTCAG
>JAEDFW010000143.1 GCA_016297855.1 Oscillospiraceae bacterium
AGTTCGCGTTCAGCCGCCAGATGATCGAATCCTTTGCCGCAAACGTGGATGACTGTACTGTGGAGGAAAAACGGCGTCTGCTGCGGGCAATTGTGAAAAAAGTGGTCTGGGACGGAGAAAATGCCTGGGTTTACCTCTTTGCAGGCGACGGGGAGGCCGATTTACCCCCGTTTGACGCGCCAGAAGTTCCGTTGGGTGAGGATAGCGAATGAAATACTGATGTATTTCCGCTCACAGAAGAAAAGCGCGTCGGACGTGTCCTTGTCGGAGTACCTGGAGACGGGGAAGGATGGAAACGCACTGTCGCTCATGGATGTCATCTGTTCGGACGAGGATCTGTTTATCAATCTCAGCACCAAGGAAGCGCACGCGAAGCTCTACGAGATCATGGACGAGGTGCTCACACCGCGCGAAAGGATCGTGGTAATGCTTCGCTATGGTCTGGGCGGGCAGTCTCCGCAGACGCAGCGTGAAATCGCTCAGCGCTGCGGCATCAGCCGGTCGTATGTATCGCGCATTGAGAAAAAAGCGTTACAGACGCTACAGGAGGCGCTCATTGACTACGCGCCTGAGGCATAACGGCAGGCCGCCGCAGCCAAAGCTGGCTACGGCGGCCTGTAAGCGTATTGCCCTTATGCGTTTTTTTCATCGCCGACTGCGTCTGCGAGGTCGGCCCTGCGGCGCATCAGTTGGCCATGCAGGACGCGGAAGGTGGTGACGACCAAAAAAATGGCAGCGGCCATTGATCCGGAAATGGCCAGCGTACGCATTCCGTAGGAGCCTGCAAGGCTCATATTGCCGCTTACGATGGCATGCGCGGCATAGTAGATACCTGCGCCAGGCAGCATCGGCAGAATGGATACGGTTAGATACGAGATGGCCGGATACTTCCGTACGCGCGCCATCACCTCGGAAAAGACAGAGGCCGCGATGGTGGCCAGGAAGTAGCTGAGCAGTTCACTCCCGCCGCAATACTGTACGAAGCAGACAACGGCCCATGTTCCGCATCCGCCCAGCAGGCAGAGTATGTTGCCGCCGCCATGAATGTTAAAAAGAAATACAAAACCGGAGCAGGCAACGATGCTCATTGTACACTGCAGCACAGGAGAAACGGACGGCGCCGGTGCGATGACGGAAATCTTCCAAAGTGAACTGGCCACATTCCACGCTGCGCCGGTGCCCAATGCGATTGCTGCGGCGATCAGCACAACTGCGACTATACGGTTGATGCCGGAATTTGTATCGCCGAAAATGATATCCCGCAGCGCATTTGTAAACAGCAGCCCCGGAACCAGCAGCATCAGTGTTCCGATGATGGCGGTGTTCACATTGTCGGTCAGATGCAGAGCGGCGGCGGCATAGGCCGCCAGTGCCATCACAAAAGCGCCTGCGATCGTCTGAAAGAAGGTGTTGGTGTTTACCTTGCGCAGCGCATACGTCACAATTCCCAGCAGCAGTCCGCAAATGGCGGCGCACAGGCTGTCTCTCAGAGAACCGCCGAAAAACAGCGTGAATCCGCTTGCAGCCAGCACGTTCCCCAGCAGATATGCGTAAAAGCCATAGAATTTTCTTGCCGATTCTGCCTGCTGCACCCATTCCAGCGCCTGCTCAGGCTGTGGTTTTTCTGCGCAGATGCGGCGGCTGAGATTGCTGTAACATTCGACCGCGTCAAGGTCCGTCGCCTGACTCCCGATGCGGCACAGGCGCGTGATGGGCGTGCCGTCGTCCCCAAGAATGCTGATGATCAGAGTGTTGGGGATGGAGTAGGCTGTTGATTTGATACCGTAGGCCGCGAAAATGCGGTTGACGCTTTCTTCGATCCGATAGGTCTCGGCGCCGGCTCTGGCCAGACGGCAGCCGATCTCCGATACCAGCTCAATCAAAACATTATATTGCATTGCTTTCTCCTTATCATGCCCGGCACGTTTGCGGCGTGGGACGGCTGATTGCGTTGGCGCGCTCCGAACGGCAGATCGTCTGCGGAGCGGCGGTAACATTGTAGCGCATATGCTTTGGAAAAGATAGGCGGAAAAACAGAAAAAGTATCGAAAGTGCGTGGGGCTGTCCTTAAACAGTTTGCCGAAACCGCTGCGCGTCCGTAATTGATAAAGGCATTACCGTGCCACTGGGCAATGGATATAAATGAAATTGTGCGCTGAAAACGGGTGAAATTTTCTTGACGGCAGCAGTTTCCTGTCGTAAGATGAAGACTGATTCGGAATATCTTATATCGGATGTTTTATGCTGTTTTGCATCCGGCAATCCATATGCAATGATTTCCAGCGTGATTGTTGGTATCAACGGCAGGCTTGAAAGCATCTGACGGGAAAGGCGGAAGAAAAATGCTCTATGTTGGAATTGATCTCGGTACGTCGGCCTGTAAGCTGCTGCTGACCAATGAAACCGGAAGAATCCTGAATACCGTTACACATGAATATCCACTCAGCTTCCCGCATCCCGGCTGGTCCGAGCAAAACCCGTCCGACTGGTGGGACGCGGTTGTGAGCGGGATGCCTGAGCTTCTGCGCGGCTTTGACGCGTCGCAGGTTGCCGGCATCGGCACCGGTGGTCAGATGCACGGACTTGTCGCGCTCGACGCGCAGGACAACGTCATCCGTCCGGCCATTTTGTGGAACGACGGACGTACGTTCGGGGAGGTCGAATACCTCAACGGCACCGTTGGCAAGGAAAAACTCTCGGCGCTCACTGCGAATATTGCCTTCGCGGGTTTTACCGCGCCGAAGATCCTCTGGATGAAACAGCATGAGCCGGAAAACTTTGCGAAGATCGCAAAGATTATGCTCCCCAAGGACTACATCAACTACAAGCTCACCGGCGTGCACAGCTGCGACTATTCCGACGCGTCTGGCATGCTGCTGCTCGATGTCGAGCACAGGTGCTGGTCAAAAGAAATGCTGGAAATCTGCTCGGTATGTGAATCGCAGATGCCGAAGCTATATGAAAGCTTTGAAGTGACCGGCACGCTGCGGCCCTCCGTGGCCGAGCAGCTTGGCCTGCCTGAGACGGTCAAGGTCGTGGCCGGCGCGGGCGACAATGCTGCTGCGGCAGTCGGCACCGGTGTTGTGGGCGCGGGCGGATGCAATATCTCGCTGGGTACGTCCGGCACCATCTTCATCTCGTCCGATACGTTCGGCGTCGATCCCAATAATGCGCTGCATGCGTTTGCGCACGCCGACGGCGGGTATCACCTCATGGGCTGTATGCTGTCTGCTGCCAGCTGCAACAAGTGGCTGTGCGACGAGATTCTGAAGACCAACGACTACGCGGCCGAGCAGACGCCGATCACAGAGGACAGGCTGGGCAACAACCACGTATTCTTCCTGCCGTACCTCATGGGCGAGCGCAGCCCCATCAACGACACAAACGCGCGGGGCACGTTTACCGGCATGACCATGGACACCACGCGCGCGGACCTGGTGCAGGCGGTTTTGGAGGGCGTGGCGTTTGCC
>JAEDFW010000027.1 GCA_016297855.1 Oscillospiraceae bacterium
GACGAAGAGGAAGCGGTCAAAGCACTGACTGAGATGCTTGTGAAAGAGATTTTCTGAATTTCGGTATGGATGCTGCCTCAGAACCTGCGTTTCTGAGGCAGCGTTTTTTAAGTATGACGTTTGAAGAATTAAAAGACAAGGCACTGTCTCTGCCGTATGAGCCGGGCGTATATATCATGCAGGATAAATCCGGGCAGGTCATTTACGTCGGCAAGGCAAAAAAACTCAAAAACCGTGTCAGCCAGTATTTTCAGGATTCCAGCTCCCACACGCCAAAGACACGGAAAATGGTCAGTCAGATCGACCATTTTGACGTGATCGTTGCTGCAAGCGAATTTGAGGCGCTGGTGCTCGAATGCTCGCTCATCAAGCGGCACCTGCCAAAATACAACATCCTGCTCAAAGATGACAAGGGCTATCCGTATCTTCGCGTGGATATGCGGGAAGAATACCCCGTAATGGAGCTGGTCAGCAGGGTCATGGATGACGGTGCGAGCTATTTCGGCCCTTACGGCGGCCGGTATGTGACGCAGATGGTGATTGATACGCTGCGACTGACGCTCAAACTGCCCGGCTGCAGCAAGCGCTTTCCGCGTGATCTTGGAAAAGAGCGGCCGTGCCTGAATTATCACATGAACAACTGCGATGCGTGGTGCCAGCTTTCAAGATCGCCTGAGGAATATCGTGCGCGGATGCAGCAGGCGGTTCTGATGCTGCAGGGCGGTTATGCTCAGGTGGAGCAACAGCTCCGGGAAAAGATGGAGCAGGTTGCGGAGAATCTACAATTTGAACAGGCCGCAGAACTGCGCGACCGGATGCAGGCCGTGCAGTCACTGGGTAAGCGCCAGCTGGTCACGGCCGGAACGATGGCGAACACCGACGTAATCGGCTACTATCAGTCCGAGGCCAAGGCGTGCTTCGCTGTTTTGCACTATGTCGACGGAAATTTGCTCGACAAGGACTACGAGATTTTGCCCGTCAGCGACGATGAGTCCGACGCCGTATCTACACTCGTCAAGCAATACTATCTGGCCCGCGGCGCTGCGCCAAAAGTGATCCTGCTGCCGTGCGCGATGGATGACAGCGCGCTGTTTGAACAGCTATTATTTCAGAATTTGCACAAAAAGGTGCATATCCGCACGCCGCAGCGCGGTGACAATCTTCGCCTGGTGGAGCTGGCGCAGAAAAACGCACGCGAAGAGGCTGAGCGCGTAACGACCAAGTCCGAGCGCGCTGCCGGTACGCTGCAGCTTCTGCAGCAGATGCTCTCGCTGGATTCGCCGCTGCACCGGCTGGAATCTTACGATATTTCCAATATCGCAGGCACCGATATTGTGGCTTCGATGGTCGTTTTCGTCGACGGCAAGCCGAGCAAAAAGGACTACAAGCGATTTAAGATCGAGGATCTTCCGGATCAGGATGACTACGCCAGTATGCACCAGGTGCTCACGCGCCGCTTTTCGCACTATCTTGCGCACGACGCGGGGTTTGACGAAACACCGGATGCGCTTCTCATAGACGGCGGTGTGGAGCATGCGCGCGTAGCGCTTGATGCCATTACGCAGCTCGGTGTGTCTGTCCCTATTTTCGGCATGGTCAAGGACACACGCCACCGTACACGCGCGCTCGTCACACCCGACGGCCATGAAATCGGCATTTCTGCAACGCCTGCTGTATTTGCGCTCGTGGGCAGAATTCAGGAGGAGACGCACCGATTTGCCATCACCTATCACCGGCAGCTGCGCAGCAAGCGCCTGCAGGAATCGGAGCTGGAAAAGATACCGGGTGTCGGAAAGAAGCGGCGCGAACTTCTGCTCAAACGATTCAAATCCGTAGCAGCCATCCGGAAGGCGGATATGCCTGCGCTGCAGGACGTGTTGGGCGCTGCCACAGGTGAGGCTGTCTGGAATTATTATCACAACAGTGAGGAGAAACAGTCATGCGAGTAATTACCGGCTCGGCGCGCGGCACCGTTTTGAAAGCGCCGAAGGGGATGCAGACGCGTCCCACCATGGATCAGGTCAAGGAGGGACTGTTTTCTGCCATTCAGTTCGAAATTGAGGGCCGGCGCGTGCTGGATCTGTTTGCAGGTTCCGGCCAGCTGGGCATCGAGGCGCTCAGCCGCGGAGCAAAATCGGCTGTATTTATTGACGCTTCACGCGAGGCATGTGCAGTTGTGCGTGAGAATCTGACAAAAACGCGGCTGTCTGACCGGGCGCAGCTGGTGCAGAGCGACTATCTCAGCTATCTTGCGCGCTGCCGCGAAACGTTCGATCTGATCTTTCTGGACCCACCGTATGCGGAAGTTTTTCTTGAAACTGCGCTGAAAAAGATATCAGAAATTGACATTTTATCGGATAGTGGTATAATCATCTGTGAGAGGCCCGCAGAAAAGCAGCTTTCGGGCGTTTTTTCCGGCCTTTTGCATGACCGCGACTACCGATATGGCAAGGCTGCGGTGACACTGTATCGAAAAGCCTAGCTTTTCGGAGGTTCTATGAAGACTGCGATTTATCCCGGCAGCTTTGACCCGGTTACCAATGGACACCTGAATATTATCGAGCGCGCAGCGAAAAATTTTGACCGTCTGATCGTCTGTGTGATGATGAACGGCGACAAGCACCCTATGTTTTCCGTTTCTGAGCGCGTGGATATGATCCGCCGCGTGACTGAGCATATTGATAACGTCTCAGTCATGTGCTCGGACAAGCTGCTTGCCGACTTTGCACGCGAGCAGGGGAGCACGGTGATTGTCAAAGGCTTACGCGCGATCTCCGATTTTGAGCGTGAGTTTCAGATGGCCATCATCAATCATAAGCTCAATCCGGAGCTGGATACGATGTTTTTAACCGCAGAGCATCAGTTCATGTATCTGAGTTCCAGCGCGGTGAAGGAAATGGCTCGGTATGATGCCGATCTGCACGATTTCCTGCCGCAGGTGATTATAGAAGAGTTCAAGGCTCGCATGGCGGAGCAAATCTAAGGAGGATATGAACATGGCAAACGGCATTGAAGAGATCATTACCACGTTGTACGAGATGGTTCAGGACGCATGGAGCCTGCCGCTGGGTGCGGAGAAGTGCGTCGTCGAGCGCGATAAGGTTCTCGATCTGCTGGACGAGATCAGCAACCAGCTTCCCGGCGAGCTGAAACAGGCCAAGACGATCGTTGAATCGCGAAACGAGGTCATTACCAACGCAAAGCGTGAGGCCGAAAACATTCTCAAACAGGCCGAGCAGCGCGCCAAGCAGATGATTTCGCGCGAAGAGGTGTATCGTCAGGCCGAACAGGAGGCCGCCGAGATGATCAAGGCCGCGCAGCAGAAGATCAAGGAGCTGCGCCAGGTCACCAACGATTATGTCGACGATTCGATGAAGCGCACCGAGGACGCAATTGCGCAGGCACTGGGTGAGATCCGTGAATCGCGCTCAAAGTTCCGGGCGCTTGTCAACCCGCAGTCGGCCAAACCGTCTCCCATCATCGAAGACGTGTGATTGCCGCTTGACAAAGCGGCCACTTTCCGCTACCATAAGCGCATATCAGACAGGCTATGATAAGGAGTGCAGAAGCGCCGATGCTATAGAGAGGAAACGGCTGGTGAAAGTTTCCGCAGAGCGTTTTTGCTGTCGCCTTTGAGCCGCGCGGCTGAAATCAGTAGGCAGCGCCGGGTGCTCCCGTTACAGAGTTCGAGTGTCCGCTGCTCGCAGCGGGAATCTCAGGTGGTACCACGGATTTTTGTTCGCCCTGAGCCTTTTGGCTCAGGGCGTTTTTCTATGGAGGTGTAGGATGACAGACTTTACCTTTCTGATCGGAAAATACACGGACGACGGGCTCGAAAAAGAGCTGGCGGGCCTGCTGGCAGAGGCACAGACAAAGGCTGCGCCGAAGGACGACAAGAAAAAATGGATGGCGGTGGTACTGCCAATTGTTATGGCGGCTGTTGGCGTATATTTGATTATCACCGGCGTACGCAAAGAAAGCGCGCTGTTTCTTGTTGTCGGTGCGCTTGCCATCATTGGCGGGGCGTATTACGCCTGGTCGAGCCGCAGCACGCAGGCACAGCGGCCGGTTGCGAAGCGCTTGCTTACAAGCCTCAATGCCATTGAAGCGTCGAACAAAGCTGCGGTTTTGTTTTCCGATGACGGCATGACCATTCGTGCAAAAAACAACGAAGCGGGCATCAAATACAGTGATATTACTGCCGCCGCAGAGTCAAAGCGGCTGTATGCGCTGCTGCATCAGGGCGCGGTTACTGTGCTTCAGAAACGCGATCTGGTGGGAAAAACGCCGGAAGGATTTACTGCGTACATCACGGAAAAAATCGATGGCCGGTATCTGAAACAGGAAAAATAACTATTTTACAGGAGTAACAATATGAGACGAGATTTACCGAAAACTTACGATCCGAAGCTGGTCGAAAGCCAGATCTACGACATGTGGCTGGAAAACGACTGCTTCAAGGCAGAGCCTGATCCCGACAAAAAGCCGTATTCCATTGTGATGCCGCCTCCCAATGTCACGGGTCAGCTGCACATGGGCCACGCGCTGGACTCCACGCTGCAGGACATCCTCACGCGCTATAAGCGCATGCAGGGCTACAGCGCACTGTGGCTGCCCGGTACAGACCACGCAGGTATCGCGACGCAGATTAAAGTGGAAGAAGAACTGCGCAAGAACGAGGATCTGACGCGCTACGACCTTGGCCGGGAGAAATTCCTTGAGCGCGTCTGGGCATGGAAGGAAAAGTACGGCAACCGTATCGTCCAGCAGCAGAGAAAGCTCGGTGTGAGCTGTGACTGGTCGAGAAGCCGCTTTACGATGGACGACGGCTGCTCCAAGGCTGTGCGAGAGACGTTCTGTGAGCTGTATGACAAGGGCCTCATTTACAAGGGCAGCCGCATCATCAACTGGTGCCCGCACTGTGTGACGGCGCTGTCCGACGCTGAGGTCGAATATATCGACAAGCCCGGCCATCTGTGGCACATCCGCTATCCGCTTGCCGACGGATCCGGCCGCTACCTGACCGTGGCCACCACCAGACCGGAGACCATGCTGGGCGATACCGGCGTGGCCGTGAACCCCGAGGACGAGCGCTACAAGGATATCGTCGGCAAGGCGGTCATTCTGCCGCTGGTGGGCCGCGAGATTCCCATTGTGGCTGACGAGTACTGTGAGATCGGCTTCGGCACGGGCGCGGTCAAAATGACGCCCGCGCACGACCCCAACGACTTTGAAGTGGGCCTCCGCCACCACCTTGAGACCATCCGCGTGCTGGATGACAATGGCAAGGTCAATGAGAACGGCGGAAAGTATCAGGGCATGGACCGCTACGAGTGCCGCAAGGCAATCGTGGCCGATCTTGAGGCGGAAGGATATCTGGTGAAGGTCGAGCCGTATTCACACAATGTGGGAACCTGCTATCGCTGCCACAATGACGTCGAGCCGATCATCTCCGCGCAGTGGTTCGTGAAGATGCAGCCGCTTGCCAAAGAGGCCATCCGCGTGGTCAGGGACGGAACGATCAAATTTGTGCCGGATCGTTTTGCCAAAACGTACCTGAACTGGATGGAGAACGTGCACGATTGGTGTATCTCGCGCCAGTTGTGGTGGGGCCATCAAATCCCCGCGTGGTACTGCGACGAGTGCGGGCATATCAACGTTTCCCGTGAAGATCCGACGAAGTGCGAAAAATGCGGTTGCACGAAGCTTACCCGCGACGAGGACGTGCTGGACACGTGGTTCTCGTCCGCGCTCTGGCCGTTCTCCACGCTTGGCTGGCCTGAGCAGACAAAAGATCTCGACTACTGGTACCCCACGACCGACATGGTCACGGGCTACGATATCATCTTCTTCTGGGTTGCGCGCATGGTGTTCTCCGGCATGGAGCAGATGAAGAAAGAGCCGTTCAAGACCGTCTTTATCCACGGCCTTGTGCGCGACGACAAGGGCAGAAAGATGTCCAAGTCGCTCGGCAATGGCATTGACCCGCTGGAAATGGCGGAAAAGTACGGCGCGGACGCGCTTCGCTTCAACCTCATCACCGGCAACTCGCCCGGCAATGACATGCGTTTCTACGTGGAAAAGTGTGAAGCCATGCGCAACTTTGCCAACAAGATCTGGAACGCCAGCCGCTATGTGCTTATGAACCTGACCGTGGACGAGCCGGGACTGCCTGAGGCATCGAAGCTCGAGATCGAGGACAAGTGGGTGCTGAGCCAGCTCAACACACTCATCAAGGAAGTCACCGAGAACATGGACGCATATGAACTCGGCGTGGCCTCGGCGAAGGTGTATGATTTCATCTGGGATACCTACTGCGACTGGTATATTGAGCTGACCAAGGCAAGACTGTACGGCGAGGATGAAGAAAGCAAGCGCACTGCGCAGCAGGTGCTTGTGTATGTGCTCGACCAGATTCTGCGCCTGCTGCATCCGTTCATGCCGTTCATCACCGAGGAGATCTGGCAGGCGATTCCGCACGCGGGAGACTTCCTCATCAAGGCCGAATGGCCGGTGTATCACGAAGAACTCAATTTCCCGACCGAAGAGGCGCACATGGAATCGGTCATGGCCGCCATCCGCGCGCTCCGGAACCGTCGCGCAGAAATGAATGTGCCGCCATCGAAAAAGTGTACGCTGTATGTGGTGTCGGATAAGGGCGACATTTTCCGGCAGGGTGAGGGCTTCCTCTGCCGTCTGGCCTATGCCGATCAGGTCGTCGTGTGCGACGCAGACCCGGAAGGCCACGAGGATATGGTCTCTGTGGTTACGGCTGACGCAAAGCTCTATATGCCGATGGAGCAGCTGATCGACTTTGAAAAGGAGCTGGCACGTATCGCCAAGGAGAAGGAGAACTGCCAGAAGCAGATTGCCATGTTTGAGAGCAAGCTCTCGAACGAGAGCTTTGTGGCAAGAGCGCCGGAGAAGGTCGTGAACGATCAGCGTGAAAAGCTGGCCAAAGCCAAGGCGCTGCTGGAGCAGCTTCTTGCGAGCGAAAGACGGCTTAAGAAGTAAATCGGCCGCACATTCGACAGGTTATTTTTCCGCGCAATACTATAATGGACACGCACGAGTTTGTGCGTGTCCATTTTTTATGTCTGGAGCTGATACATATGAATCTGACAAGCTTTTTGCAGGATAAAAAGCTCACCATCGCGCTGAAGGGAGAGATCGACCATCATAGCGCAAAAGATACCATGCGCGTAGTGGGAAACAAGATTGACCTATACCTGCCGGTGCTGTGCGTTCTTGATTTTAAGGACGTGACGTTTATGGACTCCAGCGGCATTGCCATTGTGATCAGCACCCTTCGCCGTATGCGGGAAATCAGCGGGAAGGTGCGTCTGCGCTGTGTGCCGCCGCAGGCAATGAAGGTATTTCTGGCCTCCGGCATTGAACGGCTGGTGGAGATTGAGGAAGGAGCAACAAGCGTATGAAACTGGAAAACTATATGACGTTGGAATTTCCAAGCAAATCGGCAAATGAGAGCTTTGCGCGCGCAGCGGTAGCGTGTTTTGCAGCGCAGCTGGATCCGAATCTGGAGGAGCTCAACGACATCAAGACCGCCGTTTCTGAGGCCGTGACCAATTGCATTGTCCACGCCTACAAGCAATCGATCGGCACGGTGCAGCTCAAGTGCCGCATTTTGCCCGGCGGAATTCTGGATATCGTGGTCAAGGACCGCGGCTGCGGTATCGAGGATGTGGCACAGGCGAGAAAACCAATGTTCTCAACCGGAGGCGCCGAACGCAGCGGCATGGGTTTTACCATCATGGAAAGCTTTATGACCGAGCTGAAGGTAACATCCTCGCCCGGCAAGGGGACAACCGTACATATGAAGCGGAAAATCGTGCAGCGGGGCGGTAACGCTTGACGCAGAATATGGATGAACTGATCACCCGCGCGCAATCCGGCGACCGCGCGGCATCTGAACAACTGGTGACGGAAAATTCCGGGCTCATCTGGTCAATCGCACGGCGATATTTTGGCCGAGGCGCCGAGCCGGATGATCTGTACCAGCTTGGCTGCGTAGGCTTTTTAAAAGCCATCGCAGGATTTGACACGTCCTACGGCACGCAGTTTTCCACCTATGCAGTGCCGAAAATCGCGGGCGAGATCCGGCGCTTCCTGCGTGACGACGGCGCGGTCAAGGTCAGCCGCAGCATCAAAGAACGCGCCGTAGCCATCAAGCAGACGCGTGACCGCCTGACAGGCGAACTTGGAAGAGAACCGAGCATTTCAGAGCTTTCAGAGGTACTTGATCTCTCGCCTGAAGAGATCGCGAGCGCCGAGACAGCAACATCCTGTGCCGAATCCATCCAGCGAGAATCGGGCGACGAGGGCTTTACGTTGGAGGATGTGCTTGCAACGACCGGCGAGGAAGAACGCATCTTGGAGCGGCTGGCGCTTAAGGAGGCACTCTCAAAGCTGACCGAGCGCGAGAGGCTTGTCATTGACCTGCGGTATTTTCACGGTTTGACACAGCAGCGCGTAGCGGCTGTCATCGGCGTGTCTCAGGTGCAGGTGAGCCGTATCGAGAAAAAAGCGCTCCTGACACTCAAAAACTATCTGTAGAAACGTGTCGACAAATCGGAAGAAATGTACTAAAATATCAGTATCTGACTTCTGACAGGAGACGCTATGACACATGATCTTGAGCAGCGCTTTCTTGCCGTGCGGCGCGCGGTGATTGCCGCTGAATTTTCTATGCTGAATCCCATGCAACAAAAGGCTGTGCTGACCACGCAGGGGCCCCTGCTGCTGCTCGCCGGCGCAGGCAGCGGAAAAACCACGGTGCTCATTCACCGCATCGCCAACCTTATTGCGTTCGGCGAGGCGTCGGATTCCTATGAGATCCCCGACTATATCACGGACGAAGATGTTTTCTTTCTGGAAGATTACTTGAAATCGCCGGATTCTGCGCGGAAAAACAGGGCGCACGCGCTATGTACGCTGCGTCCTGCTGCACCGTGGAGCATTATCGCCATCACGTTTACGAACAAAGCAGCCAACGAGCTGAAAGACCGCCTTGCACGCAGGCTTGGCCCCGAGGCCATGGACGTGTGGGCGATGACGTTCCACTCGGCCTGCTGCCGTATTCTGCGGCGCGATATAGAAAGACTCAATCAGGGGTACAGCGGCAGCTTTACCATCTACGATACTTCCGATTCTGAGCGCGTCATCAAAGACGTGCTGCGCGATATGAGTCTCGATGAGAAGGTCTTTGCGCCGCGCATGGTGCTGAGCATCATCTCACGCGCGAAGGATAAGCGCCAGTCGCCGGCTGAGTTTGAGACTGCCGCCGCTTTCTCCGGCGATTACCGCATGGAGCGCATTGCGCAGGTCTATGCCGAATACCAGACGCGCCTGCGCGAGGCGAACGCGCTGGATTTTGATGATATCATTTTGAAAACGGTAGAGCTACTGGAATCGAACGACGACGTGCGCGCGTTCTACCAGAGAAAATTCCGCTATGTACTCATTGACGAGTATCAGGACACCAACCTGCTGCAATATCAGCTGTCATCCCTGCTTGCCGGCGGATATGAGAATATCTGCGTCGTTGGCGATGACGACCAGAGCATCTATAAATTCCGCGGCGCTACGATCGAGAATATTCTCAGCTTTGAAACGCAGTACCGCGGCGCGCAGGTCATCCGGCTGGAGCAGAATTACCGTTCGACGCAGTCGATCTTGAACGCGGCCAACGCCGTCATCTCCAATAATAAGGGTCGAAAGGGCAAAAAGCTCTGGACCGAGAATGCTGCAGGCGAGCATATTCATATCTATGAAGCCATGAACGAAACTGACGAGGCGAATTATGTCGCCACGCAGATTTTTTCAATCGGCAAGGGTCGAAATTTCAGAGATTTTGCCATTCTTTATCGGACAAACGCGCAGTCAAACGCATTGGAATATTCATTCAAGCGTAACGGCGTTCCGTACCGTATCATCGGTGGAACAAGGTTCTTTGACCGGGCAGAGGTCAAGGACATGCTGGCATATCTGTGCCTGATCAATAATCGCGCTGACGATTTGCGTTTGCGCCGGATTATTAACAATCCTCCGCGCGGCATCGGAGCGAAAACGCTGGAAATGGCCGAACGGCAGGCACAGGCTGCAAGGCTTCCGCTCTACAGTGTGATCTCTGACCCGTACAGCTTTGCATGTCTGGAAAAAGCGGCAAACAAGCTCATGGCTTTCACGGTCATGATCGAGGACTGTGCGGCACTTCTGGAAACGCTCAGTTTGCCGGACTTTTATGAGGAGGTGCTCATCCGCACGGGCTATATCTCCATGCTGGAAGAAAAGAACGACGTGGAATCACGCACGCGCGCGGAAAACGTGCGCGAACTCAAGTCCAGCATTCTCAGCTACATGGAGCATACAGATACGCCATCGCTCTCCGGGTTTCTCGAAGAGATCGCGCTCTATACCGATATCGAGCAATATGACGCGGAAGCCGACGCTGTGGTCATGATGACCATGCACAGCGCAAAGGGCCTTGAATTTCCGCATGTATTTCTCGTGGGATTGGAAGAGGGTCTCTTTCCCGGCAACCGCGCCATCGGAGAACCGGAAGAGATGGAAGAAGAGAGGCGCCTTTGCTACGTTGCGATTACGCGCGCGAAGCAGACGTTGCATATTTCATATGCGCGTCAGCGCATGCTATATGGACGCACAACCACCAATCTGCCATCGCGCTTCATTGATGAGCTGCCCGAAAGCTGCACAGTAAAAACAGACGTCACGCGGCCGGAACGGCGCGAATATGACAGCTATGGGAGCTATGACCGCAGCGCGTATCGCGTTTCCATCTACGGCGATTATGAAGCGCCGCCGGCACGCAGGCCGTCTGTCAGCGCGAGAAAGGACGATTCTGTATTGCTACGCAGCCAGAAAACGCCGGCCGTGACGTTTACCAAAGGGGATATGGTGCAGCACAAAGCGTTCGGAAGAGGACTGGTGCTGACCGTCGTACCGATGGGCGGCGACGCGCTGATTGAGGTTGCTTTTGACGGTGTCGGAACCAAGCGCCTTATGGCCAATACAGCCAGCGCGCATATGCAGAAACTCTAGCGCATATTCTCTCTTCTGCCGGCATAGGCTTTGCCGGTGGGAGGTGTGCGCATGAACCGGAAAAAACGCCGCAGGCGCAGACTGCTTGTGCTTGGCCTTGTACTGTTTGTGCTGGCTCTGGTGCTGTTGGTGCAGCTGCGTATCTCGCCGTATGTGCACGAAGTCGCAGAAAATCAGGTCGTGAACGCGGCATCGAACGCACTTGCTGACGCTGTCTCCGAGCAGTTACGTTCGGGAAAAGCGGATTACAGCAGCATCGTCATGCTGGAAAAGGACGTAAGCGGCAACATTACTGCAATTAAAACCAACATGGGCGAGGTTGCGCGGCTGAAGGCAGAGATCCTGGATATTCTGGGCGGTCTGGCGCCGGAGATTCAGACGCTGGAACTGGGAATCCCCGTTGGAAATCTGATTTTGCCAGATTTTTTTGCCGGTAAGGGCTTTCGTCTGCCGGTGCGCGTCGTTTCGCTTTCCACGTCCGGCACAGACCTGTTCACAGAGTTTTCAAGCGCCGGCATCAATCAGACGCAGCAGCGCATTACGCTGCGCGTCAGCATGACGGTATCGCTCCTCACGCCCTTCGGCTCACAGAGCGCAGACGTGAGCACCGACGTGGTCGTGGCGGAAACTGTCATCGTCGGCCAGGTACCGGAGAGCTTTTTTCAGATTGGTGCGACTGATTTTACGCAGGAAAGGCAGGAAATCCCATGGATACAAGAGACGCAAAATTGGAAATAGAGCGCCTGACCAGACAGCTGGAATATCATAATCACCAGTATTACGTTCTGGATGACCCGAAAATTTCGGACTACGATTATGACCATATGCTGCGAGAACTGGAGGAACTGGAGCGGCAATATCCCCAATATGCTTCTCCGATCAGCCCAACGCGCCGCGTTGGCGGTCAGGCGCTGAGCCAGTTCGTTAAAGTCCGTCACGCAGTACCGTTGGAGAGCCTGCAGGACGTCTTTTCCTATGATGAGCTGCGCGAATTTGATGCGCACCTGCGTGAGCAAGAGCCGGATGCTGAGTATACCGTCGAGCCGAAGGTCGACGGACTTTCCGTTGCGCTGGAATACGTGGACGGACAATTCGTCCGCGGTGCAACGCGCGGAGATGGCCTTGTGGGCGAGGACGTGACGGAAAACCTCAAGACTATCCGCTCCATCCCCATGACGCTGGAGCACGCGCCTGCGCGGCTCATTGTGCGCGGCGAGGTGTTCATGCCCCGGGCGAGCTTTGAAGCGCTCAATCAACAGCAGGAAGCAGCCGGCAAGCCGATGTTTGCCAATCCGCGCAACGCTGCAGCTGGCTCGCTGCGTCAACTTGACCCGACGATTGCAGCGCAGCGGCGGCTGGATATTCTGATTTTCAATCTTCAGTTGGCTGACGGCGTGCAGTTTCAGACGCACGCCGAGACACTGGATTATCTGCGCGAACGGAAATTCAAGGTCATTCCATATACGATCTGCCGTGAATTTGATGCGGTGCAGACGCAGATTGCGCGCCTCGGTGAGACGCGCTATGAACTGAGCTACGATATTGACGGTGCGGTGGTGAAGCTCAATTCTCTATCCGGCCGTGCGCGCATGGGCAGTACCGCAAAGTTTCCACGTTGGGCGGCGGCATTTAAATATCCGCCCGAAGTCAAAACGACCGTGCTGCAGGATATCGTTGTGCAGGTGGGACGAACGGGCGTTCTGACGCCGCGCGCGGTCGTTGCACCGGTGCATCTGGCCGGAACCACGGTGACGAGTGCGACGCTGCACAATCAGGATTTCATTACGGAAAAGGATATTCGTATCGGCGACACAGTGAAGATCCGTAAAGCTGGGGAGATCATCCCCGAAATTCTGGAAGTGGAGAAGGACAAGCGCCCGGCAGAAGCTGTGCCGTATTTGCTCCCGTCCCGCTGCCCGGTCTGTGGCGCGCCTGTTGTGCGTGACGACGACGGTGTTGCGATGCGCTGCTCTGGCGCGGAGTGCCCGGCGCAGCTGTCAAGAAATCTGGCGCACTTTGTCTCGCGCGAGGCGATGAACATTGACGGTCTTGGCAGCGCCATTATTGACCAGCTGATTGAGAAAAAGCTGATCTCGACGCCAGCAGATCTGTATACGCTGGATTATGAAGCGTTTGCCGCGCTCGAGGGGCAGGGAAAGAAATCGGCGGAAAATCTGCGCCGGTCGATCGAAGCCAGCAAGGAAAACGATTTGAGCAGGCTGCTGTGTGCATTTGGCATCCGGCAGGTCGGTGTGAAAGCGGCCAAGGTGCTTGCCGCTGTGTTTGGCTCACTGGACGCGCTGATGCAGGCGGACATGGATGCGCTGACGGCTGTACCAGACGTTGGACAGACGACGGCGGAGAATATCATACAGTGGTTTGCAAGCGAGCAGTCGCGTGATCTTGTGCAGCGGCTGCGCGCGGCAGGCGTGAATTTTGAAAGTCACAGTACCGTGACTGATACGCGTTTTGCCGGAAAAACGTTTGTACTGACGGGCGCGCTGAGCCTGTTTACGCGCGACGAGGCAACCGCAAAAATTGAAGCCTTCGGCGGTAAGGTCGCATCCTCAGTCTCGAAAAAGACCAGCTGTGTCGTTGCCGGTGAAAACGCGGGCAGCAAGCTGAAAAAAGCGAATGAGCTTGGTGTACGCGTACTGTCCGAACAGGAATTTCTGGAGATGCTGCAATGAAGATCACGCTGGTTTGCAACTGCGGGCTGCTGCTGGAATGTGGAGTGCACAAGCTGCTTATCGATGCGCCGAACGGACCGTTGCCGCCGTATTATGAGTTCCCGGAAGCAGAGTTTCAGAAGCTGATTGCCGCGCAGCCGCCCTATGACGGCTCGCTGGCGTTTGCGTTTACACACACGCATTCCGACCACTTCTGCCGCGATAAGCTGCGCCGTGTGCTGGGGGCCCGGCCGCAAACAAAAGTATTTCTTCCGGACGAGGCTGCGCCGGACGCAGGGGCCGTGCAACTGGGCGGCTTTACCATTGAATTTTACCGTTTTTTGCATATGCCGGTACCGAAAAATCTGGCGGTCGATCATTTCGTGCTTCTGGTGCGATACGGTGGCGAAACAGTCTATATCACTGCGGATGCGCAGACCGACGCTGACTTGCATCGGGCGATTCTGGCTGGGCGACGCTGTGACGCAGCGTTCTGGAACGGACTGTATCTGTCCTACGAGCAAACACGCGAGCTGCTGCATGAGGCCGCGAACCAGAATTACATCTACCATGTACCGATTGATCCGCGCGATGTCAGCGGCATCCGGCGAAAGTGTGAGCGGAATATGATGCGCCATTCGTCAGAGCTTTCCAGCGTCACGGTGCTCAGCCGGTATCCTGCCGAGCTTTGGACAGATGAGAAAGGAAAATGCAGATGAAAAAGCGACTGTTATTCATCGCCGCGATTTCTTCGTTATTGCTGTCGGGATGCACTGCACCGCAGGCTTCGCAGCCCGCCGAATACAGGCAGATCAGCACCAGTGAGGCAAAACGCCTGATGGACGAGCATCCGGAAGCGGTGATTCTGGATGTGCGTGAATCCGATGAATTCGACGCCGGACACATTCCGGGCGCAAAGCTTCTGCCGGTCGGCTCCGTCAATGAGGACACGGCAGCTGCCGTGATCCCGAAAAAGGACAGCCTTGTGCTTGTCTATTGCCGCAGCGGACGACGAAGCAAACTCGCTGCGGAAGCGCTTGCAGGACTTGGTTACAGCAAGGTGATGGAGTTCGGTGGAATCATTGACTGGCCGTACGACATCGAGTAAAGTGCTGCATTGCAATGAATGTGGGAAAGCTTTATATGGACGTAGTACACGAGTATTCTGATCTGACTGTCCATCTGAGTGTATTTCATGCGGAAATCGCCGAAGGTGTGCCGAAGAAGCTGGAGCACAGCGATATCCGATGGCTCACTGCTGATGAAATCAGTCAGTACGAATTCTGCCCTGCAGATAAAGTCATTCTGGAAGGATTGAAGCGATGAGCACAGAGCATGCCATACAGGAACGGCTGTTTTCTTTGCAGGATATCAAATACCGCGAGTTTCTATGCAGGCTGATTCCAAATATCGACCCGGACACCGTGATTGGCATTCGGACACCGGAATTGCGAAAACTTGCGAAGGGTATCGCTAAAGATCCGGAAACGGCGCATTTTCTGCAGATTTTACCGCATCAATACTTTGAGGAAAACAACCTGCACGGTTTCCTGATCGAGCGTATGGCAGACTATGAGCAGGCGACTGCTGCGCTGAATGCGTTTCTGCCATACGTTGACAACTGGGCAACCTGTGATCAGATACGACCGGAAATCTTTGCGAAACACCTGAGCGAATTGCACGAGCAGATCAAATGCTGGATGGCATCCGGCCAAACCTATACCATCCGCTTTGGCATAGAGATGCTCATGCGATTCTATCTTGACGGCGAGTTCCGGACGGAGTATCTGGACTGGGTGTCGGCGATACGGAGTGAAGAATATTATGTAAATATGATGATCGCATGGTTCTTTGCCACAGCGCTGACCAAGCAGTATCACGCAGCGCTGCCATATATCCAAAGGCAGCGCCTGGATCCGTGGACACACAACAAGGCTATCCAGAAAGCAATCGAGAGCCGATGCATCACTGACGAACAGAAGCGGTATCTGCGAACGTTGAAAGTAAAAATTCCGAAAACAGGTTGGACTGAGGGAGAACAGGTATGACATTTGAGAACAAAGTGGCCGTCGTTACCGGCGGCGCCAGCGGGATCGGAAAGTGTATCTGTGAGGAATTTCTGAAGCAGGGTGCGCGTGTCTGCGTCATCGATAGGAAAGAGAATCCGTATTTCATTGGAGATATTTCTGATGATGTTGTCCTTCAAACGTTTTCCAAAACGGTCATTGATGAGTATGCTCATGTGGATTATCTCATAAACAACGCGCTTCCTCTTATGAAAGGCATCAACGACTGCAGCTATGAAGAATTCAACTATGCCCTTCGTGTTGGCGTATCCGCGCCGTTTCGGTTGACGCAGCTGTTTCTGCCGTACTTTGCGCCGGGTGCGTGCATCGTGAATATTTCTTCCAGCCGCGACCGCATGAGTCAGCCCAACACCGAGAGCTATACCGCGGCCAAGGGCGGTATTACCGCGCTGACACACGCACTGGCGGTGAGCCTTGCCGGACGCGTGCGGGTCAATTCCATTTCGCCGGGCTGGATCAATACGCAGGACACCATCTATACCGGCGCCGATGCTGTGCAGCAGCCTGTCGGGCGGGTCGGAACTCCGCTGGATATCGCAAATATGGTACTCTATCTATGCTCAGAGAAAGCGGGCTTTCTCACAGGGGAGAATATCTGCATTGACGGCGGCATGACGCGGCAGATGATCTATCACGGCGATTTTGGCTGGCGGCTGGAATCGGACAGGACATAATAACACGCGGCCTGTGCGTCTGCACAGGCCCACTTTTTATGGGAGACGATGTCCTGTATTACCAGTTTGTCACAGCCATTGATCTGCGGCCGGCCCGGCACAGGCTGCGACGGGTCGGCCGATTGCGTTCCGTGCCGAACTGTTTATGCTCAGTTTTTGAGCGCCGGGTTCATATAGTAGACGTTTTTTTCGTCGAGCTTCCGGCGCAGCAGCTCCATAGCCTCGCCGAAGCGCTGGAAGTGTACGATCTCTCGTTCACGCAGGAACTTGATCACATCGTTCACATCCGGGTCGTCCGAGAGCCGCAGGATGTTGTCATACGTTGCCCTGGCCTTTTGCTCTGCTGCAAGATCTTCCGTAAGATCGGCGATGGGATCGCCCTTGACCGCCATGGACGCGGCAGACCACGGGAAGCCCGAGGCTGCTGTGGGGTATACGCCCGCGGTGTGGTCGATAAAATACGCATCAAAGCCGCCCTGCCGCATCTGCTCTTCGGTGAGCGTGCGGGTGAGCTGGTGAACGATCGTGCCAATCATTTCCAGATGACCCAGTTCCTCAGTACCCACATCGGGGTCAAAAAG
>JAEDFW010000144.1 GCA_016297855.1 Oscillospiraceae bacterium
CATTCATAGGTCATGATCAGCACTGCGTCGGCATTGGCCGCAATGGCGGCATAGTCGTGGCCCTCATACAAAACACCCGGCTGGGTCGCGGATACCTTGGGCGCAAGCGCCGCAATCAGCTCGCCGCCTGCGGCGTTCACTGCCGCGCGGAGCCGCCCGACAAACGCCGCGTAGCTCTCCGCCAGCGACGCACCCAAGAATTCAAAGTCCACATCCACCCCGCCGTAACCGCGTGCAAGCATCTGCGATACGACATTGCTGATGAGCGTCTGCTCGGCCTGCGGATCGGCAAACAGCTGCGCCGCGCGCTCGGACGAGAACGAACCGCTTTCCGTCAATGTAGACAGGTGCATGAGCGGACGAACGCCATAGAGCCTCGCAAGCGCAATGAGCGGCTCATCGTCCATGCCGACGAGCTCGCCCTGCGCCGTAAAGCCGTATGTAAAAGGCACCAGATTGGACGCAAACGGCAAAATGCCGCGCAGCACCGGAACATTGACGTAGGGATACGCGTAGCCGCTGACTTCGATGGGACGGGTGCGGTCTTCCTCCAGCTGTGTCACGAGTACCTGCCCGGGAAACAACCGCGCCTGCCCGCCGAGATTCGGGTTCATCCGCAGAAGCTCCAGCGGGTCGATGCCCGCCGCGCGCGCTACAGAATAAAGCGTATCACCCTGCTGAACGCTCACGGCCCGCTCCGGCCGCAGGATCAGAAGTGCCTGCCCCACCGCCAGCCGGTACGGCTCTCGCAGGCCGTTGTAGCGCGCGATGAAACCCGGCGCAATGCCGTATAACCTGCCGATCTCATAGAGCGTCTGCCCGGGGCTCACCACATGGATCTGCATCTTACATCACCTCCTTCAAGACTATGCTGTGCACAGCGCTTGCGTTCCGCTCTGCGGTGTGTTATGGTATGAAAAATGACATTTTGGAGGAAAAAGATGGACATTTCTGGTCTCGGCGCATGGACGCCGCTGCTGCAGAATGAGCTGCAGCAGCCGTATTTTCAGACGCTCTGTTGCCGCGTGGATGAAGCCTGCTCGGCAGGCGCAGTCTATCCCCCGGAAGAAGATCGCTTCGCTGCGTTCACGCTCACACCGCCGCAGCATGTGCGCGCCGTGATTCTGGGGCAGGACCCGTATCACGAGCCGGGGCAGGCGCACGGGCTGGCATTTTCGGTGCGGCCGGGCGTAAAGCTGCCGCCGTCGCTCGTAAATATTTATCAGGAGCTGCGAACGGATCTGGGAATCGAGCCGCCGGAAAGCGGCTGTCTCGCGGCATGGGCGCGGCAGGGTGTATTTCTGCTCAACACCGTGCTATCGGTCGCCGGCGGCCAGGCCAACAGCCATAAGAACTTCGGCTGGCAGACGTTTACGAGCGCTGTTGTCGGCGCGATCGGTCAGCTTCCGCAGCCCGTGGCGTTTGTCCTGTGGGGCGCGCAGGCGCAGAAGCAGGCCGGTGTCATCCGCCGCTCGGCGTATCCGCGTCTGATCGTGTCTTCGCCGCATCCAAGCCCCTTGAGCGCCTACCGCGGTTTTTTTGGCAGCCGCCCGTTCTCACAGGTGAACGCTTTTCTGCGCGACAACGGCCTGCAGGAAGTCGACTGGATGCCCGGCGTGTAAACAACGGTTTCCGGGAAGAATTATTTCCCGTAAAAATATGATTTTTTTCAGAAAAAACAGTTGAAATTTACGATGTTCTATCATAGAATATGCTTGCATGTGTTGGGATTCTGACAGAGTCCCTCCGCAAAAGATCAATCGCACCCGGGAGTCTTGTTTTATGCTGCACGTTGTTCTGGTCGAGCCGGAGATCCCGTCGAATACCGGCAATATCGCCCGCACGTGCGCCGCCACCGGCAGCGTGCTGCACCTCATCAAGCCTCTTGGCTTTGACATCTCCGACAAGGCGGTCAAGCGCGCGGGCCTTGACTACTGGCATCTGGTCGACGTGCGTGTATATGAAAATCTCGGGGATTTTTTTCTGAAAAATGACGTAAGCTGTATGCGTCTGTTCTCGACCAAAGCCCCGCACAGCTACACAGACATGGATTATCCCGACGGCTGTTTTCTCTTCTTCGGCAAAGAGACGAAGGGGCTGCCCGAGGAGTTTCTCGCGGCGCATTATGACGATTGCGTCCGCATCCCCATCCGCGCTGAAGCGCGGAGTCTCAACTTAGGCAACAGCGCCGCCATCGGCGTGTTTGAAGCGCTGCGGCAGCAGGGATTCCCCCACATGCAGCCGCAGGGCAGGATGATCAACTGGAACAAGCACAAGGAGGACCACAATGAACTATAACAAGAAATCTGTAGAAGATATCGACGTACGCGGCAAACGCGTGTTGTGCCGCTGCGATTTCAACGTCCCCACCAAGGACGGTGTCATCACCAGCGACAAGCGCATCGTTGCGGCGCTGCCCACCATTGAGTATCTCGTGAAAAACGGCGCGCGTGTCATCCTCTGCTCGCACATGGGCAAGCCCAAGGGTGAGTGGAAGAGCGAACTGTCTCTGAAGATCGTCGCCAAGCGCCTGAGCGAGCTGCTCGGCCAGGAAGTCAAGATGGCCGAGGACGTTGTGGGTGAAAGCGCACAGGCGCTGGCCTCCTCTTTGAAAGACGGCGAAGTGATGCTGCTGGAAAACACCCGCTTTGAAAAGGGTGAGACGAAGAACGACGCTGAGCTGTCGAAGAAGCTGGCATCCCTTGCTGATATCTTTGTCAACGACGCGTTCGGCTCTGCACATCGCGCCCATTCCTCCACTGCCGGTGTGGCCGATTACCTGCCTGCTGTCTGCGGCTACCTGATCCAGAAGGAGATCGGCATCATGGGCAAGGCGCTGGCCGATCCCGAGCGTCCGTTCGTTGCCATTCTCGGCGGCGCAAAGGTCTCCGACAAGCTGAACGTCATCAACAACCTGCTCGAGAAGGTCGACACGCTCATCATCGGCGGCGGCATGGCCTACACGTTCCTGGCTGCCAAGGGCTACGGCATCGGCAAAAGCCTGTTTGACGCGGAGAAGGTCGATTACTGCAAGGATATGATGAAGAAGGCCGAGGAGAAGGGCGTCAAGCTCCTGCTGCCGGTTGATACCGTCGTGGCTGCTTCTTTCCCCAACCCCATTGACGCGCCCATCGACGTCAAGACTGTCCCTGTCTCCGAGATCCCGGCTGACATGGAGGGCATGGATATCGGCGAAAAGACGAGAGAACTCTTTGCCGATGCTGCCAAGACCGCCAAGACCGTCGTTTGGAACGGACCTATGGGCGTATTTGAGAACCCGACGCTGGCCAAGGGCACCATCGCCGTGGCCGAGGCTCTGGCCCAGTCCAGCGCCATCACCATCGTCGGCGGCGGCGACTCCGCGGCTGCCTGCGAGCAGCTG
>JAEDFW010000028.1 GCA_016297855.1 Oscillospiraceae bacterium
TGGCGACAATCTGCGTGATTCTTGGTATCGCGGTCGTGCTTGGCGCGGCGTTTGCGATCTACAATCTTGACTGGTTCGGTTTGAAGAAGGAAAAAAACGCACAGCAGGAACAGACTGCTGAAGTACCCTCGGATGCACAGCCGGATGAGGCTGCCGGCACCGAGCCTACCGAAGAGCAATATATGAATGAAGAGGATTTCCATTCCAGTGCGCAGCCGGAGAAACCTTCGATTGTTGCTTGTACGGGTCTTTCGCTTGGCACGTCGAGCATTACGTTTGATGAGGCTGAGCAGTTCTACAATATCACCGCTACGGTCGAACCTGCCGATTGTACGCAGGAGGTCATTTATACCTCGGCGGATGAGGCGATCGCCACCATCAACGCGCAGGGTAAGATTGTTGCTGTTAACGGCGGCAGCACTATGATCACTGTCAGCTGCGGCACGCAGTCGGTCACCTGCCTTGTTACCTGCGATTTCTCGTTTACTGAGCAGACGGGCACGGAGCAGACGCAGCCGCCCGAACTCAACAACACCGATATGACTTTCTTCAGTCCCGGAGAGCAGTTTACGCTCGTTGTGCTGAACCTGCCTGAAGAACAGGAGGTCACATTTGCCAGTGCCGATCCGCAGATCGCTTCGGTTTCCGGAACGGGTGTGGTCACGGCGATGGGCAGCGGCATCACCACGGTCACCGCCACCGCAGGCGGCCAGAATTACAGCTGTATTGTACGATGCAACCTCGATGACAGTGCAGAATCGACGGATCCTGAGGCGATGTGCACCATCAGCCATTTTGATGTTACCATGTCCATTGTGGGCGAGTATTTCCGCCTCAGCCTTAAGGACGCGGATGGCAACAAGGTCTCCGGACTGAGCTGGAGCTCGTCTGATAACTCTGTCTGTTCGGTGGATGCAAACGGTGTGGTCACGGCTGTGGGTCGTGGAACCGCCTATGTTTCCACAACATATCAGGGCGTCAGCTATGAGTGCATTGTGCGCTGCAATATCAAATAAAGAATGACTGGAATGAGTGTTTGCGAAAAAGCGCGCCGAAAGAATACAGCATATAAAATGACCGCCCGGAAGGGCGGCCATTTTATTTTCGGTCGTTATTCAGACGCGTGCTTGCTGCGGCGGCGGAACAGCAGAGTGATGCACCACAGGCCGGCAAGACCTACGACGGCGTAGATGATGCGGCTGACGCCGGCAGTCTGACCGCCGAAAATCCATGCCACAAGATCAAAGCGCGCAAAGCCGACCAGCCCCCAGTTGATCGCGCCGATAATGGCGAGAATCAGAGATAACGTATCCATAACTTCAACTCCTTTTCAGTTTGCACAGGGCAAGTATGCCCGGACAGGCAAAAAGTTATTCTGATATCCCGTCGTGAAAAAATGCGTTTGCATTTATGGAAGGAATATGTATAATAATTAGAGAACCAATTTTTGTTTGGCCTGCAAAATTTCTTTTTGAACCTGGTGAACGCATGATGAAGTATATCCTGATTATTGGTGACGGCATGGCGGATAATCCTGTTGAGGCACTTGGCGGAAAAACGCCGCTGGAAGCTGCGAATATCCCGACCATTGACCGTTTGTCTGAAAACGGCCTGCTGGGCAGTACGGTCAACTGTCCCAAGCCGCTGCCTGCCGGCAGTGAGACGGCCATTCTGTCCATCTTTGGCTACGATCCGCGCACATATTTCACAGGTAGGTCCCCGATGGAGGCTGCTGCATCTGGCATTTCGCTGGCACCGGGTGACACTGCGTACCGAATGAACCTTGTCGCTCTGGAAGATGGCGAGATCCCCTTTGAGAAGCGAAAAATCCTGTCGCACAGCGCGGGCTCCATCGCTGCGGACGACGCGCTCGAGGTGGTCCGCACGCTGGAGGCGGATGAAACGTTTGCCGCGCTTTTACGCCGGGCACAGATGAAAATCTATCCGTTCCCGGCGTTCCGGCAGATCCCGGTACAAAAAGGCGCGGACAATACGGAGCTTGTCACTATCCCGCCGCACGATCATCTGGGCGAGGTGATCGGGCCGCTGCTGCCCACGGGCTGTGAGAACGCGGAGGAATTAACACGCCTTATGCGCGAGGCGCACCGCGTGCTTGACCATGCGCCGGTCAATGAGCGCCGGCGCGCGGAGGGAAAGCTGCCTGCCAACGGCATCTGGTTCTGGGCGCAGGGCTCGGCGCTCACGTTGCCCTCGTTCCGGGAAAAATTCGGCCATTGGGGAGGCGTGATCTCCGCGGTGCCGCTCTGTCACGGCATTGCAGCGCTGAGTGGGCTGGAAATGGTCTCGGTCGAGGGTGCAACAGGCGAAATCGACACCAACTTTGAGGGTAAGCGCGACAAGGCGCTGGAGCTTCTGCACCGCGACGACATGGACTTCATCTGCTTACATCTTGAAGCGCCGGATGAATGCACGCACAACGGTGATTTGCCGGGCAAGCTGCAGTCGATCGAATGGCTTGATTCGCGTATTCTTGCGCCGCTGTTCGCCGCGCTGGATGAAGAAAAGACGGATTACCGCGTACTGCTGCTGTCCGATCACAAAACACTTATGGCCACGCGCGGACATGACGGTTCGCCGGTTCCGTTCCTGCTCTACGACAGCACGCAGCCGCATGGCTGTGGACTGGGCTACACGGAGAAGAATGCCGAACACGGTCCCTTTATCGAAAATGGCAGCGAGCTTTTGCGGCTGCTTTTTCAACAGGAAATCCAGAACGAAACAAAAGGAAAGGTGTAACGACAATGAATGCATTTTTACCCGCTGATATTCTGCTTCCGAAAACGAATGAGATGGAAAAGTGGGCGGTCATTGCCTGCGACCAGTTTACCTCCGATCAGGCCTATTGGGACCGTGTGCGTGAGCATGCAAAGGGCGCGGTCTCGACGATCAACCTGATTTTGCCTGAGGCGGAGCTTGGAACTCCTATGGAGGCTGAGCACACGGCAGTCATCAATGCCACGATGGCGCAGTATATGAAAGACGGCGTTTTTGAAACTTATCCTGCGAGCTATGTTTATGTTGAGCGAACGCTGGAAAATGGCTCCGTGCGCAAGGGCCTGATGGGCATGGTTGATCTGGATGCGTATGACTATACGCCCAATGCGACATCTGCCATTCGCGCCACCGAACGGACAGTTCCCGAGCGCATTCCGCCGCGCCAGCGCGTGCGCCGCGATGCGCCGATCGAGCTGCCGCACATTCTGATGCTCTGCGACGACCATGACAATGTGCTCATCGAGCCGGTCGCGGCAAAGAAGGCGAGCCTCAAAAAGCTCTATGATTTTGACCTTATGGAGGGTGGCGGCCATATCGCAGGGTATCTGGTCGACGGTGGAAACGCCAGAGCGTTCGACGATGCGCTGACGGAGTACACCAGAACCGTCGGCAAGAAATACGAGGGACTGCGCGGCGTACCGATGGTCTTTGCCGTGGGCGACGGCAACCACTCGCTTGCCACAGCCAAGAGCTGCTATGAAGAATTGAAAAAGAACCATCCCGGCGAGGATCTGTCCAATCACCCGGCGCGCTTTGCACTGGTCGAGCTGGAGAACATCCACGACCCGGCGCAGGTCTTTGAGCCAATCCACCGTGTGATTTTCAATACTGACACAAAGAAGCTGCTTGCCGCACTGGAAGCGGACTGCTGCGCAGAAGACGGTTACCCGGTCAAGTGGTACACCGAGAACGAATCCGGCACAGTCTTCCTCGACAAGGCCAAGGGCGAGCTGGCTGTTGGCGTGCTGCAGGCGTTTCTGGACGCGTACCTCAAGGAGAACAAGGGCGAGATCGACTATATCCATGACGACGACGCGCTCATTGAACTGGCGAAGAAGCCGCATGCCATCGGCTTCCTGCTGCCTGCGATGGAAAAGAGCCAGCTCTTCCGCGGCGTGATTGCCGACGGTGTTTTGCCTCGTAAGACCTTCTCGATGGGTCACAGCCGTGAAAAGCGGTACTATCTTGAGGGCAGAAAGATCAAGTAATGGAAATTGTTACAGAAAGCGCATTTGCAAAAATCAATCTGACGCTGGATGTGGGGCAGAAGCGCCCAGACGGTTACCACAGTATCAAGTCCATCATGCAGACGATCTCACTGCGCGACGACGTTGATGTGAACATTGACACGCAAAGCCCCTGGCAGCTGCACTGTTACCGCGAGGTGATCGACGAAACGAACCCAGCGCAGCCTGCGGTTGAGCTTTGCACCGAAGGATTCCCGCAGAACGAGCAGAATCTCGCGTGGAAGGCCGCCGAGGTTTTCTACGAAAGAACGGGCTTGGAAAAGCCCGGGCTTGAGATTTTTATCAACAAGCGCATCCCGATGCAGGCCGGTCTTGCAGGCGGCAGCGCAGACGCGGCGGCGGTGCTTCGTGCGCTGAACCGGCACTATGGAAACCCATTGTCCACGCCTGCGCTTTGCGAGCTTGGCGCGCAGCTTGGCAGCGATGTGCCGTTCTGCGTCCTGTGCGGCACGGCGCTGGTGGAAGGCCGCGGCGAGCTTCTGACAAAGCTGCCGGACGCTCCCGAGATGTTTTTGGTTGTCTGCAAGCCGGATTTTTCCGTATCTACGCCGGAATTGTTCCGGAAGTTGGACGAAGCAGTGGTTGAAAAACGGCCGGACCACAAGCAGATGATGTCGAATCTGCAGAAGGGCGATCTGCTGGGTATCGGCGGGAGCCTCTGCAACGTCTTTGAGCCGGTCGTGATGCAGGAGCATTTTCCTATCAACTACATCCGTTCGATGATGTATACCTACGGGGCTTACGGCGCGCAGATGACGGGCTCCGGTTCGGCGGTGTTCGGTATCTACGACTCGTTCGAATATGCAACGGTCGCATGCACGATGCTGAAGGAAGAATACCCGGAGGTATTTCTGGCAAAAACTGTATAAGTTTATAAAACACCGTCTAAACTGAAAGTATCTTCAGTTTAGGCGGTGTTTTTATGAAAAAACGTTGGATTTCTCTTACATGCGCATTTCTGGCTGTACTTATGGTCGTGGCAGGAACGATTTTGCAGGCGCGGCAGCAGACGTTTGCAGAAAAACTCATCCGGTTGCATGTGGTGGCAAACTCCGACACGAGCTTCGACCAATCGGTGAAGCTGCAGGTGCGCGATTCAGTACTTTCCGTGACGCAGCGGCTGCTGAAGGACGCGGACGATCCCAAGCAGGCGCTTTGTGATGGACTGGATCAGATTGAAACAGCAGCCAGGGATATGCTGCGCGCGCTTGGTTGCAGCGAGCAGGTGTGCGTGCGGCTTGGCAAGGAAGTCTTTCCGACGCGGAAATATGACACTTTTACGCTGCCGGCAGGCGTATACGAATCGCTGCGCGTGTCGATTGGTGAGGCCAACGGCCATAACTGGTGGTGCGTCGTGTTTCCGTCGATCTGCCTGACAGCGTCCATGGACGAGCTGGAGCAGGCTGCCGAAGCAGCCGGGATCACAGATGGGGAGCTGCGGCTCATCACGGAGCAGTCACAGACGGTGGTGCTTCGATTCAAGCTGCTGGAGCTTTTGCAGCAGCTGAAGGCTGTGATTTTTAGGGAATAGAGTTTTTTTCCGCCGCGTGGTGTGGTACAATGGCAATAAACCATTGTAGAAACGAGGCGAAGTCATGCTGCATCTGATCTGCGGCCCCGACCGGCTGCAAAACTCTGATACAATCATCGCGCGTATCTGCACGCGTGCCAGACAGGGCGTAGAGAACCAGATTCTCATTGTGCCGGAGCAGTTCTCACACGAGACCGAGCGTGCACTGTGCGCCGCAGGCGGCGATACGATCAGCCGCTATGCTGAGGTGCTCAGTTTCACGCGCCTTTCCAGCCGCGTGGGCAGTATTCATGGCGGCGTTTGCGAGGAATATCTGGACAAGGGCGGCAGACTTCTCACCGTTTACCGCGCAGCGCAGCAGGTGATGCACGAGATGCGCTACTTTGCCGCAGCGCTTACACGAGCCGAGTTTTTGCAGCGACTTGGTGCGGCGTTTGAGGAATTTCTCAGTTATGAGCTGCCGCCACAGGCACTTTTGGACGCGGCCGGGCAACTCACAGGTCAGTTCGCGCAGAAGACAATGGAGTTGGGACTTTTGTATGAGAGCTATCTGGCGGTCTGCGCCAGTTCGCGCAGCGATCCGGTCACAAGACTCTCTCGGCTTGCCAAAACGCTTCTTGACGTGCCATATGCGGAAAACCGCATCTTTTATCTCGACGGCTTCAGTGATTTTACGGGCGCGGAGCTGCAGATTATATCGTCGCTATTGACCGTTTCCGGTGAGGTGCAGATCGCGCTCACGACCGACGGCAGCAAAAAGGCCGTGTTTCAGACGGCAAACGAGACCGCGCGGCAGCTCGTTCAGCTGGCGCGGTCGCTGGACGTGCAGACGCAGACAGAAACGCAGGGCATGAGCCCGGTGCGTTCGGATGCGGTGCGTTTCTGGCTGACGACGCTGTTTTCCGGTGGTGAGGCCGTATGGGAAGCGGAACAGAACGAAATAAGTTTACATAATGCAAACAATTTGGACGGCGAGTGCGCCTATGCCGCCGATACGATTCGCCGTCTGACGCGCGAAGGGCTTCGCTATCGCGATATCTGCGTGGCTGTGACTGACGAAGCCCGCTATGAGCCGGCGTTGCGGGCGCTGTTGGCAAGGGCAGGTATTCCTGCGTTTTTCGCAGGAAACAAGGATTTGTGCGGTTTGCCGCTGATTAGCTTTGTATTGGCGGCCCTGCGTGCGGCGGAGCGGTTTGATACAGACGACGTGCTGCAGTTCATCAAATCCGGCTATGGCCCCGTTCCGCTTGAGACTGCCGACCGGCTGGAACAGTACGCGCATGTGTGGAACATTCGCGGCATGGCGTGGCAGCAGCCATGGCGGCTGCATCCGCGCGGGTTCGGGCAGCAGTGGACGGACGCAGACAAGAAAACGATCGAACAGCTTGAATTCTGGCGCGAGTCGGCGATCTCGCCGCTCGTGCTGCTGCGGGAGGATCTGCATCAGGCAAAGACGGTTGGCGATCAGCTGCGCGCGCTTACAGCGTTTTTCACGCGCATCCAGCTGCGTGAAACGCTGCAGACACAGACGCAGACGCTTTATGACCGCGGCGATGCGCAGCGTGCACAGCAGACCGAGCAGCTGTATGATATTCTTGTCGCCGCAATGGAGCAGACGAACCGTGTGCTGGGCGACATTCCGATGGAGATTGGACAGTTCACACAGCTGTTTTCACTGCTGCTTGGCTGTTATCAGGTGGGCAGCATCCCGGCAGCAAGCGACGAGGTACATGTCGGCCCGCTCTCTGCCATGCGCCACAGAAGAGCCGAGGCGCTCATCGTGCTCGGTGCGGAAGAGGAAAAGCTGCCCGCGTTTGCGCCGCAAATCGGAATTTTGACCGATGACGAACGGCAGAAGCTGCTATCCATGGGCCTGGGCCTGGCGCCATCGCAGCAGCAGCGGTTGGAGCGTGAGCTGGGGTGGGTTTACGGCGCATTCAGCGCGGCAAAGTCCCGCGCGGTTTTGTGCTGTGCAGCGGATACGCCATCGTTCCTGTTTACAAAAACCGGTGCGATGTTTCCGCAGACGTGCGTCACGGGAGCGGAGGATGTGCTGTTTTTACCGGACGTTTCTGGTGTGGCGGCGGCTGTGGTACATACGGGTATGCTCGATGCACCCTGGCTGGATGGTGCGCTTCTGCAGCCTGCGCAGACGCTTGCTGCGCGCTGCGGGTATGAATTTACGCCGCTGAACGCGGAGACGGTGCATGGACTCTATGGCCGCGAGGTGCAGCTGTCCGCATCAAGGATTGACAAGTTTTCGGCCTGCCGGCTTGCGTATTTTTTCCGCTATGGGCTGAAGGCAGAGCCGTGGAAACAGGCGAAGATCGACGCGCCGGTATTTGGCACGTTTGTCCACTATGTGCTCGAGTGCACCGTGCGAGACGTGATGGAGCAGGGCGGCTTTGCAGCGGTGTCCGGACAGCAGGTGCAGCAGATTGCGCAACGATATATTGACGGCTATGCTGCGCAGTATCTGCAGGATATCCAGAATCAGCCCGAGCGGTACGCGTACCTGTTTTCGCGCAATTTGGAGGAGGTGCAGGCTGTGGTGGCCGACGTAGCCGCCGAGCTGCGGCAGAGTGCGTTTTTGCCTGCCGCCGAGGAACTTGCTTTTTCTGCTGATGGTGCGCTGCCGCCGGTGCGTGTGCAGACAACGGAGGGTACGGGCGTGGTATCCGGCTTCGTCGATCGCGTGGACGTGTTCGAGCAGAACGGAGTGCAGTATTACCGTGTGGTTGACTATAAAACGGGCGGCAAGGAGTTCGACTACGCTGATATTCTGCTCGGTGAAGGGCTGCAGATGCTCATCTATCTCTTCGCACTCAAAACGGCAGGCAAAGACGGCGCGGCTCAGCCTGCAGGTGTGCTCTACGTACCGGCCAAATACCCCATGCAGCGGTTGGAACCCGGTATGGATGAGACGCAGGCCGAGGCTGTACGTGCAAAGACGCTGCGGCGAAAGGGACTGGTTCTTTCCGATGATATGGTGCTTGCGGCGATGGACGAAGCTTTCACCGATGGGCGGTATCTGCCGGTAAAGGAGAAAAAGGACGGCACGCTGACAGGAGATGTGGCAGACCGGGCGCAGCTTTTGCAGCTTGAGCGCTTTGTTTCGCAGAAGCTGGCAGAGCTGACGCGGCAGATGCTGCAAGGCAAGGTTGCGCCGAATCCCGTCATTCGCGGTCCAATGCAGGGCTCATGCCAGTTCTGCGATTATGCACACGCGTGCCACAAGGATGCGTGCCGTCATGAAAACCGCTACATCAAGTCCGTATCAGCAGAGAAATTCTGGAAGACGCTGGAGAAACAGGAGGAGAGCCATGGCTGAGATACGTTTGACTGCTGCGCAGCAGGCAGTCGTTGACAATACAGGCGGCGCGCTTCTTGTCAGCGCGGCGGCAGGCTCTGGAAAGACAAAGGTACTTGTCGAGCGGCTGCTCGCGCGTGTCTGCGATGATGATTCCCCTGCCAACATCGATGAATTTTTAATCATCACCTACACCAAGGCGGCAGCCTCCGAGCTTCGCGGCAAAATTGCTTCGGAGCTTGGAAAACGGCTTGCTGCGCAGCCGGAAAACCGCCATCTGCAGCGGCAGATGACAAGACTCTATCTGACGCAGATCTCCACAGTGCATGCGTTCTGCACCTCAATTCTGCGCGCCTACGCGCACCTTCTGGACATTCCGGCGGATTTCCGCGTGGCAGAGGAACATGAAGCGCTGGTGCTGCGGCAGCAGGTGCTGTCCGACCTGCTCACGGACTGCTATGCGAGCCGCGACGAACGCAGCAACATCATCCAGACTATTGATAAGCTGGGCTATGGGCGCGATGATACACGGCTCTCGGCTGTGCTGCTGCCGGTTTATGACGCAATGCGCTGCCGTGTCGATCCCAAGGCTTGGCTGCGCGAGTGCCGTGAGGCATACGAGTTTGGCGGCGATACCCGCGCCGAGGACACCATCTGGGGAAAATATCTGATCGGGCAGCTCCAAAAAACGCTCCGGGCGGCAGAGTGTGCCCTTCAGGAAGGACTGTCACTGCTTGCTTTGGACGAAACACTGACGGAAAAATACGCGCCTGTGTTTGAAGAGAATCTGCAGCAGGTGGAGTCGATGCTCAAAAAATCAAGCTGGGACGCAATATTTGAGGGTAAAATCATGTCCTTCGGACGGCTTCCACCCATCCGCAACTGCGGCGCGCCGGTTGATAAGCAGAAGGCGCAGACGCTGCGCGCAAACGCACTGGACGCCATTCGCGCCGCGCAAGGGTGCTTCTATGCTTCGTCTGAGACCGTGATGCGCGATCTTATCAGCACGGCAGGGCCGATCCACGGCCTTCTGGAGCTGCTGAAGGAATTTGACGAACGATACCGCGCCGAAAAACGGCGGAAGAAGCTGCTTGATTTTTCCGACCTTGAACACGAGGCCATCCGGCTTCTTGTGCAGCCTGATACGAACCGGCCAACAGAGGCCGCGCGTGAGATTGCGGCAATGTACCGTCAGGTCATGGTCGATGAGTATCAGGACTCCAACGCCGTGCAGGAGCGTATTTTTGAGGCGGTGTCACAAAACGGGAAGAACCGATTCATGGTCGGCGACGTGAAGCAGTCGATCTACCGTTTCCGGCTGGCAGATCCCGGGATTTTTCTGCAAAAATATGAGCAGTATCCCATGTATACGGAAGCAGACCCAGACGAGCCGCGCAAAATTCTGCTACAGGAGAATTTTCGCTCACGGCCGGAAATTTTGCAGGCCGTGAACGACGTGTTTTCTCTTGTTATGAGCCGAGAAGCGGCAGAGCTTGACTACGGTGAATCAGAACGCCTGCGCGCCGGACGGGTTTTTCCTGCCACGCCGCAGACAAAGGTGGAACTGCATTGCATCGATCTTGACATTGCTGTCGGCGAAGATGAGGCAGATGCCGAAAAGGCCGAGGAAGAGGCCGGTTTCGTGGCGTGGAGAATCGAACAGCTTCTGCAAGACAGTACGATAATCGCCGATGGCGACAGCCTTCGGCCGGCGCGCGCGGGCGATATTGCAATCCTGATGCGATCTCCGGGAAGTCTTGCGCAGAGATACCAGCGGGCGCTTTCCCGGCGCGGCATCGCCAGCGTCAGTGACCGCGGCGGCAGCATCCTTGATACCACCGAGGTTGAGGTTTTGTGCGCGATTCTATCCATCATCGATAACCCCCATCAGGACATTCCGCTCATCACTGCTATGGCAAGTCAGGTGTTCGGATTCACGCCGGATGAACTGGCGCAGCCGCGCACCGTGCAGCGAACGGGAGATTATTTCGAGTGTATCCGTACATATGAACAGAAATCTGAGAAACTGCGGAGTTTCCTTTCCTGGCTGGATGCGGCGCGTGCGCAGATGCAATGGCAGAGCCTGATCGAACTGATCGACGCCGTGCTGCAGCAGACTGGGCTGCAGGACGTTTACGCTGCTATGCCGGATGGCGCGCAGCGGGCAAAAAATATCGCGGCGTTCCGCGAACTTGCCACCTCGTTTGAGACGGGCGGAGCCAAAACGCTTGCTGCGTTCAACGAATATCTGGCCGGACTGCGTGAGCAGGGAATTAGCGTACTGCCGCCGCAGTCGGACGCGGGAATGGACGCGGTCCGAATTATGAGCATACACAAGTCCAAAGGACTGGAATTTCCGATCGTATTTCTGGCCGATCTTTCGCGGCAGATGAACCTGCAGGACAACACGGCTGGCGTACTTCTTGACAGTGAGCTGCTCATCGGCGCGAATGTAGTGGATACCGGAAAAAAGTACTACTATCCCAGCGCAGCGCGTATGGCCATTCAGCAGCGCAAAACGGCGCAGACCGTCGCAGAAGAACTGCGCGTATTATATGTGGCGATGACGCGCGCGAAAGAGATGCTCATCATGAGCTATTGTTCGAAAGCGCTTGTTTCAACGCTCAAAAAGTGGGGCGGCACTGTTTCAGAGCCGATCAGAGCTGAGGTTGCTGCATCCGTGCGGCGAATGGGTGACTGGGTGCTGCTGGCAGCGCTCTGCAGAACAGAGGCAGGAGAACTGTTTGCAGCGGCAGGGGAGAATGACGTCAGTCGCATCTGGCCGGATGTTTGGAAAATCAGACTCCACAGCGCTGCCGCGCTTCGTCGTGAAACTGCCGGTGCGGCGGCGCAGATCAAGCCAGAAGCAGGAAAGATGCCGCTGCGTGAGTCTGTGGAACAGGCGCTCTCATTCCGATACGCATATCCTGCGGCGACAAAGGTGCCGTCAAAGCTGACGGCCAC
The DNA here is from genome assembly GCA_016297855.1 of Oscillospiraceae bacterium. GTDB lineage: Bacteria > Bacillota > Clostridia > Oscillospirales > Oscillospiraceae > CAG-170. The sequence goes on from JAEDFW010000028.1 coordinate 11,849, forward strand.
ACAGCTCAAGGGAAGGCTTCTGGACGAGGAAGCGGCTGAGCAGGCCACGCAGATGCAGAGAATGCATAAGCACCGCTGGATGGAGCCGAGCTTTTTGCCGGAAAAGCCGATGACAGCCGCCCAGCGCGGCAGCGCCACACATCTTTTCATGCAGTTCGTGCGCTATGAGATGTGTACGAGCATGGAGGGGATTGAGGCGGAGCTGGATCGTCTGCAGCGCGATCGTTTTTTGACCGTGCATCAGGCGCAGGCTGTGGACCGGGAGAAAATCCTCACGCTGTTTACCGGCACGTTTGGCAGGAGAATTCTGGCCGCGAGGAACGTCAGGAGAGAATTCAAATTCTCCATTCTGGTCGACGCGGCGCGCTATGTACCGGATGCCGGCGAGGAGCGGCTCATGCTGCAGGGGGTGGTCGACTGCTTCTGGCAGGAGTCCGGCGGCCTTGTGATCGTGGACTTCAAAACAGACCGGGTAGGCGGTGACGCGGCGTCGCGCGCGGCACAGTACGCACCGCAGCTGACGGCCTATGCAGAAGCGCTGAGCAGAATCTACCAGCTGCCGGTCAGGCAGACGTATCTGTATTTCTTTGATACCGGCGAAGCAATCGAACTGTAAAAATGACCGCTGCAAAGAGCATCTTTGCAGCGGTCATTGGTGATTAGCGGCGGTCCTGTGTGTTGTTCTTGTTCTGATTGTTATTCTGGGTACGATTCTGGTTGTTGTTCTGATTTTGATTGCTGTTCTTGTTCTGATTGCTGTTCTGATTCCGGTTCTGGGTATTGTTATTCTGCGTATTCATGATTTGTCCTCCAAAATTGGATTGCGGAAAACCGCAGCAATAGCATGCCACGCAGAAATGAAAATATTCAAAGTGAATAAACATTTTTTGTATAAAATGAAAAAGGCAGGCAGCCCAGTTACCGTTACTGAAAACGGTGACTGGGCTGCCTGCATGATTTCCGCTGGGTGCAGAAGGGCGCTATTCGCTCTTTTCCCAGCCGTAGGCGCACTTGACGGCTCGGTCCCAGCCGCGGATGCGCGCTTCACGCACCGCAGGGTCGATGTTTGGCTCAAATACGCGGTCGATCGAGCAATTGCGCACAACGTCATCAAGGCTCTTCCAGTACCCGACGGCAAGTCCCGCCAGATATGCTGCGCCCATCGCTGTGGACTCCACACAGGTGGGGCGGATGACCGGCGCACCGATGATATCTGCCTGCGTCTGCATGATGTAGTTGTTGGCACTCGCGCCGCCGTCAGCCTTCAGTGCGGCAAGCTCGATTCCGGAATCAGCGCGCATGGCTGTGAGTACGTCGTTTACCTGATAGGCAAGAGAGTCCAGCGTGGCGCGGATGATGTGATACTTATTGCACCCGCGTGTGAGGCCCACGATCACACCGCGCGCATATTGATCCCAATGCGGCGCGCCAAGGCCCGTGAATGCCGGCACGACGTAGCAGCCGTTGGTGTCGGGCACCTTTTTGGCCATGTACTCCGAGTCCTGCGCAGACTCAATAAGCTTCATTTCGTCGCGCAGCCACTGGATGGCCGCGCCGGCGATAAAGATCGAGCCTTCCAGCGCATATTCAACCTTTCCGTCAATGCCCCACGCGATAGTTGTAACAAGGCCGTTTTTGGAAAATACGGGCGTCTCGCCGGTATTCATGAGCAAAAAGCAGCCCGTGCCGTAGGTGTTTTTTGCCTCGCCGGGCATAAAGCAGGTTTGACCAAAGAGCGCCGCCTGCTGATCGCCCGCCGCACCTGCGATGGGAATCTCGCCGCCAAGCAGCTGCGGTGCAGAACAACCGAACAGACCGCTGGACGGAAGGGGAGTCGGCAGCATACATGCAGGGATATCCAGTTCTTTCAGGATATCTTCGTCCCATTTCAGCGTGGTGATGTTAAAGAGCATCGTGCGCGACGCATTGGAGTAGTCCGTTGCGTGCACCTTGCCGCCGGTGAGCTTCCAGATGAGCCAGGTTTCGACCGTGCCGAACAGCAGCTCTCCGCGCTCGGCTCTGGCGCGCACGCCGGGCACGTTCTCTAAAATCCAGCGCAGCTTGGTGCCGGAAAAATATGCATCGATAACAAGACCTGTTTTCTGACGAAAGACTTCCGTAAGGCCTTTTGCTTTCAGACTGTCGCAGTATTCGCTCGTCCGGCGGCACTGCCAGACGATGGCGCGGCAGACCGGTTCGCCGGTCTGCTTATCCCAGACAATGGTCGTCTCGCGCTGGTTTGTGATGCCAATGGCGGCAATGTCCGACGCGCACGCGCCGATTTTCTGCATTGCCTCGACCGCAACGCCAAGAAGTGTAGCCCAAATCTCATTTGCGTCGTGTTCGACCCAGCCTGGCTGAGGAAAAAACTGTGTGAACTCGTTCTGTGCGACGCTGCACATATTGCCCGCCTGGTCAAAGAGGATACAGCGGTTGGACGTCGTGCCGGAATCGAGCGCCATGATATATTTTGCCATAGGACCTCCTCCTCTACATCGCCGGACGGCGCACGGCCGAAGGCGTTTTAGAATTGTGATGCCTCTGATATGAAAAGAGCGCAGAAACCGCGCCGGCCCAATCCAGCCGTATCTGTTCTGCTCTCGCCTGCATCCGTATGAACAAGTTCATTCTAGCATGGGACGTGCGACAAATCAACCGTCAAATCAAAAAACCGGCTCCGAAGAACGGAGCCGGTTGCATGGTTTATCGCGTATCAATGGGAATATAGGGCTGTTTTTTCAGTGCGGCGCGGTAAGCAGGGCGCATGATGCGGTTTCCAGTGAGTACCTCCTCAAGCCGGTGCGCGCACCAGCCAGCGATACGCGCGCTGGCAAACAGCGGCGTATACAGAGCCTCGGGTATGCCGAGCATGTTGTAGATCAGACCCGAATACATGTCGACATTGGCACACATCGGGAGCGTTTGATGCTTGCGTGCCATGATCTTTTGGATGCCCAGCTGCTCCACACGCTCCATCAGCTCAAGATCGCCGAGACGGCCTTTGGACTCAGCCAGTGTGGTGGCATAGCGCTGGATGATGACGGCGCGCGGATCGCTCATGGTATAGACCGCGTGGCCAAGACCGTAAATCTTTCCGGAATGGTCATTGGCCTCACCGTCGAGAATTCGGTCAAGATATGCGCCGAGCGCTGCGTCTGTCGGTGCTTCGCCGACGGCGGATTTGATATCGCGGAACATGTTCAGCACGCGCGCATTTGCGCCTCCGTGCAGCGGCCCTTTGAGTGAGCCAACCGCGCCTGCAATGGCACTGTAGGTATCGGTGCCGGAGGACGAGATCGCACGGCAGACAAAGGTGGAGTTGTTGCTGGAATGCTCGGCATGCAGAATCAGCATCAGATCGAGTAGGTGCGCTTCTTCACTGGTATAGCTGGCGTCTGCCCGCGTCATGCGCAGCAGGTTTTCCGCTACCGACAGATCGGGCGAGGGGTAGTGCAGAAACAACGATTTTCCGTAAAAATAGTGCTGCTGTGCGGCATAGGCGTTGGCGGCAATGAGCGGGAAACGACTGATCAGCTCAATCGACTGCCGCAGGATATTCTCCGCCGAGGTGTCATCTGCCATATCGTCATAGCTGTAGAGTGCGAGAACGCTGCGCGCGAGCTGGTTCATGATATCGCGGCTCGGCGCTTTTAAAATGATATCCTCGGTAAACCCGGACGGCATCTGCCGGGCAGAGGCGAGGATCTCATTGAACTGCTGCTGCTGCAGCCGGGTGGGAAGCCTGCCGAGCAGAAGCAGATATGCCACCTCTTCATAGCCGAAGGTACAGGAGGCCTGATGTGCTTCTACAATATCCTCTACGCTGATGCCGCGGTAATAGAGCTTGCCGGGCATGGGAACGCGCGCGCCATCTTCCACATAATAACCCTGGACGCTGCCTATATGGCTGACGCCGATCACAACGCCGGTGCCGTCGGCATTGCGCAGTCCGCGCTTGACTGACTGATCGTTATAAGCTTCCGGAGAAATAGCGTATTCTGCTGCAATATTCTCGCCGAGATTTTTGATGTAGCGTTCCAACAGAGCATTGTGTTCAGACATCATGGGCGCCTCCTTTTGGGATTTCCCATATTGTAGAGGAAAAAACGGAAAAATGCAAGAAGAATTTTTCGAAAATTCATATATAGCCAATTCATGTAAAATTAACTGCTATATTTTTTACTAAAATGCAAGTAAAATAAAAAAACTTGCATAGCATCTTGCGCATTTTACGAACAACTGTTATACTGTCTCTGACTAAGAAAAAAGGCGGCGAGTGGGATATGCAACTCATCAAAAACAAAGCCATCTGGCAAAGCGGACGACCGGTCTGCGCAAGCGACGGCAGAAAAGAAGGAACCATTGCCTGGAGAATTCTGCACAGTCACAACAGCGGCAGTGACACACAACTGCGCATCAAATTTGACAGCCTGATCTCGCATGACATTACCTATGTCGGCATTATTCAGACGGCCAAGGCGAGCGGGCTTACGCGCTTTCCGGTGCCGTATGTGATGACCAATTGCCACAACAGCCTCTGCGCCGTTGGCGGTACAATCAATGAGGATGACCATGTGTTCGGCCTTTCAGCGGCAAAGAAATACGGCGGTATTTATGTGCCCGCCAATCAGGCGGTGATCCACCAGTACGCCCGGGAGATGATGACGGGCTGCAGCCGGATGATCCTCGGATCTGACAGCCATACGCGGTATGGTGCGCTTGGAACGATGGGCATCGGCGAAGGCGGTCCCGAGATTGTCAAGCAGCTGTTAAGCAATACATATGATATTGCCATGCCAGAGGTCGTACTGGTGTACCTGACCGGCAAGCCAAACCGCGGTGTAGGCCCGCACGATGTGGCCATTGCGCTGTGCGGCGCGGTGTATG
>JAEDFW010000029.1 GCA_016297855.1 Oscillospiraceae bacterium
GCCAGATGAAGCTGGAAGAAATGGTCACCGACCGTAAGGCTTTTGGTGAGCGTGTGCAGGAAAACGCCATCCCCGACCTGCAAAAGATGGGTCTGGAGATGATCTCCTTTAACGTACAGTCCTTCTCCGACCAGAACAATGTCATCGAAGACCTCGGTATCGATAACATTTCCCAGATCAAGAAGGGGGCTGCCGTTGCAAAGGCTCAGGCTGACCGTGATATTGCCATCGCACAGGCCCAGGCTGCCAAGGAAGCGAATGACGCCAAGGTACAATCCGAGATGGAGATTGCTGAAAAGCAGACATCTCTGGCGATCCGTCAGGCTGAGCTGAAGCAGCAGTCCGATGTGAAGAAAGCAGAAGCTGATGCCGCCTATTCCATCCAGGAACAGGCGCAGCGCAAGACCATTGAGGTCGCTTCCGCCAATGCCGATATTGCTCGCGCCGAGCGTACTGCCGAGTTGAAGGCTAAAGAAGTTGATGTCACCAAGCAGACTCTGGACGCCGAGATTCGTGCCAAGGCGGATGCCCAGCGTTACGCCGCTGAGCAGGAAGCCGAAGCCGAGCTCTTCCGCCGCACCAAGGAAGCCGAAGCGAAGATGATCGAGCGCCAGCGTGAGGCAGAGGGTATCCGTGCCGTCGGTGAAGCCGAGGCAGAAGCAATCCGCCTGAAAGCTCTGGCAGAGGCCGAAGGTATTGACAAGAAGGCCGAGGCTATGAAGAAGTACGGCGAGGCCGCTGTGATCGAAATGATTATGGCTGCCCTGCCTGAGATCGCTAAGAATGTGGCTGAGCCTCTCAGTAAGGTCGACAAGATCACTATGTATGGTGAGGGCAACAGTGCAAAGCTGCTGTCTGACATCGTCAATGGTACCACACAGGTCACCGAAGGTATCAGTGCCGGTATGGGTATTGATATCAAGAGCCTGATCATGGGCGCTCTCGGCGGCAAACTGGCTGCTGACGCGACAGCACCTGTAGTCGTGGTACCTCCCCAGGCACAGCCTGCTAAGGAAGCACCCGCGGAGCAGGCCACAGAGCCTGTTAACGAGTAACACTGTTAAGGGGGCCTCACAGTGACGTGAGGCCCCCTTTTATAAAAGCACAGGAGGAAGAAAGATGGGCTTTGGATTTGGGATGGGTTTTGATCTGTTTGGGGTCATGTTTACACTTGTGTTCGTGCTGGTGATTGGGATGTTTGTGGTTACCGCTGTCAGAGGAATCAGCCATTGGAACAAGAACAACAATTCTCCAAGGCTGACCGTTCCTGCCACTGTCGTGGACAAACGCACCAATGTGACCCATCTTCACCACAACGGTGCCGGTGGGCACCACCATCACCACACCTCCACCACTTACTATGTGACCTTTCAGGTGGATAGCGGTGACCGAATGGAACTCCAAGTGAACGGAACAGAATACGGAATGCTCATCGAGGGCGACCGGGGTGAGCTGTCCTTCCAGGGGACCAGATACCTCGGCTTTGAGCGAAAGTGAGGGAGCAATATATGACGTATTACGATGAAAAATTACAGCAGCTTCAGGAGCAAATGGCCCGGTCGAAGCAGCTGGAAGCAATGATAAAGGAGCTGCGCAGCCAGAGGGACTCGCTTGCCGCACAGGTTCGGGCACTGGAATCTATCAAGCTGGAGGAGCAGGCGGATGTGGACCGGCTGGAAGGCCGGAGTCTTGCCGCATTTTTCTACAATGTGATCGGTAAGATGGACGAACAACTGGACAAAGAGCGCCAGGAGGCATACGCTGCCAGAGTCAAATACGATGCCGCCGCCAGAGAGCTGGAAGGTGTCGAAGCTGACTTGCGCCGGTATGAATCGGAGCTGTCTGCTCTGCGGGGCTGTGAGCACCGCTACGATGAGATTCTGAAAGAGAAAGCTGATGCTATCAAGGCCGCCGGTGGCTCCAATGGAGAAGAGATCCTTAAACTTGAGGAGCGCAGCGCTTTCCTCGAAAGTCAGAAGAAGGAGCTGCAGGAAGCAATCTCGGCCGGCAATGCCGCCTTCAGCACCACACAGCAGGTGCTTTCCAGTCTGGACAGTGCGGAAGGATGGGGTACCTGGGATCTGTTTGGCGGAGGACTGGTCGCCGATCTTGCGAAGCACAGTCATCTGGACGAAGCACAGGGAGCCGTCGAGCAGCTTCAGTCCCAGCTGCGCCGGTTCAAAACGGAACTTGCGGATGTGACCATTCAGGCGGATATGCAGGTCAATGTGGACGGGTTCCTTCGCTTTGCCGATTATTTCTTCGATGGTTTGTTTGCAGACTGGGCTGTGCTAGACAAGATCAGTCAGTCAAAGGAACAAGTGCAGAACACAAAACAACAGATTGAAACCGTTCTGTTCCGGTTGAATTCCATGCAGAGATCAGCAGAGCAGGAACAAGAGCAGAAAAAGGAGAAACTGGACGCGCTGGTACTAGATGCCAGTCTTTAAATCCTGCGCTTGGAGGTGCGAAACATGAGCTTACTCACCTACCTTGCTTCCGACTATCCATGGAAGGAACGACCGAATCCCCATGACAGAGCGGTATCTGTTAATGATGCTCATTTCGTAATTTTTCAGATTACCGTCTTATGAGCACCCTGCCAAAACCCGGCGCGTTTTGTTATAAAAAAAGTGACTTTGCTGCCTTTCAGAATCCGCATGTTTACACCTCCCCTGTCTTTTTCCTACAATTACTTGTATTTCAGGGCGGAGCAATTCTAGGAAGGAGTATCTCTGGGGACGCTGTATGTCCCTGAATTCGCTGGAAGGCCACGGCAGACAACATCATACTGGACCAGAAAGATCGTAATTGCCGCAAAGGCAGTTGCGGTCTTTTTTTGTCAAAAACAGAAAGGAGAAAAAACATGAACAAACTGTACAGCTTTATGAACTTGACTGAACTGGCCGACGATGAGGATCTGGTATCGCTTCGATCTTCGGCGAACCCAGTCTCTGGCAACTTTGTTTTCTACCCAGACGGTTCCCACGTCGGTATTGTCGGTGGAATAGACGCAGACGGCAATCTGCTGATCATCCATTGCAGCGGTAGTGCGAACGGCGTTGTGATTACAGGCTCAGCAGGATTTACGGTTGTGGCGAGGCCGGATTATTGGTTGGAATGAGTTGTTTTAGGAGAACGCAACCGGGCGCAGATAGTTTTGCCATCTGCACCACGTACAGTATACTTCTAGCCTCGCCGATCACAGCAGGGTTGCCGCGCTAAGCACTAAGCAATTTGGTCTATGCCTTTGGCTCGCAGGGCAGAATCGTCAGATATATCTGCTCGTCCGCTTCTGAGAATGACAGTAAGAACGCAGTTGCGTCCACTGCTGCAGGGTTAGGCGTGACGCGCAGCTGATAATCCGATTCCTCAACGCTGTACCATCCGCTACCACGATAGAAAGCGTCAAAGTACGCCATTGGCTCATCGCATGGTTCGCCGTTTTCTTCAATCGGGCCGCAGAGATACGGTGTGTCGTAACACACGGCCAGATCAACTGTCTGCCAAAGTTCGCGTTCCAGCCAGAAGCCGGGCAGGAGCAGATAGTCCGGCTCACCGGTTTCGCCGCCGTCCGCAGTTTGCTCGCGGTAGCAACGGTAGCGCATGGAGTGAAAGACATACGAGCCTTCTGCTGTGGCATTGTCGACTGGTGAGAGCAGATAATAGCCCTTCGTTCCGTCCGTTTGCGAAACATCGATGCGCATAGCCACTGTTTTGCTCTGCGCATGCCGGATTGCAAAGCTAACACAGTCGTCCCGGCTCAGCCGCCGCTGAATCTCAAAAAATGTCTCATCGGAACAAAATTGGTTGCCCCAATACGTAGAATAGACACCGCCGGTCAGTCTGGCAGGAATTTCGATGGACAGTACGTTTCCGCTCGGGAATGCCTTTGCGTCGATCTGCGGTGCGTTACCACTGCCGTCACAGCCAGAAAAAAGCACAGCACTGAATAACACAAGAATAGCCGCCAAGACAGCGGGCAATTGCTTTCGGTTCATATGCAGGCCTCCAATCGTTCAAGATGATATAGCGCATAGTGTACATATTGGCAAAAGCGCGTATGGGGAAAGAGATCGTCTGGCCTTGCGGCAGCAGGCGATAAATAGGCACATTGATTGAAAATTCCAGTTGCCGTGGTGCGGGCCAGTTACTGGGCTTGCTGTTGCTATGCCTGACCGCTGGGCGGTCAGATTTTAATTGATGTTCCGTACTTGTACGAAGCATCACCTATCTCAATTTATATGTGATGCCATTGTATGTATAGTTAAACTGGGCTCCTGCAGAAGCAAACCTATTAGTCTCTTCTCTCTCAAAAACTATCACATAAGAACAATCCGAATCTAAGCCTACGAAAGCCTCCAAGCATACATGCAATATATTACTTGTCGGAAACGCAGTTGCTTCTTCGGCGCTGAATCTGCTCCTGATAGGTTTTGGCGGAAACACCGGCGTATTTTTTAAAGACGTGGCTAAAATACGTTGTATCTTCAAAACCGACACGCTGCGCAATTTCAAATATTTTCAGGTTGCCTTCCTCAATGAGCTGTTTTGCAAACGCGATCTTCTTTCTGGTGATCGTGTCCATGATTGTTTTGCCGGTTTTCTGGCGAAAGTACCGGCTGAGATACCCTGCGCTGACATGGACGGCAGCTGCTAGGTCCTTCAGCGTGATGGGCTCGCAGAAATGCCCGTCGATGTATGCTTGCACGTCGGCTAAGAGGTTTCCGCCCTCGGTCAGCATCTGCGCAATGCACTGACAGACTGCGCAGATGAGTGTTTGCTGCATTTGCGTGCAGATTTGGTGAAATTGGGTGCACTCCAGATCACGCTTCCACTCTGTCTCATCGATGTCGAGCGCGTCAAGATCCAGACCATAGCTTTCCAATGTGCTGCGGCACAGATGCAGAATCATGCGCGCGGTCTCCTTTACCTGCGCCTGTGGCTGGTGTGTTTGCCGCTGCGAGGCTGCAAGGTCAGAAAGAATTGCGCAGCAGGCATCCTGATCGCCGCTTTTCATGCTGCGGCTCAGCGCGGCAAACTGCGCGGCATAGGTCGGTGTTTTTGCAGGTTCTGATGGATGGAAGGTATGCAGCTCCCGTTTATCGTAAAACCGCTCGGAAAGCGCCTGCCGCGCCTGCATGAGAGCAGCTGGAAGGCCGCATAGCGAGCGAACGCTGCTGCTGACGCCGAAATAAATTGCATGTGCCGTCAGTTTCTGAAACATTGCGATACTGTCCATGCAGAATTTATGAACCTGCTGCTCCGGGATATCCAGAAAGACCAGATACAGTTCGGATGGCCCGTTAGAGATCAGGTATAGTTTCTCGCGCGGCAGGAAACTGGAAAACATGGTTTCCGCCTGTTTCCGCATGGAGTGCGCCTGCTGCTTCTGCGGGCGCGCAGCGCCGGTATCTACAACGGCGAGCTGATATGCAGCGGCAGATAAGCCCACCAGCGCGGCCTGCCGGTTGATCTCCTGTTCGGTATGCAAAGAGCCGTCCAGAATGGACTTGAGAACGGCACCGGCCTGCTTTCTGCGGTCGTCGCGCAAAGCAGACTGGCGCTGGAGCTGCTCTTTGCAGCGGGAAACTGCAGTAATGATCTCGCCCATGTCGCCCGTCTTTGTCACATAGTCCGTGACGCCATATTGGATGGCCTGTTTTGCGTATGTAAAATCAGCAAATGCCGTGAGCAGAATCATTCGAATGTGCGGATGGGTCTCATTGACCCACTTTGCCAATGCCAGCCCATCAACCACAGGCATTTTGATATCGGAGATGATGATATCGGGCGGCTGCGCCAGAACGGACTGCTGGGCAAGCAGCCCGTTTTCCACAGCGCCGATCACCTGACAATCGAGCTTTTCCCAGTCGATCAGGGTGCAAAGTCCCTTTCGCATCAGCATTTCATCGTCAACAATCAGAACTTTGGTCATGCGTGCTTCCCTCCCTCGGCAAAAGAATCGTCGCGGTCGTGCCCTGCTGTTCATAGCTCTCAAGCTGAATGCCGTATGCAGGGCCATACAGATGCTGCATCATTTTATAGACAGTATTGAGGGCGATCCGATTGTGGCGGCTGCCGGCAGAAGGCGGATCAAGCGGCAGTTGGATGCTGCCGTTTTGCCCGGAGAATCCGACGCCGTCATCCTGAACGACGATTCGGACTGTTTCCGCATCGGCAAGACTGACCGAGACACGCACTGTGCCCGGCCCTTGCTTTGGCTCAATTCCGTGGACAACGGCATTTTCCACAAGCATCTCAACCGTGAGCTTTGGCACAAGGCAGCCCAGCAGCGCCTCGTCCTCGATGGACACCTGATAAGAGATCTTATCGCCGAAGCGCATCTGCTGCAATTCGATGTAGAATTTGGCGTATTGCAGCTCCTGCGCCAGTGTGACTTTGATATCGCCGTCGGTTGACAGCCGCGCCTGCGTAAGCCCTGCAAAATTGCTGGCCATCTTCTGAATATCCGGGTTTCCGTCCATCTGCGCCATCAGCGCGATGCTGCAGAGCACGTTGTACATGAAGTGCGGGTTGACCTGACTTTGCAGGAAGCGAAGCTCACTGTCCATGGCGACGAGCTTCTTTTCATAGACGTCATGGATGAGATGGTCGATCGTATCGGTCATGGCGTTAAACGCGCGGCTCATCGTCGCAAATTCCTGCGCGTCATATTGCGGAAGCTTCACGCTGAAATTCTGCTGCGCAACCTGCTGCAGCTGCTGCGTCATCTCCTGCAGCGGGCGCAGGCGATGAATAACGGCAAAGAAAACAATTGCAGCAACTGCGAGCAGGATCAACACACAGGCGATCACATATGGTGCGGCGACCTGATACAATAGCCGCAAAATCTGCGCCGAAGGAACACCGATCGCGCAGCGAAGCCCCATCCCGAGAAACTCTGTAAACAGCAGATATTTGCTGCTGCCGAGCTGCCGCTCATAGCAGCTATTGCGGCTGGTATCGGATAGAAGCTGCTGCTCCTGCGTGGTCAGCTTCAGATGGCTGTTGGAAAGAACAACGGTGCCCTCCTTATCAAACAGATACCAGAACGCATCCTGATAATCGGACGTTTTGCTCATGATCGAGGAAATTGCCGACTGATTGACAGCAAAGATGACCGTTCCGAATGCGTCCGCCCACCTGTCATATACGGTGTAGATGATATGAACATATGCCGCATCCGCCACGATCTGGACATCCTTGCCGGTTTCTCGAAATGCGAGGTAGCGTGCAAGGTTATCCTGATTCAGCTTAGCCTGCTCATTGGAAAGATTTTCATGATAGCTGACGCAGTCAAATGCCCCGGTATCGTCGAAGAAATATGCCAGCTCCACAAACGGAAGACCCGGCTCGACAATATTTTTATCCGAGTAAATGTCAACAAGTGTGCTAAACTGTTCGCTGCGGGTCTCAGAAGCCGCTTTTGCCATCTGCGGGCTTTTGCAGATGCGAAGAAGGATATCTTCCAGCAGCTCTGTCTTGGTGGAAAGGCTCTGACTGACTGCCTGCATGGCAAACTCCGCCTCACGGTTGACATACGCGCCCATGACATTGCTGATGAGCAGCACCAAAATGAGCAGACTGATCAGAAGCGTGACCAGCACAGAGCTGACGCACAGCCAAATCATCTGTCCGCGCAGGGACGGATGGCGCAACCATGTTCTGCGTTTCTCCCGCATAAAAATGTCCTGACCTTTCTCTTGCATTTGTGTCTGCTTTGCTGTTATGATAGCATAAAAAGCGGAAAAGCAGAACAGGGAGATGAATCATCGAATGAAAAAAAGAGTATTTGCATGGGCGCTCCTGCTTTCAATATTTCTGACTGCGTGTGCAGCGAAACCGGCTGCGGAACCGGTTCCCATCAGCTTCATGCACGGCTGGGGCGGCAGCGGCAGCGACCATGTCGGGATGCGCGAGATCTTCTCGGATTTTGAAAAAGCGAATCCTGACGTGCATGTGATCTATGATACATCGCCGGATCTCAGCATTGTCATGGAGAAGGCTGCCGATATGCTGTCGGTTGATAAAGCGCCCAATATCATCAGCACAAACGGCAATGTGCAGTACGTCTCCAATGCGAAAAAGAAAGGCATTGCGCTGGACTTATCGCCGTATCTGCAAGCGGATGAAGCGTTCGCGTCCAACGTCAGTCCGCAGATCCTACAGGCGCTGCAGGAGCCGGACGGCGCAATCTACACCCTCCCTGACGCTGTGGAGTATATTGGCTACTGGTACAACGCGTCTTTGTTCCGTCAGGCGGGAATTACGGATACCGGCACGCCGGAAGGAGAAGCGCTCCCGCCTAAGACGTGGGAAGAATTCTGGATTGCCTGCGACAAGCTTGCCGCAATCGAATCGCAGACAGGCGCGGTGCCGCTACAGCTGCAGCTCAGCCAGATGGGGTTCTTTTTAGGTGCGAGACTGGCCGCCGCCTCGGAGGATGCACTGGCGTTCATGCAGAAGAAAATATCCTCCTGCGGGGTAAAGGACGCGGAGCTTGCGGTCTCGGAGCTCGCGCGCGCCATGTCGTATGACACGCAGCGCGAGACCAAGCTGGATGTCCGGCAGAATTTCTTTGAAGGCAAAAGCGCCATATATATTGACGGCGTCTGGGCAAACACGGAACTCGCCGAAACGACGACGCAGCAAGAGATCCGCTATGCCGCGTTCCCGAGCAATACCGGCCAGACGATTGCCTACGCCAATCCTGCAACCGGCTATGTCATCAGCAATACCGGCTCAGAAGAACAGATTGACGCCTGCATACGGTTTCTCAAATATATGCTCAGTGAAGATGTGCAGAAGCAGATCGTAACAAAGACGCATCAGGCGCCCAGCAACCCCAAAATTTCGGATGCATGGGTTCATGAACAGGTTCCTGTTCTATCTGACGCTGTGCAGGTCTGCAAGCAGGCAGACGAGCAGATTCTGACATTGTATTCCGTTCTGCCGGCCAAACTGAGCGCGCAGCTGGAACAGCTGCTTGACGAGCTGCTGCTGGGAAAGGACGTGCGCTCTGAGATCATCTCTATCATATCAAATGCAGACGGGGCTCTTTCATAAACGGTAGAAAAAACACAACTATATCAAAAAAATACAACACTGTGAGCGAAAAACGCCGCCGGATTGTGCAATACGCACAATCTGACGGCGTTTTGTTTTGCAGAGCAGGTCAAAAAATCGCAACGCGCCGCCAGAAAGTTCTATGGTGTTCCGCGCAAATCACAGCTAGACTAAAGATACCGACAAAGCCTGGGCATGAACCGGCCGTGTACGGATTAAAAAAATGGAGGGTATTATGAAGAAGATTCTTGCACTTTTATTGGCATCACTTCTGGTGATCAGTCTGTTTGCCGGGTGTGCAAAGCAGACGAACGCGCCTTCAAAGCAGGATGAGCAGCCCACTGCTGCGGATTCCAAGACGGAAGAACCGGCGCAGAAACCTGCTGACGCAGAGCTTCCCACCGTCACATTTGTGCACGGCTACTATCATGACGAGTCCGAGTGGCCCGCAGCCGCGCAGATGCGTCAGATTTATCAGGACTTTGCAGAACTGCACAAGGATGAGTTCAACTTTGTGGCCATTGCCGACGAGTCCGGCGCGGAGGGCATCTACGACACAGCGCTCAACGACATCAGCGGCGGCAATTTCTATGACATTGCTGATTTCGGCGGCTGGAACATCGTTCCCGTTGCAAGCGCAGCAGGCCTCATTCTTGATCTCAAGCCGTATCTTGACGAAGACGCAGCATTCAAGGCAGGCGCTGGCGTCTGCTACGATCAGAACCTGACGGCGGACGGCAAGATCTACTCCGTGCGTGAGCAGATCGAGGCGGTCGGCTTCTGGTACAATGAAGCGCTGTTTGCACAGGCAGGCGCGAAAGAACCTGCTGCATGGGACACTTGGGCGGACTTTGAAGATGCCGTGAGTGCACTGGTTGACGCAGGTATTACCCCTTTCGGTCTGAATGCGGGTTGGCCCACCAACATCCTGACGGCTGGTCGTTTCCAGGCGGACGCAGCGACTCGTGCGTTCTATTCACGCGGTGCGGACGTAGATTCCTTTGACGATCCCGCGTTCCGCGAGGTGATGGGCTTCATGCAGGAAAACGTTCTGCAGAAGATCGATTCCGCCAACTTCGGCCCCGGCGGTGACGACGACGAGCAGTACCGCAACGATTTCTTTGACGGCAAGACCGCCATGCTCTTCAACGGCGTCTGGGACGCAGGCGGCAGTGTGGACTGCGCAGCTGGCGCAGAGAATATCAAGCCCGCAAACTTCCCGACGAATGAACCCGGCAAACGCGCGTCTCTCATGTCCGGCGGTACCGGCTTCGTGGTATCGAACAGCTTGACTGAGGCTCAGACGGCAGCCTGTATCGAGTTCATCAAGTACATGACCAGTGAAGAGATTGCAAACAAGATCATTGCCTACGGCATCGGCATGGCGCCCAACACCAATGTTGACTATGCGACGCTGATTGACACGGTTGACGCGCCCGAAGCAAAGCTGCTTGTCTCCGCCTGCCAGCTGTGCATGGCGGCTGATTATCAGGCGCTTGGCCTTGGCAACGAATTCGGCGATTTTGAGGGTGAGATTCAGGCGAAATACGCCGGTCTCAAGGATGGCTCCAAGACCGTTGACGACGTTGTGAGCGAGCTTGACGCCGTGATTGCAGCAAGCTGATTGGCAGCAGAACAGTTCATGCGAAGGGGGCGCAAAGCCCCCTTCGTTCTATCCGAAGACGAGAAAGGATGAATCGCCATGAAGGCTGGAACGGCTGAAAAGACCGCCGCCCGGATGCTGGGGAAGCACAGAAAGCAAGGCTTTATTCTGGCCTTTCTGACTCCTTGCACCATTTTGTTCCTGATTGTATACGCATATCCGCTGATTACGATTTTTGTGACCTCCTTCTGCTCATGGAATTACGAGAATTTCACAGCGCCGGAATTTCTGGGCTGGGAGCATTTGTTTGACAACTATATCAAGCTCTTCCGCTACGACGCGAACTTCAAAATGGTGCTGATGAATTCTCTCAAGTGGGTGGCGCTGACGCTGCTCATTCAGGTGCCGTTTACGATTCTGGTCGCGCTGACGCTCTCGAAAAAGATGCGCGGCTGGAAATTTACCCGGAATATGTTTTTGATTCCGAATATTATCTCCACGGCGGCCATCGGCCTGATTTTTCTGAATCTCTATAGTCCCGCCCGCGGCGTTGTGACAGAGATCTGCAATTATATCTGGCCGGGCTCAGACGTGAGCGTCCTGTCCAATTCCAAATATGCGTTCTGGGGTGTCACGTTCACGTTCGTTTTGTTCGGCGGGTCCAACTGCCTGCTGCTTCTGACGCAGATTTTCTCCATTGATTCCGGCATTTATGAAGCTGCGCGGATTGCCGGCGCTTCCGACTGGCAGATCGACTGGCATATCACGCTGCCGCTGCTGCGGCCGATGATCGGCACGATCTCCGTGATGGCAGCAAATTACGGCCTGCTTCTTTACAACGAAATTGCGCTCATTACGTCCGGTGGCCCTGACAACGCCACCTATTCTTTGAGCTACTATATTTATAAAACCTCGCTTGGCAGTACAAAACTGAATTTTGCCCGCGGCAATACGGCTGGTGTGATCCAGTTTATCCTCGGCATCGTCATCGTCTGCCTCATCAACCGGATTTTCCGCTCAGACACTTCGGATTAAGGAGGGATATGAGATGAAACAAAACACTTCTGCATCCTTCCTGACAAAATTCCTGCGCTATCTTCTGATGGCCTTTGTTTTGCTGATTTCGCTGTATCCAATTATCTGGGTACTGCTCAACTCCTTCAAGCAGACGCCGGGCGGCCTCGGTTTGCCGGAAAAATGGGTGTTCGACGGGTATATCACGATCTTTACAAAGCTCAACATTGGCCGCTATTTTGCAAACAGCCTGATTGTGACGGTTGTCTCTACGGTAATCAGCGTCTTTGTTGTCTCGCTGGCCGCGTATGTATCCGCCAGAATCGAGTTCAGGGGCAAGAATCTGGTGACGCTGATGTTTGCCTCAACGCTCTTTATCCCCTCTATTTCCATCAGCTTTCCGATATACCGGCTGCTGTCGGATCTCGGGCTCAAGGATACGCTGACCGGCGTGATATTCGTTTATGCCAGTCTCGGTATCGCGGTCACCTTCTTCATTCTGCGCAGCTATTTCCTCACCATCCCAAAAGAGATGGAGGAGGCAGCCATGATGGACGGATGCGGCTATATGAGCACCTATTTCCGCATCATCGTTCCGATTGCAAAGCCGGGTCTTGCAACGGCGGCGATCATGGCGTTCCTTAATAACTGGAATGAGTATTATTTTGCGTCCATCCTGCTGAAATCGAAAGAACATATGACCCTTCCGGCGCTTTTGGGCCAGTTCACAACGGCATACTCCAAAAACCTCAACGGCATGTTCTCAGCAATCATTGTGATTGTTCTGCCGACCATTCTCATCTTCTGCCTGCTCTCGGAGACGTTTGTCAAATCCCTGACCGCAGGCGCAGTGAAAGGATAAACTATGACAGAAAGAGAAAAACGAACGCAGTGGTTTCAGACCGCCCGCTTTGGCATGTTCCTTCACTGGGGACTGTACGCCATACCTGGCCGCGGCGAATGGTATATGAGCGAAGCAAAAACCCCCGCATTGCAGTACGAAGCCTATATGCAGGAATTCACAGCCGCCGCCTATGACCCGAAGGACTGGGCGCGGCGGGCAAAACGGGCTGGGATGCAGTATGTTGTGCTGACGGCGAAGCATCATGACGGCTTCTGCCTGTTCGATTCCAAGCTGACAGACTATAAGAGCACAAACGCCCCCTGCGGGCGTGATCTGGTTCGGGAATTTGTGGACGCTGTGCGCGCCGAGGGACTGCGCGTGGGCCTGTACTACTCACTGATCGACTGGCACCACCCGGACTATCCGAAGTACAACGACATCAATCATCCCATGCGCGACAATCCTGTATACAAGGACGAAACCGTCAATTTTGACCGGTATCTGGACTATATGCACGGACAGATTGAGGAGCTGGTCACGAACTACGGAAAGATCGATATTCTTTGGTTTGACTATGCCTACGAAGATCTGCGCGGAGAGGCGTGGAAGGCGACGGAGCTTATGCAGATGGTTCGTCGCCATCAGCCGGACGTCATTGTGGATAACCGTCTGGAAACGAGCGGTGAGGGATTTGGCAGTCTTGTGACAGAGAATCCAAGCAGCTACTGCGGCGACTTTGTCAGCCCCGAGCAGATCCTTCCACCGGAGGGCATCCGCAATGGGCGCGGCGAGCGCGTGCCATGGGAACTCTGCACGACCATGAACAACAACTGGGGCTACAATCCCTACGACACCGATTACAAGCCTGCATCCATGCTCATCCGCAAGCTCGTTGAGTGTGTCAGCAAGGGCGGCAACATGATCCTGAACGTCGGCCCGGACGCAAACGGCCGTTTCAATGCCGCCAGCTGCCGCCTGCTCGAAGAAATCGGCAGCTGGATGGCGGTCAACGGCGCAAGCATCTACGGCTGCGGCAGCGCAGAGCTACCCAAGCCGGACTGGGGCTGGTATACAAAAAAGGATGGCAAACTCTACGCCCATATCCTTGAAAACCCCATCGGCCCTTTGGCGCTGACAGGCGTCAAGCCAGAGCGGATCGGCAGAGTCCGCCGTCTGGCGGACGGCAGCGAGGTGCTGCGCGGCGAGAGCTGGATCACAAATGCCTATGAGGGCATCCCGTTTGTCAGTCTTGGCACGATCCCGCATTTTACATACCTGCTGCCGGATGCCACTGACACCGTGCTCGAAATCGAATACAAGGAGGATATTGAATGAAGCCGATTACCGCCATCGTTCTCGGTGCGGGTCAGCGCGGCGCAAATGTTTACGCTGCCTATGCGCTGAATTTCCCGAATGAACTGAAAATCGTCGGCGTGGCAGAGCCGCGAAGTGATCGCCGCGAGGCATTTGCAAAAGCGCATAGTATTCCAGTGGAACGCTGCTTTGGTGACTGGAAGGAAGTCTTCCAACGTGAAAAGTTTGCAGACTGCGTTTTCGTCTGCACGCAGGATCGGATGCACTTCGAGCCTGTTGTGCGGGCGCTGGAAGCGGGCTACGATGTGCTGTGCGAAAAACCCATGAGCTATGACCGTGCCGAACTTATCGCCATGGGACGGAAAGCGAAGGAAACCGGGCGCGTGCTGTCTATCTGTCATGTGCTGCGCTATTCGCCGTTTTTTGTCAAAATAAAGGAGCTGATCGACAGCGGCGCGATCGGCCAGCTTGTCTCTATCCAGCATATTGAGAGCGTCGGCTACTGGCACATGGCGCACAGCTTTGTTCGCGGCAACTGGAATCGCAGCGAACAAAGCTGCCCGATGATTCTCGCCAAATGCTGCCACGATACGGATATTCTGACGTGGCTTGTCGGCAGCGCCTGTCAGTCTGTCAGCAGTTTTGGCTCGCTTGCGCATTTTAACGCTGCGCACAAGCCGGACGGCGCGCCGGAATACTGTCTGGACGGCTGCGTGCACCGGGATAGCTGTCCATACTACGCCCCGCGCTTTTATCTGGAGCATCCGAAGGCAGCTTCCGACGGCTTTGTTTCAGTTGTGAGTCTCGATCCTTCGCATGAGGCAGTTCTGGCGGCGTTGCAGCATGGACCGTATGGCCGCTGCGTCTACCGGTGCGACAACGATGTGGTGGATAATCAGGTCTTGAATCTGCTCTACGAAAACGGCGTCAGCGTCAGTATGAGCATGTGCGCGTTCACTGCGCATTGTGAGCGCGTTATAAATGTTATGGGAAGCCGCGGTCAGATTCGCGGCAATATGGAATCGTCCACGCTGGAGCTTGACGATTTTGCAAGCGGCAACCATACCACGCTGCAGATTCACACCCCTTCCGGCGGTCACAGCGGCAGCGACGCCGCGATGATGCGCGAGTTTCTGGAAACACTCCGCCGCGGCGGCATAAGCAAAACGAGCGCAGACGCCTCAGTAGAGAG
Organism: Oscillospiraceae bacterium; assembly: GCA_016297855.1. Taxonomy (GTDB): domain Bacteria; phylum Bacillota; class Clostridia; order Oscillospirales; family Oscillospiraceae; genus CAG-170. Next base: position 15,037 of record JAEDFW010000029.1, read on the forward strand.
TCACCTCATTGCGCTTGCTGCAGAAGAAAGCCGTCTGTACGGCGGCGTGGCCATTGATATGAATTCATGGAGGACTAGCGGATGAGCATATTAAAAAACGCCCCCAGCCCGGAGTATATTCCAACCTACGACGGCTCCAATCAGGCGACGCATCCGTCTGTGCTGCAATTTGACGCGCCGTGGAACGGCTATCTTTACTGGATGGCCATGACGCCGTATCCATATAACAACGACGGGCTGGAAGATCCGTCGATTCTGGCCTCGAATGACGGAAAAACGTGGGAAGTTCCGGCAGGACTGACAAATCCGCTGGTGCCCGCGCCGAAGCCCGGTCACAACTGCGATGTGGAGCTGGTGTATTGCAGGGAAAATGACGAACTGTGGCTTTATTATGTGGAGGCGGATGATGTTGTCCAGTCATGGGTCAAACGCATGCGCTCCAAAGACGGCGTCCACTGGTCAGAGCCGGAGACAGTTCTGCATGATCCGATACAGAAATACAGCATTCTCTCGCCCTGTATCCAGCGGATGGCGGATGGCAACTGGCAGATGTGGTATGTGGATACCGGCGACACCGGCTACCAGAACCAGTCCAATCAGGTGCGCACCCGCATATCCAAAGATGGCGTATACTGGGGTGCGGAGGAAACCTGTACGGATCTAAAGCAGCCCGGCTATCAGATCTGGCACTTGACGATCTGGCGAGACCCGACGGATGACAGCCTGCATGCCGTTTATCCTGCCTACCCGGATGGCACGAACTGCGATTATTGCAAACTGTTCTACGCCGTAAAGGAAGCGGGCAAGGCGTGGAAGACCTTCTCTAAGCCCCTCATGGAGCAGGGAGCGGAGGGCAGCTGGGATGACTTCTGCCTGTACCGCGTGGCATTCCTGCTGGATCAGCAGGCAGATACGCTCCGCGTCTGGTACGGCGGCAAGAAAAAGTCCGACGCTTCGTGGGGCATTGGCTATACCGAAGGACGGTACAGCCTGATTCGCGCCGTGTTGGAACCCTAGGGCCAACCAGAAAACGCGCCGGCATGAAATGCTCGGTGGTCGTAAAACAGTAAAATTCGAATTTGTCTGAAAACCTTGTGTTTTCACGGGGAGCGGCGTGACTTCGGTCACGCCGTTTCCTTTTGCATCAGCTCATTCAGCGGGATAAACCCGATGCCGTCATACTTGATGTGGATGTGCTGCCTGCGCTTGCCGCCGGACTTGTCTGGGGCATCCACATAGATTGACTGGACAAGCTCTCTCAGCGCATACGGGTCGAGCTTTTCGATCCCCACATAGCCTTTGGCTTTCTGAATGAACTTTTCAATGCTTTCGTTCTGCCGCTGCTGTACTTCAATTTCCTGCTGCAATTGGGTAGCTTCTGCTTCCAACTGCTTCTGTTCCGTCTCATAGCTCTGGCTCAGCATATCGAAGCGTTCATCGTTCAGCTTGCCGCGGGCGTTGTCCTCGTAGATCTTGATGAACAGCCGCTTCAGCTCCGCGATCCGCTTTTCATTGCGTTCAAGCCGACCCTTGCTGATTTTCAGCTTCTCTGCGCTTTCTACGCGGAGCTGGGACTCCATGACCGAGCGGAAGTGATCTTCATACCGCAGGATGTAGCCCATGACCAACTGCATGGCTCTCTCCGCTGCCGAAGCACAGGGGTATGAACGTATATCCAAGTATCCCA
>JAEDFW010000145.1 GCA_016297855.1 Oscillospiraceae bacterium
GAAAAAATGGGTATGCTATTGGAAGAATTCGCCGCGCTTCCATTCGGCGCAGGCGCAAAGGAAGGATAAAATCATGTGCCAAGATTGTAAGAAAAAATTTTATATCACCACGCCGATCTACTACCCGTCGAGCAAGCTGCATATCGGCCACACCTACTGCACTGTCGCGGCCGACGCGATGGCCCGCTACAAGCGCCTGCAGGGCTACGACGTGATGTTTTTGACCGGCACCGACGAGCACGGTCAGAAGATCGAGGAAAAGGCCAAGGCCGCCGGCGTCACGCCGCAGCAGTTTGTCGATAACATCGTCTGCGGCGAGAAGGGCGTTCTGGACCTGTGGAAGCTGATGAACATCTCGAACGACCGCTTCATCCGCACCACCGACGATTATCATGTCGCCGCCATTCAGAAGATCTTCAAGAAGATGTATGAAAACGGCGATATCTATAAGGGCTCGTACAAGGGCAAATACTGCACGCCCTGCGAGAGCTTCTGGACGGAAAGTCAGCTCGTTGACGGCAAGTGCCCCGACTGCGGCGGCGAAGTGCACGATGCAGAGGAAGAGGCCTATTTCTTCCGGCTTTCCAAATATGCTCCGCGCGTGCGCGAGCTTTTGACCACCACCGATTTCCTCGAGCCGAAGAGCCGCGTGAACGAGATGGTCAATAACTTTATTGATCCCGGCCTTGAGGATCTGTGCGTCTCGCGTACCAGCTTCACCTGGGGCGTGCCGGTCGATTTTGACCCGGGCCATGTCGTCTACGTCTGGATCGACGCGCTGTTCAATTACATGACCGCGCTGGGCTTTGAAAACGACCGCCACGACGATTTGGACAGGTACTGGCCGTGTGACGTGCACTTTGTCGGCAAAGAGATCGTCCGCTTCCACTCAATCATTTGGCCTGCGATGCTCATGAGCCTCGATCTGCCGCTCCCGAAGAAGGTCTACGGCCACGGCTGGCTCATCATGGATGGCGGCAAAATGTCCAAGTCCAAGGGCAATGTGGTAGACCCGTATGTGCTGGCTGAGATGTTTGGTGTCGACGCGCTGCGCTTCTTCCTGCTGCGCACGTTCCCGTTCGGCTCCGACGGCAATTTCTCCAACGAACTGCTCATCAATACCATCAACATTGATCTTGCCAACGACCTGGGCAACCTGGTCTCGCGCACAACGGCGATGGTGGAGAAGTACTTCGGCGGTACGCTGCCTGCAGAGCGGCAGTTTGCCGACATCGACGACGAGCTGATCCTGATGCTCACCGGCCTGCGTGGCCGTTATGAAGCGCAGATGGAGAAATTCCAGTTCCAGAACGCGCTCGATGAGGTATTCCGCTGCATCCAGCGCTCCAACAAGTATATCGACGAAAACACCCCATGGACGCTTGCCAAGGACGAGGCTAACCGCACACGTCTGGCAACCGTCATGTATAACCTGCTCGAATCCGTGCGTATCTGCGCGACGCTGCTGCTGCCATTCATGCCCGATTCGTGCCAGAAGATTTTTGCACAGATCGGCGCAACGGAAGATATCACCACCTGGGATACGGCAAAGACGTGGGGCAAGCTCTCGGAAACCGTGACGGTACACAAGGGCGAGGCCATTTTCCCGCGTGTCGATACGGCCAAGGCGATTGAGCAGCTCGAGGCGATCGAGCAGGCACAGAAGAAGGCCGCACTGCCCGCGCTGGAAATTGAGCCGCTGGAAGAGCAGCCGGTCGATTTTGACACGTTCTGCAAATCCGATTTCCGCGCCGTGAAGGTCAAGGCCTGCGAAGCTGTGAAGAAGTCCGACAAGCTGCTGCGCTTCACGCTCGACGACGGCACCGGCACCGACCGCCAGATCCTCTCCGGCATCCACAAATATTATGAGCCGGAAGAGCTGGTCGGAAAGACGCTGGTTGCGATCGTGAACCTGCCGCCCAGAAAGATGATGGGCCTGCAGTCGTGCGGCATGCTGCTGTCCGCCGTGCACACCGAAAGAGGCGAGGAGAAGCTCAATCTGATTATGATTGATGACAACATCCCTGCCGGAGCCAAGCTTTGCTAAACAATCGGGGAAGTGGCGCAGCCGCTTCCCCGATTCTTTTGGAGGAATGGAATATGACGCTACGAGAGCAGCTTCTGGCCTATAAGCCGTACAAGGAACAGGAAGAAAGCGACCGCAGGCTCATGCTGCGGTATATGGACACGTTTGACGATGTGCTGACGAGAAACAACGAAATGGCGCACTTTACGGCGTCGGCGTGGGTGGTGAATCCCGCGCGCACGAAAGTGCTGATGGCGTATCACAATCTGTACAATTCGTGGGCTTGGCTGGGCGGTCACGCTGACGGCGAGGAGAATCTGCTTTCGGTCTGTCTGCGCGAGGTGTGCGAGGAATCGGGCCTCATTTCGCCGCGCGCCGCCAGCGATCAGATCTATTCGCTGGAAATACTGGGCGTGGACGCGCATCGCAAGCGCGGCAGGCACGTTTCGACGCATGTGCACCTGAACGTGACATACCTGATTGAAGCAGATGAGCGCGAAGCTGTGCGCTGCAAGCCCGATGAAAACAGCGGCGTGCGCTGGTTTGCGCTCGAGGAAGTACTGGATGCCGTGAGTGAGCCGGAGATGCGTATCGTATATCAGAAGCTCATCGACAAGCTGGCGGAATCTTGATTTTGCGCTGCACATAAAGCAAATAAAATCGCCTTCCGCACTTCGGAAGGCGATTTTTTATACCGATGTCGGGTCGTAATTCTTGCCGAATTTGAGATCGCTGAATTTGATGGTCGCGCTCTCGGGATGCGAAGGCCGCGCCGGTGCTGCCGGTGCGCTGGGTGCGACGTCAGGGTCGCTGCCGACGAGCTTCTCGAGGTTTTCCGAGATCTCGGACGCAATATCCCCGGCGGACTGTTTGGCGGGCTGTACAGGCGTGGACGGAACGACAAAATCAGGCACCGTGCCGACGCCGCTGTCATTCTGCCAGTCGTATGGCTTGGGCTTTTCGACTGCGGTCTTCGGCGCAGACTCAACGCGCAGATCGCGTGATTTCAGCGTTTCCAGCAGTTCAAGATGGCCCTTGATATCCTTCTCAATTACGTCGATGAAGTTGAGCGCAGCCTGTTTGGCGCAGTTCATGCGCTCCTGCTCTTCGGCGAGCGACTGCTGCAGATCAGCCGTTTGGCTGCGGACGCTGCCCTGCGCGTCATTCATCATCGATGCGCACTTGGCCTGCGTCTCGGCAATCATCTGATCGCAGGTGGCCTGCGCGCTTGCCATGGCCTTTTTCATCGCGCCTTCCTGCGCGCGGTATTCCTCGAGCTTTTCAACGAGGATCTTCATCTTGGACTTGA
>JAEDFW010000146.1 GCA_016297855.1 Oscillospiraceae bacterium
TTCAACCATCCGGCCAACCTCTTCGTCGCCGGCTTCATCGGCACGCCGCAGATGAACTTCTTTGACGCCACGCTTTCCAAGAAGGGCGAGAAGTACGTCGCTACCGTGCAGGGCGTTGACTTTGAACTGCCCGAGGAGAAGCAGGAAGCACTCAAGAAGATGGACAGCGTTCCCACCGAGATCACCGTCGGCGTCCGCCCGGTGCATATCCACCTCGACGAGAACGGTATCGACGCCACCGTTGACGTGTCCGAGCTGATGGGCAGCGAGCTGCATCTGCATGTCAACTCCAACGGCAAGGACGTCGTCATCGTCGTTCCGACCACGGACATCGACCTCAACGCCGTCCACGGCAGCCGCAAGCCGGTCAAGTATTCTTTCCGCCCCGAGCTGATGCATTTCTTCAGCAAGGAAGACGAAAAGAACCTGTTCTAAGTTTGATATCAAAGCACGCCTGCCGCATGGCAGGCGTGCTTTTTTGCATAATTGTGTCGAGATACCTTGACAGGCGAGGTATCTTGATGTATGATAGCGTCAAAAGGAGGGATGCCGGGTGTCAATCAGTGCAGATGTGATCCGTGGGCACACCGACGCCATCATTTTATCGCAGCTCGTCAGAAAAGACAGCTACGGTTATGAGATCAATAAGACCATCGCTCGCGTCAGCGGCGAGCAATACGAACTGAAAGAGGCGACGCTCTACACCGCGTTCAAGCGGCTCGAGGATGCGGGGCTGATCGAGTCCTACTGGGGCAGCGAGACTGTGGGCGCACGCCGCAAATATTACCGCATCACGGAAAGCGGCTGCCGCGCGTACGATGAGATGCGCGAGCAGTGGCGACAGACCAGGTCGATCATCGACGCATTATTGGAGGAGACGACATGAGACAGAAACTGACGGAATATGTGGACGCGATCTTTCGCTCCGCCGCGCTTACGGTGCGCAACGCGGAGCTGAAGGAAGAAATCATGCAGAACACACTGGAGAAATATGACGACCTGCTTGCCGACGGCAAGTCGCCTGAGGAGGCGTACAGGGCCGCGGTCGACGGCATCGGTGATATTTCCCAGCTCATCGAGCCTGCCCACATCCCGCCACAGCCGAAGCAGGAACAGGCGGTCAGCGTGCAGAAGGGCGGCAAGCAGGTGAAAGTTGAGGTGCATGTTGAACAGGACGCAGACGCGGACGATTTTGCCCAGCGGAAACGGCTGCTGAACAGCGCCATCGGCGCCATCTGGCTGGTCTGCATCGCGCTGTACTTCGTGTGGAGCTTCGCATCCGGCGCGTGGCATATCACATGGATCGTATTTCTGCTCACGCCGGGACTGACGCAGCTTCTGACGGCGGCATTCTACTGGAATATGCCGGAAAAGCGCAGAATGGTGCGCAGCAACTGCATCGGCGCGATGTGGATGTTCATGACGGCGGCGTATTTTGTCGTAAGCTTTCAAACCGGCGCGTGGTATATTACATGGGTGATGTTCCTCATCGCCGCCGCGCTGGCAGGACTTCTCAACGCGTGCTTTGACCTCGGGAGGGAATCATCATGAAAACTGGTGCAATGATTCGCATTATCATCTGGGCCGTCATCGTACTGCTGCTCGTCGGCGTGCTGCTGTATTTTCTCATGGGCGGCAGCTGGCCGTTCGGCGCAAGGACTGTGGGCTTCGGCAGCAGCGCGCACACGGAAGAACCGGCCGCCGCAGAACGGCCGCAGCTCGAACAGGTCAATTTTTCAAACGTGTCCAAGCTGGAGATCCACTGGATCAGCGGCGGTGTGACGGTCGAATCGGCAAGCGGCGAGGGCGGCTTCAGTGAGGACTATACGGGTGAGGAAAAATACCGCATGGACTGGTATATTTCGGGCGATACGCTCGTGATCGAGGACTTTTCCAAGGATCTGTCTGGGCTTCTGAACATCAATTTGCCCAGCAAGAACCTGATTGTCTCGCTGCCGCGTGCGATGGAAGAAATCACTGTCGTTACAACCTCGGCTGAGGTGACGTTCACCGGCGGTATTGAGACGCAGAAGCTGGATGTGTCCACCGTCTCAGGCCGCGTGTCGGGTGTGCTTGCGCGCGCCGATGAGGCGAAGACCGAAACGGTCTCGGGCAGCATTGACCTCGTGCTTGGCTCGTGCCGCGATGTGGACATCAGCACTACCTCGGGCAGCGTGGAAATTGCGTGTTATCAGGGACTGAAAGAAGCGGAACTGGACTCGGTCAGCGGCAGTCTGGATATTACCATTCCCAAGGGCAGCGCTTACACGCTTGACTGGGATACGGTCTCGGGCGGCGTGTACGATGATACCGGCGCCGGTGGCGGCTTTGGCAGCGGTGGCACGGTCGAGATTGACGCGGAGACTGTCTCCGGCGGGCTCACGATCCACAGCGCCGCAGAGCAGGAGATGCCATGAGCCTGAACACGCTTATGGAGCGGTTTGACTCTGTGCTGGTGCTCGACACGGAAACGACGGGCATCAACTGCAAGACCGATGAAATTATTGAGCTGGCCGTGCTGCTGGCAAAACCCGAAAACGGTCAGCTTATCGCAGAGGACGAGATGGATGTGTTCATCCGCCTCAGTCCCGGCAGAACATTACCGCCCGCGATTACGCGGCTCACGGGCATTACCGCTGAGCAGCTTGAAGATGAGGGCATTGAAAAATCCGAAGCTGCCCGGCGTTTCTGCCAGATGCTGCTTGGCGAGAGAACCCTGATCGTGGCGTATAACGCGCAGTTCGATTTGTGCTTTCTGTACTATTTCCTGCACCGGCTGGGACAGGCGGATGCGCTCAGGGGCGTGAAAATGCTGGACGCCATGACGGTCTACAAGGATCGCCGGCCGTATCCGCATAAGCTGGCTAACGCGGTGGATGCGTACCGGTTAAAGACGCAGAATACCCACCGCGCCATTGACGACGCGAAAGCCACACTGGAGCTGCTGGCGGCCATGGACGCAGAGCGGCCGGATCTTGCCGAGTATCTGAACCTGTTCGGCTATAACCCCAAGTACGGCATTTCCGGGCCGAAAATCGCGTCGATTCAGTATTTGCCGCAGAGCTATGACGGCGCGCAGCCGCTGTATATGCAGAACATAACCATCCCGCTGTAAAACCCGGGCAAAACAAAAACGCTCTGCTGCACAGGCAGCGGAGCGTTTTGATAAGTTGGATAATCAGGCTTTGCCGGCGCAGCCGAGCACGTCGACCAGCTTATGACGGACGAGCTCCTTGATGTTGGCACGGGCGGGCTTGAGGTACTCGCGCGGGTCGAACTTGTCGGGATGCTCGTTGAAGAACTGGCGGATGGTGCCGGTCATGGCAAGACGCAG
>JAEDFW010000147.1 GCA_016297855.1 Oscillospiraceae bacterium
TCCTTGTTTATTTCTTAAAAACTGGACACCAATCGTGATACCTATTGTATCAAAACTGGTGTCCAGTTATGGTGCGGGTGACAGGACTCGAACCTGCACGTCTTGCGACAGAGGAACCTAAATCCACCGAGTCTACCAATTCCACCACACCCGCATGTTCAGTTTTCAGGTTTTCGTGGCCATCGCAGAGGGCATACGGCCGAAATCCAGCATACCTGTCAATTCCAGAGCAACGGCATGTGCTCTTGTCTGTCTGGCAGAGGCATAACTTGACTACCGCAGCCTATCATCTCCGATTTTCGCGTGTATTTATTCTATCACACGGCGGTACTGCTTGTCAACGCGCGGGTAACGGGTGTTTCTTAACGGCTTGAGATTGCTTTTTTCGTCTCTGGATGCTATGATAACATTAAAACAGAATTATGGCAGTACCCATCTGATATCAAGATGGCGGAAAAGCAGCTTTTCTTGGGGGATTTGAGCATGCAGATCGTCATAGTCGGCGACGGAAAGATCGGCAGCACGCTGGCCGAACAGCTTTCGCGCGAAGGGCACGACATTACCATCATTGACCGCAGCGGCGCACCGCTGCAGCAGACCGCAGAGGATCTGGACATTCTTTGTGTTGAGGGTAACGGTGCGACCTGCGCCACACAGAAAGAGGCCGGCGTTGACAATGCCGACCTGCTCATTGCTGTCACGGCCTCGGACGAGCTGAATCTTTTGTGCTGTCTGGTCGCCAAAAAGCTCGGCGCGGCGCATACCATCGCGCGCGTGCGCAATCCGGAATATCTATCCAGTCTGTCTCTCATCACTGACGATCTGGGGCTTAGCCTGTGTGTCAATCCGGAACTGGCATGTGCAAATGAAATCGCGCGGAGTCTTCGTATCCCAACGGCCATCAAGACCGACACATTTGCCAAGGGACATGTGGAACTTCTAAAGTTCCGGCTGCCGGAAGGTTCCATCCTGGAGGGCCGGGCACTCATGGAGCTGCCCGCGCTCGTGCGCGCGAAGCTGCTGGTTTGTGTGGTTGAGCGCGGGGAGCGGGAGGTCTATATTCCCTCGGGACAGTTCCGCCTTGCCGCAGGCGACCGTGTCAGCTTCGTCGCCAGCCTGCGCGACGCGCAGGCGTTTTTCCGCCAGACGCGGCTTGCTGCCAGCCCTATCCGTCAGGTCATTCTGGTCGGCGGCGGACGCATTGCATACTATCTTGCCCGCCAGCTGCTCGACTCCGGCCTTGGTGTCAAAATCATCGAATCCAACTATGCCCGCTGCGAGGAGCTTTCCGTTCTTCTTCCCAAGGCGACGATCCTTCACGGCGACGGCACAAATGAGACTGTGCTGCTCGAGTCCGGCATCGAAACGGCTGACGCGTTTGCTGCACTCACGGGCATCGACGAGGAGAACATCCTTATGAGCCTGTATGTGCGAAAGACCTGGCCGAAGGTCAAGGTCGTCACGAAGCTCATCCGCCATTCCTTCCAGAACATCATCGGTGCGATGGATCTTGGAAGCGTCTACAATCCGCGCTACAGCGCGTCGAACCAGATCTGCCGCTATGTGCGCGCGATGCAGACCTCAGAGGACTCGGCTGTCGAAACGCTCTACAAGCTGGCCGGCGGCAGGGCAGAGGCATTGGAATTCCGCGCGGCCAAAGGATCGGCCGTGTGCGGCGCGCCGCTGCAGAGCTTGCAGCTGAAAAAGAATCTTCTCATTGGCTGCATCAACCGCGGCGGACGAATTCTGATCCCCAGCGGCAGCGATACGATTGCGCCCGGCGACACGGTCGTGGTCGTCACGACAGTCACGGGCCTCAAAGCGCTTGACGACATTCTGGATAAACGCAGAGGATAGGCCATGAACAAACGGATGATTCTCTATATCCTGAGCACAATCTTACTGATCGAGGCGGCATTCATGCTGCTGCCGCTGGCTGTGGCTGCCATCTACCGCGAAGCTGCAGGATGGTATTTTCTGTATACCATTCTTGGCGCTGCGCTGCTCGGCCTGCTGCTGCGCGTGCTGGCCCGGCCCAAAAACAAGACCATCTATGCCAAGGACGGCCTGATCACTGTGGCGCTTAGCTGGATCGTGCTGTCTCTCGTTGGAGCGCTGCCGTTTACGCTCTCGGGTGAGATACCCAGTTACCTTGACGCCGTATTTGAGACCATCTCAGGCTTTACGACCACAGGCTCAAGCATTCTGTCGGACATCGAAGCGCTCAGCCGCTGCATGCTGTTCTGGCGCAGCTTTTCGCACTGGCTGGGCGGTATGGGCGTGCTGGTGTTCATGCTGGCTCTGTTTAATTTGGAGGGCGGACAGGCCATCCATCTGCTGCGCGCCGAAAGCCCCGGCCCTACAGTGTCGAAGATGGTACCGCATATGGCAGACTCCACCAAAATCCTGTACGGCATCTATCTGGCACTGACGGTGCTGCAGGTGCTGTTTTATCTGGCGGGCGGGATGCCGCTGTTCGACAGTCTCTGCCACACGTTTGGCACGGCGGGTACTGGCGGCTTCAGTGTCAAAGCCGCGTCAATGGGCGCGTACAGCTACTATGCGCAGTCGGTCACGACCGTGTTCATGATCCTGTTCGGTGTGAATTTTTCGATCTACTTCTTTCTGCTGCGGCGCAAACTGGATCTTGTATACAAAAATACTGAGCTGCGGTGGTATCTGATCATTATCCTCGCTTCCATCGCGCTCATCACGGTCAACGTTCTGCCGCAGTTTTCCAGTTTCGGCGACGCGCTGCACCACAGCGCGTTCGCGGTGTCATCCATCATCACGACCACGGGCTTCTGCACGGTGGACTTTAACCGCTGGCCGGAGTTCTCACGCGTGATATTGGTGCTTTTGATGTTTGTGGGCGCGTGTGCCGGCTCGACCGGCGGCGGACTGAAGGTCTCGCGCGTCGTGATATTGGTACGAACAGCGCAGATGGAGCTTCGCCGTCTGGTGCACCCGCGCACCGTGAAGGTCATGATGATCGACGGCAAGAGCGTCAGCAGCGACACCATCCGAGCCGTGAGCGGCTATTTCATGCTGTATGTGCTGGTGCTGGTACTCTCGGTGTTGCTCGTCTCACTGGATAACTTTGACACATCGACTACCTTCACTGCCGTCGTCGCCACGTTCAACAACATCGGTCCCGGCTTGGGGATGGTCGGGCCTGTGGGTAATTTCGCGCAGTTCTCGGCCCTGTCCAAGATCGTCTTGTGCCTGGACATGCTCTTTGGCCGACTGGAGCTGTATCCGATGCTGATCCTCATGCTGCCCGGCACGTGGCGGAAAAACTAA
>JAEDFW010000030.1 GCA_016297855.1 Oscillospiraceae bacterium
ATATAGTTTACATGAAATGCGGCAGAATAACAAGTAGGATTTTACTTTTTGCCGCAGCTGCGGTATAATATCAAAAAACCGGCCGGGTGCGGCCGATGCAGACAAGGAAGAAATCATGGAACAACGTCTTGAACTTCTGCCCGGCGTATGTTTGACGGCGGTGCAGACTGATAAGTTTAAAACGGGCTGCTTCAGCATCAATTTTCTGCGGCCCATGTGCCGGGAGGAGGCCTCCGGAAATGCACTCATCCCCAGCGTTCTGCTGCGCGGCAGCGAGCGATATCCCGATATTCCCAGCATTTCCGCGCGACTCGATGAGCTGTACGGTGCGAGCATGGGCACGCTCGTGCGCAAGAAGGGCGAAGTGCAGCTGGTGGGTTTCTTCGCCGATTTTATTGAGGACGCGCTGGCAGGCGAGCCGGTATTTGAACCGATGCTGGAATTCGTGGCAGAGATCCTGCTGCACCCGCTGACAAAGGACGACTATTTTGTGCCGGAGCTTGTCGAAGGCGAGAAGCGAAACCTCTGCAATGCCATTGCCGCGCGCATCAACGATAAGCGCAGCTACGCCTCATCTCAGCTCATAAAACTGATGTGCCCGGACGAGCCATACGGCGTGCCGCGTCTTGGAGAACTGGAGGATGTACAGCGCGTGGACGCACAGCGCCTTTACGCGCATTACCGCAAGGTTCTGGCCGAATCACAAGCGGAACTGTTCTATATGGGACGCAAAGACCCGCAGGATGTGGCCGCGTGTTTAAAAAAGGTGCTGGCTGCTCTGCCGCGCGCGCAGGCATTTGCGCAGGTCTGCACATTGCAGGGCGCTGCGCCGGAAACGCCGCGCGAGGTGCGCGCGCATCTGGACGTGACGCAGGGCAAGCTCGCCATCGGTCTTCGCACCGGCTGCACGGTGCGTGACGACGGCTATCCGGCACTTCTGATGCTCAACGCCATCTATGGCGGCGGAGTGACGAGCAAGCTCTTTCAGAATGTGCGCGAGCAGATGTCACTTTGCTACTACGCCGGTTCGTCGATTGAAAAGTTCAAGGGCGTGATGGTAGTTTCGGCTGGCGTTGAATTTGATCAGTATCAGAAGGCGAGGGATGAGATCCTGCGCCAGCTCGAGCTGTGCAGGAAAGGCGAGATCACGGACGACGAATTTGATGCGGCCAGACGGTATATCCTCTCCGAGCTGAAGCTTGCAAAGGACAGCCCAGGACGGTTGGACGATTTTTATATGGGGCAGGCCGTGGCGGGCTTAAGCGGCACGATGGACGATCTGGCCGGACGCATTGCGCGCGTGACAAAGCAGGATGTGGCCGACGCTGCGTGCAGGCTGCAGTTGGACACGATTTACTTTCTGGAGGGGCAGACTGCATGATACGAAAAGACTTTCCCGCTGTGGGCGAGCATTATTTTGAAGAGTGCCTTCCGAACGGCCTGATGGTACGCGTGATCGAAAAACCGGGCTTTGCCAAGCGATATGCGTTTCTTGCCACGGATTTCGGCTCCATCGACTCCAGTTTCACATCACACGGTAAAAACTGCCGCGTGCCTGACGGCGTTGCGCACTATCTCGAGCACAAGATGTTCGACTTGCCCGGCGGCAATGCGATGGACCGTTTCGCCCAGACCGGCTGCGGCAACAACGCCTTTACCAGCTATGCGATGACAGTATATTATATCGAGTGCACCGACCGCTTTGAGGAGAATCTCAAAACGCTGTTGGAAATGGTCACGACGCCTTATTTTACGCCGGAAAGCGTGGAAAAAGAGCGAGGCATCATCGCACAGGAGATCAAAATGTACGCTGACAGCGCTGACAGCGTTGTGTATGAGAATCTGTTTTCCGCGGTGTTCCGCCATCATCCCGTCAGATGCTCTATTGCCGGCACGGTCGAGAGCATCGAGACAATCACGCCGGAGATTCTGTACGACTGCCATCGCGCGTTCTACACACCGGAAAATATGATGCTGTGCGTCATGGGCGACGTTGACGCGGCGCAGATCATCGCGCAGGCAAAGGCGCAGACACCTGATACCGCGCCCGCGCAGCTGCCGGTGCGCGACTATGGCCCTGCTGAGACGCTTTCGGTCGTGCAGCAGCGAGTCGAGGCGCGGATGGAGGTCTCCATGCCGTCATTTGCCGTCGGCTTTAAAACCAGACCGGCACCCTATGGACCGGAGCGGATGCGCCGCGAGCTGATCGGAGATTTTGCAGCCGAGATGCTGGCCGGCGAGTCGACGGCACTGTACGCAAAGCTGTATGACGAGGGACTGATCGACGCGGATTTTTCCATTGGCTATGAACAGATCAAAGACGCCGCGCTGCTGGTCGCCTCCGGCGACAGCGACGATCCTGACGCGGTATCGAAGGCGCTTCTGGAGCAGGCGGCAAAGCTTGCAGATGAAGGTGTCGACCGCGCACATCTGCTGCGGCTGAAAAAATCGGAGCTGGGAAGACGCCTGCGCGGGCTTGACGGATTTGAGGGCACCTGCTACCGCATGTGCGCGTCGTATTTTGACGGTGCGGAGTATTTTGACTATCCGGCCATGATCGAAGCAATCACACCGGAAGATGTGGAACTTTTTTTGCGTGAGACCGTCAAACCGGAACAGGCGGCGATCTCCATCATCTACCCGAAGGAAAAAAAGGAGGAATGAACGTGTTTTTAACGTCGCCCATCACATTCCCCAATCTGGGGATCACGGTAGACCCGAATCCGGTCGCATTTACCGTGTTCGGCAAGGACATCTACTGGTATGGTATCATCATCGCCGTGGGCTTTGCGCTGGCGGTGGTGTATATGATGTCCCGGGCAAAGGACTATGGCGTGACCAGCGATGATACACTGGACCTCGTTCTGTGGACCGTGCCCGTTGGCGTCATCTGCGCCAGACTCTACTACTGTATCTTCTATTGGGAGCTGTATGCGGACAACCCCATTTCCGTGCTTTACATCTGGGAAGGCGGACTTGCCATCTACGGCGCGGTGATCGGCGGCGCGATCACGGTGGTGGTCGTGAGCAAGGTCAAAAAGATCAAAACCGGTGTATTTCTTGATCTTGCCGCGATGGGTGTGCTCATCGGCCAGATCTTTGGCCGCTGGGGCAACTTCATGAACCGCGAGGCGCATGGCTGCGTGACCGACTCATTTTTCAAGATGGGTCTTACGGACGCGGCCGGGCAGGTGACGTATTACCATCCGACGTTTTTGTATGAGTCGGTGTGGAATCTCATCGGCTTTGTCTGCATCCATTTCCTGTCGAAAAAGAAGCGGAAATTTGATGGAGAGATGTTCTTGCTCTACGTCGGCTGGTATGGCCTTGGCCGAGCATGGATCGAGGGTTTGCGCACAGACAGCCTGATGCTGTTTTCCACCGGTATTCGTGTGAGCCAGCTGGTGGCGATCGTTTCGTTTGTTGCCGCCGCAGCGATTCTGGCGTATGTGCTGCTGAAAAAGAAGCCGGATCCTGCTGATCTTCTTGTTAATGTCCGCGCACGTCAGGCAGCAGAAGCCGCCGAACAGACAAAGGAAAGTGACAAATTGTAAACAATTTGCAAAAAACTGCAGAATTCTCTTCCAAGGCCGGAATTTTGTGGTATGATAACAAAAGAATGTACGTTTGAAAGGAGTACTACCATGAGTTTCTCTGAGAATCTGGAAAATGCCCGTAATTTTGCTGTGAACGCCGCGCAGACGGCTGCGCAGAAAGCCAAGGTGCTGGCGGCCATCGCCAAAGCGAACGTCACCATCTACGCCGAAGAGGATAAGATCAGAAAGGCGGAGCTGCAGCTGGGCAAGCTCTATTACCGCGACTTCGCCGTGGGCGAGGAAATGGACAGCGCCGAGTATCTGCCCTGGTGTGAGAAGATCAGCGAATCCAAGAAGCTCATCGCTGAGCTGAAGGACTCGATCGACGACATGAAGGCCGAGATGGCAGGCGACGCAGACGTGGAGGCGGCTGCCGATGAGACCGGCGAGGAAGCGCCGAAGCCAGAAGAAGCGAAGCCGGAAGAACCGGTCGTGATTGAACTTTCCGGCGAGGACGAGCCGAAGGCGGAATAATCGCAGAATCATGTTGCGGACGCGGCAGTTTTGCCGCGTCCGCGTTTTCTGTCTGTCGGATACTGTCAAAAAGTGTCCAAACGGAGTCATTTTTGCACAAGAATGATGCCACATGGTATCATTCTTGTGGTGATTACAATGTATTTTCCAAGACTCCGGGACAGCCGCGAGGATGCGGACAAAACACAGCAGCAGATCGCGGACTATCTGAACATGCAGCGCAGCGTCTACCGCCGCTATGAGCTGGGCGAGCGGGAAATCCCTGTTTGGGCGCTCATCAAGCTGGCGGAATACTATCATGTGACAACCGACTATCTGCTGGGACTGAGTACAAAGGCACAATGAGAAAGCTGTGCATCTTTGCAGGCGGCTTTGCAGCGGCCGTCGTGGGCTGCGTGCTGCTGCGGATGGGCAGTGCAGCATGGCTTGCGGGCGCGATTTTCGCGGCTGTCAGCCTTGGCGCGTTCTTTTTGCGCGGAAACCTGGCACGGCGTGCGGCAATCTGCTGTCTGGGGCTGGGCGTGGGGCTTTTATGGTATGCGGGCTACTCGGCGCTGTTTCTGCAGCCGGCCATACGCGCGGACGGACAGACGATGCACGTCTGCGCGATTGCGGCGGACGATCCGGCGCCCACGCGCTACGGGACATCGGTTCCGGCCGAGATCACGCTTGAGGGCAGGCGTTATGACGCGCTCATCTTTCTGCGTGAGGAAGCGCCAGAGATCCGCCCGGGCGATACGCTTCAGCTGGATGCGGAGCTGGCGCTGACAAACGCGGAATGGAATACGGACAGCATATACCTTCGCTCGCGCGGCGTGATGCTGGTGGCGAAGGCGCGTTCGGCGGCTGCCATTACGCCCGGCGGCGTGATACCTGTGCGGATGATCCCGGCGTACTGCGCGCACGCGCTGCGGCAGAAGATTGCAGCACTGTTTCCTGACGATACCGCAGGATTTGTCACGGCACTTCTGACCGGCAGGCGTTCGGAACTGGACACTGGCGATCAGTCTGCGCTGAGCATTGCGGGCATCTACCATATCGTGGCGGTGTCCGGTATGCATGTTTCGATTTTATTGGGCATGATCGTGATCCTGTGCGGCACCAAACGGCGGCTGGCTGCGGGGATCGGCGTGCCGGTTGTGCTATTTTTCGTGCTGATGACGGGCGCGCCTGCTTCGGCGGTGCGCGCGGGTTGTATGCAGGCGCTTCTGCTGCTCGCGCCGCTTGCGAGACGGGAAAACGACATGCCAACGTCTATCATGGCAGCACTGACGCTGCTGCTGGCGGCCAATCCGTGGTCGGCGATGGATATCGGCTTGCAGATGTCGTTTACCTCGATCACGGGAATTTTGCTCTTTTCCGGGCCGATTTACCGGAGAATTGCCGAAGTGAGATGGCTGCGGCATACCCTGTGGAAACAAACGTCGCTTTCTTGGGTGGCGCGGACGATGATTTCATCCTTTGCCTGTTCCATTGGCTCGATGGCGCTTTCCCTGCCGCTGTCTGCGGTGTGTTTTCAGATGGTATCGCTCACGGCGCCTGTTGCAAATATGCTGTGTCTGTGGGCGGTGACGCTTGTGTTCACGGCTACGGTCGTGATCTGTCTGGCAAGCTTTGCGCTGGGGCCTCTGATGCTTGGCCCGGCATGGCTTGTCTCGTGGCTGGTTCGGTATATTCTCGTCGTGTGCGGAGCGATCAGCCGCATTCCATGTGCGGCGGTGTATCTGCTGAACGGGTATATGTGGGTGCTGGCGGCACTGTTCTACGCGGCAGTTCTTCTGCTCGCGCTCCGGCCAAAGGCCGAGGGTAAGCGCATTGCTGCAGCCGGTCTCGCGCTTGGCTTTGCCGCGGTACTTACGCTTGCTTATCTTGATTACCACCTGCCCGATTTTACGTTCACGGCGCTGGACGTAGGGCAGGGACAGTGCCTGATTTACAACTGCGGCACGCAGACCTGCGTGATTGACTGCGGCGGTGAAGATGACAGCGGCGAGCTTGCCGCACGCTTTTTGCAGTCGTATGGAGAATACCGCGTGGAAGCGCTGGTTGTGACGCATTTTGACGCAGACCACGCAGACGGCGTCAGCCAGCTTTTGCGCCGGATCCGCGTGGACACGCTGTATCTGCCCGATACAGACGACTCGTCCGGCCTGCGCGCGGCCATTGAGGCGCAGGCAGAGCAGAACGGATGTGAGATGATTTATCTCTGTGAGGACATGGCACTTTCGCTCGGGGAAGCAGAATTGCAGATTTTTGCGCCGGTTTCCGGGGAATCGGGCAACGATGGCGGACTTTCATGCTTGGCATCGAGCGGGAAATATGATATTCTGATAACTGGCGATATGACGCAGATGGCGGAACTGCGGCTGCTGTCTTTACATGAGCTGCCTGATATCGAACTGCTTGTGGCGGGCCATCATGGCGCAAGAACCTCCACCAGCGAGGCATTATTGCAGCGCACGCGGCCGGAAACCGTGCTCATCTCGGTGGGCGGGGATAATACCTTCGGCCATCCCGCGCCCGAAACGCTTGCGCGCATCCGCGCATACGGCGCTGCCGTCTATCGCACGGACGAAAACGGAACGATTACCATCAGAGGGTGAAGCAGTGGCAAGGAAAACCGACGATGCATCGCGTACATCCGCGCTGCAGCAGCTCAAGGCCGATCTGAAGACCGGCCAGCTCAAAACATGCTATGTGCTCTATGGCGAAGAAGGATATCTGCGGGAGTGCTATGTGAAGATGCTCGTCAAAAAACTGACGGACGGCCCGGCGGGTGATTTCAACTACCACCGATTTACCGCCGACACGCTCACGCCCGAGGCGCTGGCGGAAGCGGTCGAGGCCATGCCCATGATGGCCGAGCGGACGCTGGTGCAGATCGACGATGTGGATCTTTTCAAGCAGCCCGAAGCAGCGCGCGAACTGTACCGCACGATTCTCAGCGATATCCCGGACTATTGCTGCGTCGCACTGGTCTATGATACCGTTGAGTTTAAGATCAACGGTCAGATGAAAAAACTGGCCGAGACGTTAAGAAGCAAGGCACAGTTGGTCGAGTTTGCCAAGCGCAGTGAGCGCGAACTGTCCGACTGGATCGCCCGGCAGCTGAGAAAGCACGACAAACTGATCTCGCCGAAGCTCTGCGAGTATCTCATCTTCGTCACCGACGGCATGATGAGCACACTGGGCGGCGAGATCGAGAAGATCGCGGCGTATGCAGGCGGACAGGAGATTCAGAAAAGCGACATTGATGCGGTCGTCATTCCGGCGCTCAGTGCGCAGACGTTCGATATTTCCAACGCCATTGCTGACGGCGACTACGCAAGAGCCCTGCAAAAAACGCAGGAGCTGCTTGCCATGCAGGAAAGCTGTATCGGGATTCTTGGCGCTGTCGGTGCGCAGATCAGAAGGCTCTGTTACGCCAAGACGATCGCTGCCTGCGGAAAGGGCCAGCAGACGCTTATGGAACTGGCGAAACTCCAAAGTTACGCTGCCAGCCGCACGATGGCAGCGGCGAACAAGCTCTCAGCCCAGTTCTGCCGCAAGGCGGTAGAGCTGTGCCTTACCGCTGACGAGCAGATGAAATCGAGTTACGACGAGCCCGAACGCATTTTGGAGCTTCTAATTATGCAGCTTTCTGCGGAGGCGCGCCGTGGTTAAGCTGAAGCAGGCTGTTGTGGTCGAGGGACGGTACGATAAAAACGCGCTCAGTCAGATTGTAGATGCGCCCATTTTCTGCACGAATGGCTTCGGCATCATGAACGATCCGGCACTCGTTGCGCTTCTGCGCGAGGCGGCGAAAAAACGGGGGCTGATCATTCTGACAGATTCCGACGCGGCGGGCTTCGTCATCCGCAATTATCTGAAAGGCTGCCTGCCGAACGAGATGCTGCTGCACGCGTATGTGCCGGACGTTTACGGCAAGGAAAAGCGCAAGCGCGCGCCGGGCAAGGAAGGAAAGCTTGGCGTGGAAGGAATGCCGCCGGCCGTTCTTTTGCAGGCGCTCAAAGATGCGGGCGCGGAGATGGATGGCGAGACTGCGGACGCTTCTTCCGAAGCGATTACAAAGCAGGATCTTTATACGCTGGGATTTACGGGCGGAGCAAACAGCAGCCAAAAGCGCGCGGCGCTTTTAAAAGCGCTGCAGCTGCCCGCGCACATGAGCACCAACGCTTTATTGCAGGCGCTGAATCTGCGCTTTGCGCGCGCGGAATTTCTGGCCCGGTTTGAGAATACAGAGGAAGAATCATGATCGATATTTCGGTACAGAACCTCGTCAAGAGCTTTGACTCGGACGAAAATATTTTAGACGGCATCACATTTGATGTGCAGTCCGGCGAGCGGGTGGGCCTGCTTGGCAAAAACGGTGCGGGCAAGACGACGCTCTTTAAAATCCTCACCGGCGAGCTGGACTACAACTCGGGCGCAGTTGTCTTTGCGCCCAACAAAAAGGTGGGGCTCATCTCGCAGATCCCACACTACCCGGCTGGCTACACGGTGGACGATGTGCTGCATACGGCGTTTGCAGAACTGGATAACATCAGGCGGCAGATGCGCGAGCTGGAACAGCAGATGACCGCGCACACGCCGAAGGAAATTTTGCAGCGCTATGACGCGCTCACGAGCCGCTATACCGTGGGCGGCGGCTATGAGATGGACACCGACACGGACAAGATCTGCAACGGTCTTGCCATTACGCCCGCGCAGCGCGCACAGGCATTTGACAGCCTGTCGGGCGGAGAAAAGACACGCGTCAACTTAGCGAGGCTGCTGCTGGAAAAGACGGATGTTCTGCTGCTCGACGAGCCGACCAACCATCTGGACATGCACAGCGTCGAGTGGCTGGAGGAATACATCCAGAAGTTTAAGGGCACAGTGCTCGCGATCTCGCATGACCGGTATTTTCTTGACCGCGTCGTGAGCCGCATCGTGGAGATCCACGACGGCAAGGCAGAGTTCTACAGCGGCAACTACTCGTTCTATGTGCAGGAAAAGCAGGCGCGGTTCGAGCTGCAGCTCAAGCAGTATGAAAAAGAGCAGGCCAAGCTCGGGCAGCTTGGCTTCACGCTCGAGCGCATGAAGGGCTGGGGCATCAACAACCGCACGCTCTACCGCCGCGCCATGTCCATCCAGCACCGTATGGAGCGCATCGAAAAGACCGAACGCCCCACGCAGGACAAGACCATGCGCGCGCGCTTTGCCGAGCGGTCGTTCTACGGCGACGAAGTGCTGTCCGTCAAGGGCCTCGGCAAGGCCTACGGCGGCAGGACGCTGTTTGAAGATGTGGAGCTGCAGGTCGCAGGCGGCGAGCGCATCGCCCTGCTTGGCGACAACGGCACGGGCAAAACGACGTTTCTGCGCGTGCTTCTGGGGCAGGAGGCCGGCGCGGGCAGAATCAAATTTGGCCCCACGGTCAAATGGGCGTATCTCGAGCAGACGATTCACTTCGCCCATCCCGAGCGGACGCTGCTCGACACCATGCTCTATGAAAAGGGCTGTACGGTGCAGACCGCGCGCGACCGGCTGGGCGCGTTTTTGTTTGAAGGCGAGGATGTGTTTAAAACCGTCGGAAGCCTGTCCGGCGGCGAGCAGAGCCGGCTGCGGCTTTGTATGCTGATGGATGAAAAGATCAATCTGCTCATTCTCGACGAGCCGACGAACCATCTCGATATCGCCTCGCGCGAGTGGGTCGAGGACGCGTTGGAAGAATACGAGGGCACGCTCATCTTTGTCTCGCACGACCGCTATTTTGTCGGCAAGTTCGCCACGCGCGTGTGGGAGCTGGAAAACGGGACCATCCGCGACTATCCCTGCGGATACGAAAAATACCGCTCAATTAAATCGCACGAGCAGATGGCCCAGCAGGCCCAACCGAAAGAGAAAAAAGAGCGAAAGCCAAAGATCAAAAGCGCAAATGGCAAGAGTCTGGAAAAGCAGGTGCGCGCACTTGAGCGTGAGATTGAGGCGCTGGAACAAAGGCTTGCCGAGCTTGACGCGCAGATCGAGCGTTCTGCCACCGACTATCAGGCACTGACGCAGCTGATGGAGGAAAAAACGCAGACCGAAGAAGCGCTCTCGGTGCGGATGGACGACTGGGAGACGCTTTCCATGCAGTTGGAGGAGCAGGTATGACGCTTTTGACCTTGGCTGCTATCATGGCAGCGCTGGGGTTTGTGCTGCTGCTGATCCCGTTTCATGTGGCGACCACGGGCGTGTGCTTTTTCGCGCTGGCCGTGATGCTGGGCATACTGTATCTGCTCCGAAACAAGCAGAAGGCGAGAAAGCTCCGCATTGCGCTCACGGCGGTTACCACCGCGGGTGTGCTGGTGATGCTCGGGTGCGTAGGGTATATCGATATTGCCGGGCGCGATGACGATGTTTCCGCCGGAGCGCCGGAGTTTGTGGTGGTGCTGGGCGCGCAGATCCACGGAGACCGGCCTTCGCGCACACTGCGCGAGCGGCTGGATCTGGCGCATGCGTATCTGACGGAGCATCCGGACGCGGTCTGCTTTGTTACGGGCGGTCAGGGCAGCGACGAAAGCTTCACCGAGGCATATGTCATGCAGAAATACCTTCTGGAAAAGGGCGTGGACGAAAGCCGCGTTGTGATGGAAGCCACCGCGCGCAACACACGTGAAAATCTGATCTTCTCGCGCGAGCTTGCACAGAGCATGGACCTGGACACCGAAAGCGTGCTCATCATTACGAGTGAATTTCACCTCTGCAGGGCAAAATACATTGCAAGGACGCTTTCTATGCGCGCATGCGGTCTCGGCAGTACGACAACGCCGTGGGTACTGAAGATCTGCTATGAGCTGCGCGAGGTGTTTGCCTTTGTCAAGGCGTTCGCGCAGGCCGGTTGACTTTCCTGCCCACAGGGACTAGAATAAAATAAATGCGAAAAAAGGAGCGTTTTCAGCTATGAGCGAATCTTGCAGCGGCAGCTGCGAAAGCTGTGCGCAGAACTGCGCCGACCGCAAGGCCGAGAGCCTGCTGGCGCCTGCCAATCCCCATTCCAATGTGAAAAAGGTCATTGCCGTTGTCTCAGGCAAGGGCGGCGTGGGCAAGTCCACCGTCACGTCGATGATGGCGGTCGCGATGCAGTCACTTGGGTATCGGACGGCCATTTTGGATGCGGACATCACAGGACCCTCCATTCCCAAGGCATTCGGCCTGCATGAGCCGGCCATGGGCGACGACAACGGCATCCTGCCCGCGGTCACAAAGTCCGGCGTCAAGGTCATGTCCATTAACTTGTTGCTGCCCAGCGAGACCGACCCCGTCGTCTGGCGCGGGCCGGTGGTAGCAGGTGCGGTCAAGCAGTTCTGGTCGGACGTGTGCTGGGGCGATGTGGACTATATGTTCGTCGACCTGCCGCCCGGAACGGGCGACGTGCCTTTGACGGTGTTCCAGTCGCTGCCCGTTGACGGCGTGATTCTGGTCACGTCTCCGCAGAGTCTGGTTTCCATGATCGTGGAAAAGGCCGTCAACATGGCGCGCATGATGAACGTGCCGGTCTACGGCTTTGTGGAGAACTACAGCTATTTCCAGTGCCCCGACTGTGGCAAGCGCCATGAGATTTTCGGCAAGAGCGGCCTTGATGAGATCGCGCTGTCGTACTCGTTGCCCGTGTTGGCACGACTGCCGATCGACCCGCGGGTCGCGGCGAAATTTGACGCCGGGGAGATGGAGCAGGCCGATATTTCCGGGATCCTGCCTGCAGCGAAACTCATATCAAAAGCATAAGAAAAATCGGAACGCAGAAGCGTTCCGATTTTTTATTCATACTGCCCGATCGCGCGTTTGCAGAACGCGAGAAATTCTTCTGCTACGGACTGCGGATAGACGATTTTCGCGCGCTCGGCAAAGCCTGCCATCCAGCCGAAGAAAACAGGGGAGACTGCGATTTCGGCAATGATGGTAAAATGGCTGTCGCCGTCGGGGATGAGCATGACATCCTTTCCGAAGCGATCGATAACCACGCCCGCAAGCGAATTTTCAAAGCGCATTTTCACCGTGACTGGCTCGCCGGCAAACATACCGAAGACACTTTTGCCGTATCGGCCGAGATCGAGCTGCTTTACCGTCTCATCCAAATGACGAGGCAGGTCTGTGACCGTCAGTCGTGCCATCTTGTCTACGCGGTAGTGCGTCAGGCCGTGCTTCTGCGAGTGTGCGACGAGGTAATAGTTCTCCTCATTCCAGATGAGAGCGTAGGGGCTGGCAGAATAGTCCCCGGGACGTTCACGGCGCGTGCCGTCGGGAGCGTAGTCAAAATAGCGGAACCTTACTTGCCGGTTCTGCGCAATGGCCTCGTGAATGCGGTCTACCGCGTAGTAGACACTCTCATTCATGCTCTTCACGCGGCCGGATACGACCACCTGCCGGCGCAGCGTGCTGGCTTCATGGACGCTCGCGAGTGTAGAGAGCTTCCCGATCAGCTCCATCGATTTTTTGGAGGAGAGAAACTTTGACGATTGCACCGCGTCGACCAGCAGCTTCAGCTCCGGCAGCTCAAACGTACGGGAGGCCAGAAAATAGCCGCCCTTCGGCCCCGGCTGACGTACGATGTCCATGCCGAATTGCTGCAGGCAGGCAATATCGTCATACACGCTCTTGCGCTCAGCCGCTATGCCCTTCGCTTGCAGTGCAGAGAGAATCTGCTGCATGCAGATCGGATGCTGTTCATCCGTTTCCTGTTCAAACAGTTGCCTGAGATACAGCAGCTTCAGCTTCTGATTTTCTGACCGGGCCATTGCCATCGCCTCCTGCCACCATTGTAGCGGATGGAAGGAAAAATGACAAGTTGTTTGCTGCGCCGGTGCAGATGTGCTATACTGATAAAAAAGATGCAGGAGGCCGTTATGCTGTATTTGGGCTGTCATTTATCGTCATCAAAGGGATTCGCCGCAATGGGGCGCACGGCGCTGTCGATTGGTGCAAATACCTTTCAGTTCTTTACCAGAAATCCGCGCGGCGGCGCGGCCAAGGCGATCGATCCGGAGGATGCCGCCGCACTGTGTGCGATGCAGGAAAACGGAACGCTGGGGCGCATCGTGGCGCACGCGCCGTACACGCTCAATGCCTGCGCGAAGGAGGAGAAAACGTTGGAGTTTGCACGGCAGACGATGGCCGACGATCTGCGGCGGATGGAATATGTGCCTGGGAATTCCTATAATTTTCATCCGGGCAGCCACGTGGGGCAGGGGATTGCGGCAGGTGTGGAAAAGATCGCCGCAGTGCTCAACGAGGTCATGTTTGACGGCCAGCGTACAACGGTACTGCTCGAGACCATGGCCGGCAAGGGCAGTGAGGTTGGCGGACGGTTTGAAGAACTGCGTGGGATTCTGGATCGGGCAAAGTATCCGCAGTATCTTGGCGTGTGCCTGGATACCTGCCATGTGCACGACGGCGGGTATGATATTGTGAGCGATCTTGACGGCGTTTTGGCCGAGTTTGACCGCGTCATCGGCCTTGACAGGCTGAAAGCACTGCATATCAACGACAGCAAGAATCCGCGCGGTGCACACAAGGACCGGCATGAGAAGATCGGCATGGGCGAGATCGGCTTTGAGGCGCTTTGGCGCGTGGTGCATCACCCCGCGCTTACGGGCCTGCCGATGATTCTGGAGACGCCGAATGAACTCGATGGCTACGCGGACGAGATCGCGCGCCTGCGAGTGTGAAGAAACTATGAAGATTTCCTTTGTTTTCTTGACGTTTATTTTTGTGTGTGATACTTTTAAGTAGACTGGGGGCGGAGTTATGCCGAAAAACGACGATCGGAAATATTTCAAGTGGGGTCTGACTGCATTGTGCGTGATTTTTATCAGCATTCTGCTGGTCGTGATCTTTACCAATCTGCCCGGATTCTTCGCCATGATACGCGCACTGATGGGTATTCTGTCGCCGCTTATCATCGGTGTTGTGATTGCGTTTTTGCTCAATCCGCTGGCGAACTTTGTCGATTCCCGCCTGCATCCGGTTTTGCTGCGCTGCAAAATGAAGCCAGAGAAAGCGGAAAAGCTCAGCCGGACCGCGTCGCTGTTGTTTGCGCTGGTGATGGGCGCACTCATTGTTTATGCGTTTTTCTCCATGCTGCTGCCGCAGTTGTATGAGTCGGTCATTGGCATCGCTTCCAACGCACAGAGTTATTATGAGAGTATCGAACGGTGGGTCACCAACATTCTGGATGATAACCCCGAGATTTTGAGTTACGTCGAGCGCGCGCTTGACACGGGCTTTGAGTTTATCAAGAACTGGCTCACTACAAGTTTTTTGAGCGACGTGCAGAAGGTGGTTAGCACGCTGACCACATCGGTCGTGGCGCTGGTGTCGGGTGTAATCAATCTGCTGGTCGGATTTGTCGCATCGATCTACATTTTGTGGTCAAAGAAGACGTTTTTGGCGCAGATCAAAAAGATGATCGTCGCTCTTTTCAAGCCCGCCACGGCGGATCACCTTTTTGAGATCGGCCGCTACTCCAACCGCATCTTCAACGGCTTTGTCATCGGCAAGATCATCGATTCTGCGATTATCGGCGTGATTTGCTATATCGGCATGGCCATTCTCAAGCTGCCGTATCCCGCGCTTGTTTCTACCATCATCGGCGTGACAAATATCATCCCGTTCTTCGGTCCGTTCATCGGCGCGGTGCCGTGTGCGCTGCTGATTCTGCTGGTGAACCCGCTGCAGGCGTTCTACTTTATCATCTTTATCATTGTGCTGCAGCAGATCGACGGCAATGTCATTGGCCCGAAGATTCTGGGCAATACTGTTGGAATTTCCGGTTTCTGGGTACTGGCCTCCATCACTGTGGCTACGGGGTTGTTTGGTTTTGCGGGCATGATTCTGGGCGTGCCGGTGTTCGCCATCATCTATATGATTATCAGTGACGCCATCAATGCCGCCCTGCGCAAGAAGGGCAGGCCTACCATCACCACCGACTACTACGGCATCATCCGTGTGAGCGAGTTGACAAAACCGCGCCGCAAAGACACGGTGCAGCCGGAAACGGTTGAAGCAGAAGATGCGGGCAAATCAGAAAAGACAGTTTGAAGTCTGCCCCTCATGGCAAGCCATGAGGGGCAGTCAAGACTTTTGAGAGGGGAGAGGAAAATGCAGGCAATTTTGGCATGGATCACGGCGATGCCGCAGCAGCCGTTTGCGCAAATGCTGTCCGGTGCGCTTCGCTATGTGTTCCCGCTGCTGGCGGTTTGGATTCTGATCCGCTGCGGCAGATCGCTGCTGCGATTCAAGAAAGAGCCCGAGATCTGGGCCTGGCTGGCCACACCCACAGGCGACCGGCTGCCGGTGACGCACTGGGAAAGCCTGCTCGGCCGTGGTCGCGGGTGCGATGTGCAGCTTGAGTATCCCACCATTTCCCGCCAGCATGCGGTGCTCACGCGCTACGATGATGGCAGCTGGTCGATTTCAGACGTCGGCTCCAAGGGCGGCATCGAGGTCAACGGCGAGCCTGTCAGTTTCTGTGCGCTGGCGTTCGGCGACGTGATCTCGCTCGGAGGCGTGACGTTCACGCTCGTTCCCATCACGAAAGAGCAGGAGGCCATTCAGGCATCGGCGCGCACGCACGCCGGGCGCGAGGTGCATCCCGGGTTGACGCTCATGATTCTGACGGCGTTCCAACTGCTGTGCGCGCTGCAGCTCATGCTGCATGTGGAAAGCGGAGCAGCTGTCTTTTCCGCGTTTCTATCGCTCATTGCGCTTGAGTGGCTGCTCTTTTTGGCGCAGAAGCTGGCGCGGCGCAGCGGCTTTGATGTGGAGACGCTGGCATTTTTTCTCACCACCGTGGGACTCGCTGTGGTAAGCTCGTCTGCTCCGGGTGAGCTCAAAAAGACGGTGATATCCATTGCGGCAGGACTGATCGTGTTTCTGGCCGTGGGCTGGTCGCTGCGAGATCTGGAGCGCGCAAAAAAGATCCGCTACCTTGCAGCGGCAGCGGGTCTTGGACTGATGCTCATCAATCTCATCTTCGGTGTCGAGCGCTTCGGCGCGAAGAACTGGATCGCCATCGGCGGGATGACCTTTCAGCCGTCGGAACTGGCAAAGATCTGCTTCATTTTTGCAGGCGCTTCCACGCTGCAGCGGCTGATGGCAAAGCGGAACCTGATTCTGTTTCTTGCGTATTCCGCCGCGATCTGCGGATGTCTGGCGCTTTTGAATGACTTCGGAACGGCCATCATTTTTTTCGTGGCCTTTCTTGTTATCGCGTTTCTGCGCTCTGGTAATTTCGCAACCATTGCGCTCAGCTGCGCGGGTGTGGGCTTCGCGGGTGTGCTGGCGCTGCGATTCAAGCCGTATGCATTGCAGCGGTTTGCTGCATGGGGGCATGTCTGGGAAAACGCCAATACCAGCGGTTA
>JAEDFW010000148.1 GCA_016297855.1 Oscillospiraceae bacterium
AAACCGCTTCGGAGTTATTAGGCAGTGTTATTTTGCGGCCGCATTGCGTTTGGGGATACGAATGGTCAGAATGATCTCCTGCTCGGTCTCCTGCTGCTCGGCGCCTGCGTTGATGCCGGCCGATCGGATGATATCCAGCTGGTGGCTGACGGAGTTCAGAAACACGCGCACATCCCGCAGGACAAAGCTTCCCAGCTCCCGGCGCGTTTTCACCGGCTGGCACTGCGCGTCAATATACTGCTCGGTCTTTGCCACCGTCCAGTCGTTCTGCGTGATCAGGCCGATGACGCGCAGCCGTTCGTCCTCGCCGGGCAGCTTCAGAAGCGCGCGCGCATGCCGCTCAGACAGGCCGTTTTCGCGCAGCGCCTGCAAAACCTTCGGCGAATGGCGCAAAAGGCGCAGCTTGTTGGCCACAGCCGACTGGCTCTTGCCCACGCGGCGGGCTGCCTGCTCCTGATTCAGCCCGTATTGCCGCATGAGCCGCGCCAGACCTTCGGCCTCCTCAATGAAATCCAGATCGCGCCGCTGCAGGTTTTCCACCAGCGCCAGCATCCCGGACGATTCGTTGTCCACGCTCACCACGATGCACGGCACCTCAGAAAGTCCGGCCAGTTTTGCCGCGCGGAGCCGGCGCTCTCCTGCCACCAGCTCCAGCGCACCTGCCGTTCTTCGCACCGTCAGCGGCTGCAGAATGCCGTACTGCGCGATGCTCGCGGCCAGTTCCTGCAGCGCAGCCTGGTCAAAGACTCTGCGTGGCTGCGACGGATTCGGGCGAATGCTGCCGACCGGCACAAACAGCACCCGCCCGGACTGCAGCAGCGATTTGGTTTTCTGTTTGGCCATGATTTGACCCCTCTCTGCAAGGTTCTGCCTGTATTGTATGCCGCCGGCAGTGCAAAATCGCGCGAAAGCGGGCGCTCTGACACAAGAAATTGTGGTGGGAAATGACGGGAAACCACAATCGGTGGAGAATGGTGCGGCAGCGCGCGAAAATCCGCAGATGCTCTGCGCGCACATCTGTCTGCCGCGCGCGGCACGGGTGAAGCCACGCCGGTTGCCCGGCGCCGGAAATTTTCGCCCGGCGTTCCGTTTTTTTTCGCAGAAGTTCCGGAAACAAAAAAAATTTGCAAAAAAACGCATTTTCAGTTTGCTTTTTCGGGGGAATGTGGTATAGTATGTATCTGTCTAAAAATCAATATAAACTACAAAAACGGTTTTGGGATCGGGGCGAAGACGCACCGGTCCGCAGGAAAGGGGTTAACCAAATGTCTCACAAGTACGTCTACCTGTTCTCCGAAGGTAACGGCAAGATGCGCGAGCTCTTGGGCGGCAAGGGTGCCAACCTGGCTGAAATGACCAATCTCGGCATGCCCGTTCCGCAGGGCTTCACCATCACCACCGAGGCCTGCACGCAGTACTACAAGGACGACCGTCAGATCAACGCCGAGATCGAGGCCGAGATCATGCAGTACGTCGAAAAACTCGAAGAGATCTCCGGCAAAAAGTTCGGCGACCTGTACAATCCGCTGCTCGTCTCCGTGCGCAGCGGCGCGCGTGCGTCCATGCCTGGCATGATGGACACCATCCTCAACCTGGGCCTCAATGACGAAGTTGTCGTCGCCTTCGCCAAGAAGACCAACAATCCCCGTTTTGCTTACGACTCCTACCGCCGCTTCATCCAGATGTACTCCGACGTCGTCATGGAAGTGGGCAAGAAGTACTTCGAGCAGCTCATCGACGAGATGAAGGCTGAGCGCGGCGTCAAGCTCGACACCGAGCTGACCGCTGACGACCTCAAGGAACTGGCCGAGAAGTTCAAGGCCGAGTACCGCGAGAAGCTGGGCGAAGAGTTCCCGCAGGATCCCAAGGTGCAGCTGATGGGCGCCATCAAGGCCGTTTTCCGCTCCTGGGACAACCCCCGCGCAATCTACTACCGCCGCATGAACGACATCCCCTCCGACTGGGGCACTGCCGTCAACGTGCAGCAGATGGTCTTCGGCAACACCGGCGATACCTCCGGTACGGGCGTTGCCTTCACGCGTAACCCGGCTACGGGCGAAAAGAAGCTGTTCGGCGAGTTCCTGATGAACGCGCAGGGCGAAGACGTCGTCGCCGGTATCCGTACTCCGCAGACTATCGACCAGCTGGCCGAGGTCATGCCCGAGGCATATGCGCAGTTCGTTGACATCTGCGCCAAGCTCGAGTACCACTACCGCGATATGCAGGATATGGAGTTCACCATCGAAGACAAGAAGCTCTACATGCTGCAGACCCGTAACGGCAAGCGTACCGCTGCCGCCGCTATGAAGATCGCCTGCGATCTGGTTGACGAAGGCATGATCTCCGAAGAAGAGGCTGTGGCCATGATCGACCCGAAGAGCCTCGACGCGCTGCTGCACCCGACGTTCGATCCCGCAGCTCTGAAGAAAGCCAAGGTTGTCGGCACGGGTCTGGCTGCATCTCCCGGCGCTGCCTGCGGCAAGGTCGTCTTTACCGCTGAGACCGCGACCGACTGGGGCAAGAGCGGCCAGAAGGTCATCCTTGTCCGTCTGGAAACCTCTCCCGAGGATATCGAAGGCATGCACTACGCGCAGGGCGTTCTGACCGTCCGCGGCGGCATGACCTCTCACGCTGCTGTTGTTGCGCGCGGCATGGGCACCTGCTGCGTCTCCGGCTGCGGCGCCATCAAGATGAACGAAGAAGCCAAGACCTTCGAGCTGGGCGGCAAGACCTACAAGGAAGGCGACTGGATCTCCATCGACGGCTCCACCGGCAACATCTACGGCGAAAAGATCAAGACCGCTGCCGCCGCCATCTCCGGCGACTTCAACCGCCTGATGGGCTGGGCCGACAAGCTCCGCGTTCTGGGTGTTCGCACCAACGCCGACACCCCCAACGATGCCGCACAGGCTGTGGCCTTCGGCGCTGAGGGCATTGGCCTTTGCCGTACCGAGCATATGTTCTTTGAGGCCGACCGCATCAAGGCCGTGCGTGAGATGATCGTCTCCGAGACCTCCGAGCAGCGCGAGAAGGCGCTGGCCAAGCTCGAGCCGATCCAGCAGGGCGACTTCGAGGCCATCTACGAGGCCATGAAGGGCCGTCCCGTCACCATCCGCCTGCTCGACCCGCCTCTGCACGAGTTCCTGCCGACCGACCCGAAGGATATCGAAGAGCTGGCCAAGGAAATGGGCCTGACCGTCGAGCATCTGAATCACGTCATCGCCAGCCTGCATGAGTTCAACCCCATGATGGGTCACCGCGGCTGCCGTCTGGACGTCACCTACCCCGAAATCG
>JAEDFW010000031.1 GCA_016297855.1 Oscillospiraceae bacterium
TGCAACCCCTTTGCCGAAAATTTTTTAAAGAAAATATTTACAAAATTTAACCGAAACACCGCATTTTCGTAATTTTGAACGTTTGTTCTAGAACAATCAGATGGGGCGACGCCCCATCTGATCAATCCGCCTCCCGGATGACGATCTGCCCGTCCTCGCATTGTGCGCGAAGCGCGCGCAGCGAGGGCTTTTGCAGCAGCAGCTCAGCCGCGGGTTCTTCGATCTGCCGCTGAATTTCATGCCGCAGCCCGCGCGCACCCGCCTCGTCTTTCAAGCACCGCTGCGCCAGACATCGCGTAAGCATGCCATCAAATCCAAGCGTCACAGACTGCCGCGCGAAGCGCTCGCAGGCGCTTTGCATCATCGATGATGCAATCGTCTCCAGTTCATTTGGTCCCAGACGTCGGAACTCGGCCACACAGTCTATGCGGCCGAGAAATTCGGCGCTGAAGTACTGCCGCAGCAGCGATTTCGTCCGCTGTTGCGCGCCGTCCGGTGAAAAGCCAAGCCCGCCCTTGTTCTCATTGCCTCCGCCGATGTTTGAGGTCATCACGATCATCGTGTTCTTGAAATCAACCGTCCTGCCGAGCGAGTCCGTCAGGATCCCGTCGTCCATCATCTGCAGCAGCAGCCCCGTCACATCGCGGTGCGCCTTTTCCAGCTCGTCGAGCAGCACCACGCAATAGGGCCTGCGGCGCACCTTTTCTGTCAGCGTACCGCCTTCATCATGGCCCACATATCCCGGCGGCGCACCGATGAGCCGCGCCACCGAGTTCGGCTCCATATATTCGCTCATATCAATGCGTACCAGCGCCTCCCTGCTGCCATACACGCAGTCGGCCAGCGCCTTGCACAGTTCCGTCTTTCCTACGCCGGTCGGGCCCATAAAGAGCATGCACGCCGCAGGCCTGCGGCTGTCAGCAAGACCGCTTCTTCCGCGAATGACGGCGCGCGTAACAGCCTGAACGGCCTCCGGCTGCCCGATCACGCGCCCGGACAGTGCGCGCTCAAGGCCCATCAGCCGTTCCTTTTCCGATGCGCAGAGCTTTCCCGCCGGAATGCCGGTCCGCTCGGAAACTGCAAGTGCGATATCCTGCGCCGTTACGCAGAGACTTCGCTGCGCGCGCGCATGCTGCACCTGCTGGCGCAGCATTGCCTGCAGCCTGTCGCGCAGCTGCGCCGCCTGTTCATACTGTCCCTTGGAAACAGCTGTCTCCAGCTGCTGCGTCACATTGCGGCGGGCATTCTCCACTTCTGCGCTGCTGCCGCGTTCTGACGCCAGCCACACGCGTGCCGCGCCCTCATCCAGTAAATCCACCGCTTTGTCCGGCAGAAACCGATCGGTCAGATACCGGCACGAAAGTTCCACCGCCGCGTTGACAGCCTCGTCGGAAATGCGGATGCGGTGATGCTGCTCGAGTCCCGGGCGCAGTCCCTGCAGGATGCGCCGCGTCTCATCACGGCTCGGCTCCGGCACCCTGACCGGCCGAAAGCGCCGCTCCAGGGCCGCGTCCTTTTCGATATATTTGCGGTATTCCTCCAGCGTTGTCGCACCGATCATCTGCAGTTCTCCCCGGCCAAGCGCCGGTTTCAGCAAATTGGCCGCGTCGATGGCTCCCTCAGCGCTGCCTGCTCCCACGATGGTGTGCATTTCATCGACAAATAATATAATGTTTCCGCTGCGTTTGATCTCAGCGAGAATATCTCGCACACGTTCTTCAAATTCGCCGCGGTATTTCGTGCCGGCCAGCATACTCGCCATGTTCAGCGCATACAGTTTCTTACTGCGCAGCGGTTCCGGCACCTGTCCGGCCGCCATGCGCTGCGCCAGTGCCTCAACGATTGCGGTCTTGCCCACGCCCGGCTCGCCGATGAGCGCGGGATTGTTCTTATTTTTCCTGCTCAGCACCTGCATCACGCCCGCAATCTCACGCTCACGTCCGATCACCGGGTCCATCTGCGGCGCTTTTTCCAGCAAGTTCTCACAGTACAGTTCCAAAAGTCTCGTTGCGATTCTACCTCCATTCGCCCGCACGGCCGCAGGCCTTTGCAGAATGAGATATGTGTCTGAAAAGATGCAGTTAAGATCGGTACCGGACGCGCGCAGAATGGCGCTCGCCGTACACTCACCGTCGCGGCTGAGTGCCAGCAGCAGATGCTCCGGCTCGATCGTCTCGGTGCGCAGCAATGTGGCCTCACGTCCGGCTCGCCGCAGCGCAAGACGCGCGCGCAGGGACAGTCCCTGCACCAGCGGCAGGCTTCCGCTGCCTGTTCCGGTCTGTGCAAGCAGTACGCCGCGGAAGCTCTGTGCCTCCCAGCCTGCGTGCTGCAAAACCTTTCCCGCGCGCAGGCTCGACTGCTGCATAAGCGCGAGCATCAGATGCTCCGTGCCCACATAGCTATGCCCCATCTCCTTTGCCAGCAGCCGCGCACGCCGCAGCACGCGCAGAAGCTCCGGAGAAAACGCATGTTTTTGCACCAACGCCGCCCCCTTCCTGCCTGAATTCTCACCGCGCAGCATGCAGTTTATACCGCCGTCAGGAAAAAAATCATTATTTGACTCAATTCGCAGAATTATCATTTGCATTTTGTAAAAAACATGCTAGAATAGAAACGCATTAAAACATGGAGGTGCAATTATGGCTTATGTTATCAGCGACGCTTGCGTGATGTGCGGCGCTTGTGCGGATGCTTGCCCGCTGGGCATCATTTCCGAGGGCGACGGCAAGTACGTCATCGACGCCGATCAGTGCGTTGAGTGCGGCACTTGCGCGGCTGAATGCCCCAACGAAGCGATCTCCCAGGAATAAACAAGTACATGGCAACGGGCCTGTGCAAACGCACAGGCCCGTTGCGGCTATCCGGAGGATCATATGGAAGAACTGCTTTTTGGCGGTATACGAATGCACTATCATGAAAGCCAGTTCCGCTTGAGCACCGATTCGGTGCTGGCGGCTGATTTCGTGTGCCCGCGCGCTGATGGCACGGTCTGCGACCTCGGCTGCGGCTGCGGCGCAATCAGCCTGCTGCTGCTCGGAAGTCACCCCGGCATCACCGTCACCGGAATTGAGCTGCAGCCCGACGCCGCCGCCTGTGCCCGGCAAAACGCACTGGAAAACGGCCTTCAAAACCGCTTTCACGTCATAGCGGGCGATCTGCGCGAATACCGCGCTCTGTTTTCACCCGGCAGCTTTTCTTCCGTCGTCTGCAATCCGCCCTATTACCCGGTATCCAGCGGCTATCACGCGCAAAGCCCCGCCCTTGCAGCAGCCAGAACGGAGCTCACCTGCACGCTGAACGACGTCTGCGCGTGCGCGGCGTGGCTGCTGAAAACGGCGGGCAGTTTTACGCTCGTGCACAAGCCTGAGCGACTGGCTGATCTCATCTGTTCGCTGCGCGAGCATGCGCTCGAACCAAAGCGCGTCCGCTTTGTGCGCCATTCGTCCATCTCGCCCGTCAACCTTGTGCTGCTCGAAGCACGAAAAGGCGGCAGGCCGGGGCTTGACTATGAACCGGATCTCATTCTGTTTTCGCCGGACGGCGCCGAAACAGCGGAATACCAACGCATCTATCACCGACAGGAGGCTTGACTATGCCCGGCACGCTCTATCTCGTACCCACGCCCATCGGAAATCTGGGCGATATCTCCGCGCGCTGCCGCCAGACGTTCGCGCAGGCTGATTTCATCGCCGCCGAGGACACACGTGTAACGCTGAAGCTGCTTAACTACCTTGAACTGAAAAAACCGCTTGTAAGCTACTACGAGCACAACAAGACTGAGAGCGGCCCGCGCATCGTCTCGCGCATTCTCTCGGGCGAGACATGCGTACTGGTCTCCGACGCAGGCTCGCCCGCCATTTCCGACCCGGGCGAGGATCTGGTGCGCCTGTGCGCAGAAGCCGGTATTCCCGTCTGTGCCATTCCGGGTCCCTGCGCGCTCGTCACTGCGCTCAGTGCCAGTGCCCTGCCCACAGGCCGGTTCTGCTTCGAGGGCTTTTTGTCCATCAACAAAAAAAGCCGTCAGGCGCACCTGACGGCTCTCAAAAATGAGCAGCGGACGATGATTTTTTATGAAGCGCCGCACAAGCTGCTCGCCACACTGAACGATCTTTTGCAGGCATTCGGCCCCGACCGCAGAATCACCCTCTGCCGGGAGCTGACAAAGCTGCACGAAGAATACTACCGCACCACGCTGGCTGAAGCCGTGACGCATTACACGGAAAACGTGCCGCGCGGCGAGTTTGTTCTCGTGCTCGCAGGTGCAGAAGCTCCGGCAAACGAAGCGCCCACAATGGAGCAGGCAGTCGCACTCGTGCGGAAAAAGCTGTCCGACGGTCTTTCCAAAAAAGACGCGGTCAAACTCATTGCCAAAGAAACAGGCCTTGCCAAAAACGCCCTCTACGAGGCGGTCTTGCAGGCCTGCTGCGAAATCGAACCGGATAACTGAATCACGAAAGGAGTCCCCGGCGAATAATCGCCGGGGACTGCGTTTGCCGGAGATACTGATTCAGAAAAGCTGGCCGGGAAGCTTCAGCTTTTCCTTTGGCGTGAACTTCGCATCAAAGGCCTCAGCTGCTTCGTCACTGACAAAATAGCCGTCAGGATCTTTGTATGTGCCCGAGATGCCATCCAGAAAACCGGGTGTAAGCTCGGCAATCAGGAAATAGTCCGCATCCGGGTCGTCTGCGTAGCGGACACCCTTTGTTTTTGCAACGACGAAGCCCGATTTCCCGTAGAAGCCGATGTTGCCCGTGATGGCCAGCGCGCCCGCACCCATCGCCTTTGCGCGGCGCATCGACTCTTGCAGCAAAATGCTGCCGAAGCCCTGCCGCTGATACGCCGGCGCGATGCTGATGGGCCCGAAGGTCATAACGGGAAGCGCCTCGCCGTTATCTTTTCGAATAGCGGAGCGGACATACATCACATGGCCGATCAACACGCCGTCAAGCTCCATGACAAGATCAAGCTCCGGTACAAAAGCCGGGGCGTTGCGGAACTCGTGCAGCACAAAGTGCTCCAGACAACCGGGACGGTAGACGTTCCAGAATGCCTCACGGGTCAGATTTTCCACTGCGCGGAAATCGTTTTCAGTCTCATTGCGGATGATAAGCGTTTGCATAAAAAATTCCTCCTGAAAATTGTTGTGTGATCTTCGGGAGGCGCGGGATCGTGTGCCGCCTCCCGGTCAGCGCACAATCTCCAAGGTGTTGTTTCGTTTCAAACAGCATTCTCCATCGATTTTTATTCCGGCTGCGCCGGTAAATACAGTATACGCCGCTGTCGGCGCAAATGCAAGCCGCTTTTCCGCACCCGCAGTACATTTTTGGTCTGCAGAGCACATTTATCATCAATTTTTCATAACACAGGCGCACGGAAACAGCCATAATTTGTCAGCCTGGAAATTGACAAGATCATGAACCGTCGATATGATATACATTAAAAAGCTTGTCAGTTGTTTCAAAGCGAAGGAGGAAAACCAGCATGGTAACCGTTTGGCATGTCACCCTTCCGGCGCTTACAGGCGATAAGACCCGCCGGGTGTATATCTATCTGCCAGACTACTATGACGTCGATCCCGACCGTCGGTATCCCGTTATGTACATGTTCGACGGACACAATGTGTTTTTTGACGAAGACGCCACTTACGGAAAGTCCTGGGGCATGAACAGCTACCTGTCGTGGACGAGAAAGCCGCTCATCATTGTAGCGGTTGAGTGTAATCATGAAGGCAACGGCCGTCTGGAGGAGTACTCTCCCATGGACATCAGAAACACCACGTTCGGCCGAATTCGCGGCAAAGGGCCAGTCTACATGGACTGGCTCATCCATACGCTCAAGCCCAGCATCGACGAGACGTTCCGCACGTTGCCTGACCGCGAGAACACCATCATCTGCGGCTCGTCAATGGGCGGACTGATGGCGCTGTATGGTGCGACGGTCTATAACAGCGTATTCCAGCGCGCAGCCTGCTTGTCGCCCAGTCTCTGGATCGCCCCGGGCAAGATCACCGAGATGGTTGCCGCAGCTGATATCAAAAATGACACTTGTATCTATATGGACTATGGCAGTCTTGAAATCTACAACCACGCCGCCAGTGCCAAAACGCTCATCTCGATGGCGAATCTGCTGCTGAACAAGCGGGTCAATCTGTCATTCCGCATCGTGCCGGGTGGTACGCACTCGGAAGCGTCGTGGGAACAGCAGATCCCGGTGTTCATGGACTGTCTGGGACTGTAAGGGGGAACAACATGGAAATCCGGTATTTCAAGCACTACAGCGGCTGTCTCGGCCGGGACATGGAATTCAAGGTCTACGGCCACCGCGGCAAGCCCGTGATGTTCATCCCCTGCCAGGCTGGAAGGTTTTACGATTTTGAAAATTTCAAAATGATCGACACCTGGGCAAAATGGATTGAAAGCGGGCAGGTCATGGTCTTCTCCATCGATGTGATCGACGGCGAGACATATGCCGATCTCAAAGGCGATCCGCGCCGGCGCATCGAGCAGCATGAGCGCTGGTATCACTATGTGGTCGACGAGCTGGTTCCCTATATCCGCCACCTTGCCGGTGAGCGCAACTGGCATGACGAGCCGATCATGACCTTCGGCGCATCAATGGGCGCGATGCACGCGGCAAACTTGTTTTTCCGCAGGCCCGATTTGTTCGGTTCGGTGCTGGCGCTGTCGGGTCTGTACGATTCCGAGGGTTTCTTCGGCACTTACATGGACGACCTGCTCTATCAAAATACCCCCTGCCGCTATCTTGCGGGTATGCAGCCCGATCACCCGTACATCGGCATGTATAATCAGCGCAAAATGGTCTTCTGCGTTGGTCAGGGCGCATGGGAAGATGAGCTGAAGGTCAGCACCGCACGTCTGAAGCAGGTTTTGGAACACAGGGGCATCCACGCCCAGATCGATTTCTGGGGCTATGACGTAAGCCACGATTGGGATTGGTGGTTCCGCCAGTGCGACTACTATGTGCCGCAGATGATCTGACGTGCGATCATCCAACTGCCGCGCACTGAAAAGAAACAGAAACAGGAGAGAGAATAACGGTGAAGAACTTTATTTTTATTTCGCCGAATTTTCCAGAAAACTACTGGAAGTTCTGCTATGAACTGAAGAAAAATGGCATGCGCGTGCTTGGTATCGGTGACTGCCCGTATTCTGAACTGTCGCAGCAGCTGCGCGAATCGCTGAATGAATACTACAAGGTCTCGAACCTCGAAAACTATGACGAGGTATTTCGCGCCGTGGCGTTTTTCACCTACAAATATGGCAAGATCGACTGGCTGGAATCGAACAACGAATACTGGCTCGAACGAGATGCGGCGCTGCGTACCGAGTTCCATATCACGACGGGCTTCCACACCGGCGACATGGCGCGCATCAAGCTGAAGTCCGCCATGAAAGCCTACTACGCCAAGGCGGGTATCAAGACCGCGCGCTATCATCTGGTGAGCGGCTTTGACGACGCAAGCGAGTTTGCTCACGAGGTCGGCTACCCCGTCATTGTCAAGCCCGACAACGGCGTGGGCGCGAACAACACCTACCGGCTGCAAAACGACGACGAGCTGCAGTTCTTTATCGACACCAAGGACGATAATGTCTACATTATGGAGGAGTTCGTCAACGGCCATGTGCGCACCTATGACGCCATCATCAACTCCAAGGGCGAACCGCTGTTTGAAAGCGGCAACGTCACGCCTGAGTCCATCATGGATATCGTCAACTCGAACGACAACTCCATCTACTACATTGTCAAGGACCTCGCACCCGAGATGCGGGAGATCGGCCGCAGAACCGTCGAGGCCTTCAAAGTCAGAAGCCGCTTTGTGCATCTGGAGTTCTTCATTCTGAACGCCGACCAGCCCGGCCTTGGTAAAAAGGGCGATATCCTGGGTCTGGAGGTCAATATGCGCCCGGCGGGCGGCTTTACAACAGACCTGTTTGATTTCTCCAACGAGACAGACGTGTACAAGATCTGGGCCGATATGGTCTGCTTCGACCGTTCGACCGTTCCCACCGACCGTCCGCACCACTTCTGCGGCTTCTGCGGCCGCCGCGACGGCAAAAACTTTGTCCTCGATCACAATGCGATCATGGCCAAGTACGCGCCCAACATCAAAATGTACGGCCGTATTCCCGACGCGCTTTCCGGCGCGATGGCCAATCAGATGTATGTTGCCAACTTTGATACCGAAGAAGAACTGCATGCATTCTATGCTGAACTTCTGGCCGAACAGGAATAATCGGGTTCTCTTTCCCGCGTGTGCGCTGCACACGCGGGTTTCTTGTTCCGCAGCATAGAAAGTACTTGCTATTTCGGCAATATATGTTATATTTATAACCGTTCTAATTAATGTCTGCTGAACAAGTCGTGATACCGACTTGTTCACACACCGAAGGTGTGTAATTGCAAAAAACGGCTCTTTTTAACCGTTTTTTGCAATTCAGGCAGTAATCAATGCGTATCTTTTCCAGCGTGGCGCACCACGCTGGAAAAGCAGGTGCAAAGTTTTTGCTTATATTCATGCAAAAACCTTGCACCCGAATAACACAAAAACAGCATGAAAGCCTCGGCTTTCAAGGCATTTTGTGTTATTCAGTACGCATTAATTATAACTAAGGAGGATGCTTGTGGAACAGGTTGTATTTGTGAATCAGTTCAAGCTCTATTATTACCAGAGCTTTCAGGCGCTCGCGGAGCAGTACGAACTTCAGATGCTGGACATTGATCTGCTGCTGTTTGTGTTCAACAACCCATCACTGAACACCGCAAGAGACGCCGTTGCGCTGCGCGGGCTGTCAAAGTCCAACGTTTCCACTTCGCTTGCCAAGCTGCATCAGCGTGCGCTGGTTCGCCTGCAGACCGACCCAGACAATCGCCGGCTACAGCGGATTTTCCTGACAGATACGGGGACAGCGATCACGCGGGAGCTGCGCTCATGCCAACAGGCTTGTTTTTCACAGCTTCTGGCCGGCTTTACGCCGGACGAACAGGCACAACTGCGGCAGTATCTGGCGCGGATGCTCGACAATATCTGCGCCTCTTTAAAAAAACGATAACAGAAAGGACATATCAATATGCTTTTGAAACTTTTGGTCTGCTTTTTCGCAGGACTCGGCGCAGGTCTGGGCACGGGCTTTGCCGGCATGAGCGCCGCAGCGGTGATCAGCCCCATGCTCATCACCTTTTTGCACATGGAAGCGTATCAGGCCGTTGGCATCGCGCTGGCCAGCGACGTGCTTGCCAGTGCCGTCTCGGCGTGGACATATGGCAGAAACAAGAATCTCGATATCCGCAACGGCGCAGTGATGATGGTGTGTGTGCTTGCCATGACGCTGGTGGGCAGCTACGTCTCCAGTCTTGTTCCGAACCGCACCATGGGCAGTTTTTCGGTCTTCATGACACTTCTGATGGGCATCAAATTCATCGTCAAACCCATCACCACCACCAAGGAGCTGAGTGACAGCCGGGATCGGAAGCAGCGTCTGATCGGCTCGATCATTGGCGGATGCGTGGTCGGCTTCATCTGCGGCTTTGTCGGCGCAGGCGGAGGCATGATGATGCTGCTGGTTCTGACCAGTCTGCTGGGCTATGACCTCAAGACCGCCGTCGGCACAAGCGTGTTCATCATGAGCTTCACGGCACTCACCGGCGCGATCAGCCACTTTGCCATCGGCGGCGTGGCGGATATCGGCTGTCTGGTTCTGTGCGTGCTGAGCACGCTGCTCTGGGCGCGCATCGCCGCGCGCTTTGCCAACAAGGCAAAACCGGCAACGCTCAACCGCGCAACCGGCGTGGTGCTGGCGGTCCTTGGCGTTGTGATGATCGCCGTCAACTATCTCTGAATCTGTCGCCAGATCACCTCACATGGCATACTCTGTCGTGTGAGGTGATTTTATGAATCAACGACCGGCTTGCTGCAGCAGGCCACAGGCCATCGCGCACATACATGGCAGCGCATCGTATCCCGATATCCGCGGCACCGTAGAATTCTTCCAGACGCCGAGCGGCGTACTGGTACAAACGCTGCTTAAAGGGCTGCCGCACGCGGACGCACCCTGTGCCGGGCACGTATTCGGCTTCCATATCCACGAAGGACACTGCTGCTCCGGCAGTGTGGCCGACCCCTTTTCGAACGCGATGGGGCATTACAACCCCGGAGGCTGCGAGCATCCGCAGCACGCGGGCGATCTGCCGCCGCTGTTGGAAACCTGCGGATATGCGTTCAGCGTGGTGCTGACCGGTCGCTTCCGCGTGTCCGAGATCATCGGCAAAACCGTGATTGTCCATTCCTGTCCCGATGATTTTACCACCCAGCCGTCGGGCAATTCCGGTGAGAAGATTGCGTGCGGTGTAATCTGCGCCAACTGCATGTAAAAAACCGCCTGCTTTCGGCAGGCGGTTTTTTCAGCTGTTTTCCAGTATATCTTTTAACTGCAGCAAATCCGTGATGACGTAGTCACAGCGGCCGTCCGCCTTCGCAGGATCACCGTAGAAGCACGTCGGGATACCTGCGTTGCGTCCGCCCTGCATATCGGAGCTGAGGCTGTCGCCCACAAGGAGCGAACAAGTACGGTACTCTTCTCCGATGGCTGCGAATACCTTGTCGAAAAACACAGCTTCCGGTTTCCGGCAGCCAATCTCTTCGGAGATAAACGCATCATCCAGATACTGCCCCACGCCGCTGAGCGCCATACGCGAACGCTGCGCGTACGCATCGCCGTTGGTCACGACAAAGATCTTGTATCGACCGTGCAGCCACTGCAGTAACTCCGTTGCGTGCGGCATCAAATGCGCGCCGCGCGCAAGGTTGCGCAGATACATCTCGTTAAATACTACAGGGTCAAGGTCGATCCCGCGCTCGGCGAAGTACAGCTCAAACCGTCGGACGAACAGCACCTCCCGCTCCATCTCGCCGCGCTCAAACGCGCACCAGAGCGCGTCGTTATAGACTTCGTAATGGCACATATCCTGTTCGGTGAAGCTGATGCCGAACGCGCCAAAGCTGTCCACGAGCGCGTCAAAGGAACTGGCGCGAAAATCGAGGAGCGTGTTGTCGATATCGATGAGAACAGCTTTGTATGGCATAATCAATCGTCTCTCTTTCTGTGCACGGTTCTTTGAGCTGATTTTGCAATCAACCGCATGTTCGCATGCTGGAGCGTGCCCGACGGGCGTCAGTATTTTGTTATTTTGTCAGAATCAGCACAAGCTGCAAAAGGCCGTACACAACCGGCTGATGCAGAAGATAGATCCACAGAGACTGCCGGCCGCAGAAGCAGAAAAAGCGCGTGACAGCCAAATCCTGCGCTTTGCCGGGCAGCCTGGTCTTTTTCTCCCGATATGCTGTTCTTCCGATCACAGTACCCAGCATATACCAGCCCAGATGCGGCAACAGCGGAAAATAGTCGCTTGAAGCAAACCCCGGATAGACGAGGCCGAATGGGAAAAGGACCTTTGTCTCCACCGTCGTGCCCGCGATGAGATAGCCCGTCACGACCAGCACAACGCCGATTGCAAGCAGCGCCTCGTTTGGCAGCCGCTTGTACACCGGGTAGAGCATCATGCACACACCGAGCAGATGCAGCACGCCGAACCAAACGATCACATCATACGCGGCCATGTGAAAAAGATACATGCCGGTCGTAACCGCAGAAATCAGCATCCCGCAGCCGAACACGATCGCGCCGCGGCGGAAGCTGTGCGAGCCAAGCGTGGCGCAGCAGCCCGAGAGCACGACAAAGATCACGCCGCCATACTGCTGAATCAACACATAGACAGGCGGAAAAGTAACGTCAAGCCCTGCAAAATACACAAGATCAAACAGAAAGTGTACAACAATGACGCACAAGATGCACAACCCGCGCAGTGCGTCAAGCTCCCATATGCGCTCTTTTCTCTGCATGGCAATTGCTCCCTTCCGTGCATGTTCGCCCGGGCAAAAGCCCGGGCGATTGCTGTTACGCTTCACCGGCTGCCTGCCGTTCAGCCTCTTCCTCCTCAAGTACGCGATAGGCGACCTTGCCCACCAGCGTCTTGGGAAGTTCGGTGCGGAACTCGATATCATACGGCATTGCATATTTGGCGATATGCTCGCGGCAGTAGTCGAGAATTTCCTTCTTGACCTCGTCCGAAGGCTCAATGCCAGGCCGCAATACCACAAACGCCTTGACCTTCTGCATCTTATATGCGTCCTTCACGCCAATCACGCAGGACAAAAGCACCTTGGGATGGCCGTCGATGATGTTTTCCAGCTGACCGGGATAGACGTTGTAGCCAGAAGTGATGATCATGCGCTTGATGCGCTGGCTGAAATAGACGAAGCCGTCGTCATCCATCTTGCCCAGATCTCCCGTGTGCAGCCAGATCCGGCCGTCCGGATGGCGGCGAAGGGTATTTCGCGTCTCTTCTTCGTTATCCACATAGCAGACCATGACCGACGGGCCGCTGATGCAGATCTCACCCTCGATGTTGGGATCGAGCTCTTCGGTCGTTCCGGGCTTGACAATCTTATAATAGGTGTCCGGGAACGGCACACCGATCGAGCCTGTACGGTTATAATCCTTGGGCGTCAGGCAGCTGGCGGTGACGCACTCGGTCAGGCCATAGCCCTGCCGGATCTGTACGTTTGCGTTGTGGGCCTCCAAAAAAGCGTCAACCTTTTTCTTCAGTTCGATGGACAGGCTGTCGCCGCCGCAGAACACACCCCTGAGGAAGCTGAGATCGGCGTTTTCCAGATTCTCAGCGCGCAGCAGTGCCTCAAAGAGCGTCGGCACGCCGGGAATGATGTTGGGCTGCTTTTTCACGAGCAGGTTCGCATACGTCTTAACGTTGAACTGCGGCACCAGAATGCATGTCGCGCCGCCGATGAGCGCAGTATGGATACCGATGCCGAGACCGAAGCCGTGGAACACCGGCATAACAGAAAGCATCTTCATCCCGTCAATGGGCGCAAACCCGCTGGCTGCGATGGTCTGCAGGCCCAACGCGTTGAAGTTGGCGTTGCTGAGCAGGATTCCTTTGGTGGTGCCGGTCGTGCCGCCGGAGTAGAGAATGGAAGCGCCATCCTCAGCCTTTCCCATGTCCTTGGGCAGCGGCAGATTGCGCC
Organism: Oscillospiraceae bacterium; assembly: GCA_016297855.1. Lineage (GTDB taxonomy): Bacteria > Bacillota > Clostridia > Oscillospirales > Oscillospiraceae > CAG-170. The sequence goes on from JAEDFW010000031.1 coordinate 13,121, forward strand.
TTTTGCCCATACGCATGAACTCGCTCCACCAGATATACTCGCCTTTCCTTGGCGGTGCGGGATACTTGCGCGCAGCGGTGAGCGAATACCCGATCGCAAGCGGCGCGAGCAGTTCGTCCTGAATTTTCGCCACAATCAGCTTCACATCTTTGCTGTCCAGTTCCGGCATGATGGATGCGACCTTGCCGTAGAACTGGTCGAGGGTCAGAATCGCCTTGGAGTGCGAAAAATTGAGATAGAACTTGATCTCACCTGCCGCCGAAAGCGGATGGATCATATTCGACACCGCGCCAATGCGGTTGAGCGCGTAGAAGCTGTTGAGCGCCTGCGGGCAGTTGGGCATGCAGATCGTCACCCGGTCGCCTTTTTTGATGCCCAGCGCGAGATACGCGCGCGCAGTGTCGTCAATGTGGCGCATAAATTCAGAATACGTTGTTTTCTTTCCCATGAACTCATAGGCACAGTTTTTGGGAAACTTTTCCGCTGCAGCTTTTACCATCTCGTAGACGGTTTTCTGCGGATATTTCAGATGCTGCGGCGTATTGCCGTAATACTTCAGCCACGGAGCGGAAGAAGAAATACTCATTTACATGTCATCCTTTCATTTTTTGCACACCTTGCGCGATTCATACGCACTGAGGAAATTATACGACCATTTTCGGCAAAACGCAATGATTTCGCCGCAGGCGCATCATTTGTTTAGAATTCTCGCAACCAGCGGGCGTTTGACCTTCATTGCGCCCTTCGGACAGAATTCCTGGCAGCAGAAGCAGCGGATGCATCGGCTGCGGTTGATCGAGGGCTTACCCTCCACCATTGTGATGGCTTTGGCCGGGCAGATATTGGCGCACTTTTTACAGCCGATGCACGCGTCCTTTCTGACCTGTGGACGCGGCGTAAGGCAGACGGAAAGAAACTTTCGCACAATCTTTCCCATCACGCCGTCGCCGCCGTAGCGGAAGCCCACGCTTTTCTGCGGCGGAAGCGTCTTAAAATCGGGTACGATGAAGCTGTCAAGATTGCCGGAGATCGTCAGTTCTTCCGCCGTTTCGGGAATCAGCCCGCGTTCGATCGCGGCGTTCAGCGTTGGAATCTCACGCGCAGAAAAGCCCAGCAGCTTGGCGCACGCGAGGTCAAGCTTGTGCGCAGAAAGCGCCGCAGCCACAGCGCCGATGTGCCGTGGGCTGCCCTGTGTGGGTCCGTTGCCCTCCATGCCGACCACCGCGTCACAGATGACGAGCCGGGGCTTAAAATACTCACACAGATCGACGATCATGTTCGCGAAATCCCCGGTCTTTGGATATTTGTAGTGATATTCCGGCTTCATCGTGCCGGGGATGACGCCAAAGAAGTTCTTGACCGCGTTCGTCATGCCCATCATGCCGTGCGTTTTGAGCTTACAGAAGTCGATGATCGCGTCGGCCTGATCGAGATACGCCGTATACTGGAATTCTCGGGCGCATACGGCCTCTGGAAAAACAGCCGCAGCCTGTGAAAAATCGTGGTTGAGCTCCGCGCCGGCCTCTTCACATGCGTGCATTCCGGCCGTGTCGTAGACATGGTTCAGATGTGCTGCGTTATAAAGCCCGCCGGGGCTGTCGCCCAGAAGAACAGAAGCGCCCCGGGCAGTGAGCATTTTGACCAGCTCGCACAAAAGCGCCGGATGCGTGGTGGCAGCCTCCTCCGGCTTCATAGCGGCAACCAGGTTGACCTTGATGACGACGCGCATCCCGGACTTCACCCATTCCAGCCCGCCCAGCGGACGCAGAACCTCTTCCAGCGCGCGCCGGCACTCGTCCGGCGCATAGCTCTGACAGCGAACGATTGAAACATCGGTTTGCATACGAAACCTCCAAAACGCGATTTTGTTTATGATATCATACCTTGTCCCGTATTTCAAACCCATGCAGCCACGTTTTCTCTGATTTTATGGCAAAATAACACTTGATTTTCCTGCCCCATTATGCTACAATCACTTGGTCTGTGAAAAGGATGGTCCTCTGCCACAGCCGGCACCATGGTGCAGCGGCATTTCCAAGTGGTATGAACGTCTTAATTTGAAGGAGGACACAAGTTATGGATCTGATGAAGGCTTTGACCAGCCAGTACATGAAGAACGAACTGCCCGAAATGAATGTCGGCGATACCGTTCGTGTTCATGTAAAAATCAAAGAAGGCAGCCGCGAGAGAATTCAGGTTTTCGAGGGCATCATTATCGCCAAGAAGCACGGCGGTATCGAGGAATCCATCACCGTTCGCCGCATTTCCTACGGCGTCGGCTGCGAGAAGGTTTTCCCGGTGCATGCGCCCAACGTTGTCAACGTCGAGACCGTTCGTCACGGCAAAGTCCGCAGAGCGAAGCTGTACTATCTGCGTGACCGCCTCGGCAAGGCCGCCAAGGTCAAGGAGAAGGTTTAATCTCCGACTGCATCCACAGAATAAAAGCAGATACGCAAATACGTATCTGCTTTTATTTTTCACTGTCAAAAACTCCTACGGAGTTTTTGACAGCAGGCTGCGGCCTGCTGCGCGCAAAGAAATGGCTGTCCGCTGGACAGCCATTTTTCACACTTGCAGGCCGATCAGTATTTTTTCCGACGTACACGCCTCGTCGAAGCAAGCTCCATATCGCTTGTTGTGGCATAAATGCCGCAAGTGCGCTCATTTCGCTGCTTCTCCTCTCCGAATCACGCCCGTAAATGGCCGCGATTCGGGTTTATTTTTCTTTTGCAGCGTGTGTGACGCGAAACTCTGCGAGGCTTTTTATTGGTTTTTTCAGTTCTTGATTGGTTCAAAAAAGCTGAGATTCAGGTCGACGTCTGTGCTGATGCCGTCCACGCGTCCGTCGTTGGCATACTGCCAGATCTGAAAATCATATGAAAACGTGGGCGTTGGGTTATACTCTGCCAGCCAGAACACATAGTCCTGCAGCTTGAGAAGATCAAATTCCTGATAACCCTGCCGCTGGTTAAAGTAAAGTCCCGCGCGGTATCCCGCCTGCTCAATGGCATTGCAGAACGTGTAGGCGCAGCCGCTCAGGATGATACTGTCCATGCCGTCGGTTCTGGCTTCGGCCTCAATATCCTCCCAATCGAAGATGACAGGGTATTGAAGCGCATAGCCGTCGATCGCGTCCAGCACAAACCGCGCCTCATCCAGCGCCTCTGCCGCGCTGATGGCCTGGGAGAAGAAATATACGCCCACATCCAGGCCTGCTTCCTGTGCGCCGAG
>JAEDFW010000032.1 GCA_016297855.1 Oscillospiraceae bacterium
ACGTTGTCGTCCACTTCTTTTCCACAATTATAGCATGTCTGCATCCGGATTCACCCTCCTGTGCGCTGTTTTCCCCATTGTACGCGCCTTCGCGCCTGTTGTCAATGCGGGGATCATTTCCTGGAGCATTTTTTGCAATATTTAAAGCAATATTTTGCATTTACAAACGAGCCGAGAGCCATATAATAGAAACAGAAGCACGAAAAGGGGGCGCGTGTGTGCATTTTACCAAGATGAACGGTGCGGGGAACGACTTTATCATCCTCGAGAATTTTGACCGCGCGCTCACGCACCAGTCGCTGCCGTCAATCGCCCGCGCACTGTGCGACCGCTGCATGTCCATCGGTGCTGACGGACTGATGGTGCTCGAACCGGCGGAAAGCGGGAATGCGGATTTCCGAATGCTGTTTTATAATTCCGACGGCTCGATGGGTGAAATGTGCGGTAACGGGGCGCGCTGCGTCTGCCGCTATGGCTATGAGCACGGGCTCTCGGGCGAAGAACAGCGTGTGCAGACCACGGCGGGGCTTGTCACCGGCCGGCGCGTGGACGAGCGCAATTACCGTATCGCGCTGAATCTGCCGAGCGTGATCCGGCTGAATCAGGCGCTGACAGTGGACGGTGAGCAGATCGTCTGCGATTATGTCGAGCTGGGCAATCCCGGCATCCCGCACGCGGCGGTGCGCTGGCCGAATCTTGCGGACGCGGATGAGAACATGCTGCGCGCATTGGGCAGAAAGCTGCGCTTTCACCCGGCGTTTGCACGCGGTGCAAACGTCAACTTCTATGAGATTACAGGCCCGGACACGGTTCTGGAAAAAACGTATGAACGAGGCGTTGAGGACTTCACCTACGCCTGCGGCACAGGAACCGGTTCTGTCATCTCGGCGCTTACGCTGCGCGGACTGGTCAGCGGCAGCAATGTGCGCGCGCGGATGCGCGGCGGTGAACTGCGTGTGGACGCGCGCGCGGAAAACGGAACCATTACATCACTGTATCTCACCGGGCCGACGCGGCTCGTGGCGGTGGGCGAAGCGCTGGAGGAGGCGCTCCTGCCCGTCGTATAAACACGAATCAAACAGGGAGGAAAACGTATGAAAAAGGGAAGCTTTCTGAAAAACTACGGTTTTTTGATCAGTATGCTGGTAGGCATTGTAGCCGGCTGCATCGTGGGCGCGGTGTGGCCCGGTGCAACGGCGCTTGAGCCGCTGGGCACGGTGTTCATCAATCTCATGTTCTGCGTGGTCGTGCCGATGGTGTTCTGCTCGATCGCGTCTGCCATTGCCAACATGAAAAGCGCGAAGCGCGCCGGCAAGGTCATGGGTGTAACGCTGGTGACGTTCTGCGTGACGGCGGCAATCGCCGCGCTTGTCATGTACGCGGTCGTGCGCTGCATTCCGATCGTGAGCGGCCAGTATGAGGCTGTGGAAGGCGAGGTCGGCCAGACGCTCGGCGTTGCGGATATGATCATCAATTTCTTCACCAAGCCCGACTTCACCGAGCTGTTCAGCCGCCGGGCCATTCTGCCGCTCATCGTGGCAGCTATCCTCTTCGGCTTCGGTGTGCAGATGGCCGGCGGCGCGAAAACCAAGACCGCGCAGCTTCTGGCTGACGTGACCGAGTGCATCATGAAGACTGTCAAGATCATTACCTATTACGCGCCTATCGGCTTCTTCGGCTTCTTCGCGTATCTGGTGGCAACCTACGGCCCCGAGATGATCGGCGACTACAGCCGCACGCTCATTATCTATTATGTGATGTGCTTTGTGTACATGTTCGTTTTCTTCCCCATCTACGCTCGCTTCGGCGGCGGTAAGGGCGGCGCAAAGGTGATGTTCAAGCACCTCTTCGCGCCCGCAGCGGTGTCATTCGGCACCTGCTCGTCGGTTGCGACCATTCCCACCAATATGGAGACGGCCGAAAAGACCGGCATTTCCAAAGACGTTTCCGAGATTGTTCTGCCCATGGGCGCGACGATGCACATGGACGGCTCGGCCATGTCGGCCATCATCAAGGTGGCGTTCCTGTTCGGCATCTTCGGGCAGGACTTCAACACCGGCCGTGCGCTTCTGGCCATTGTGGTCGCCGTGTTCTCGTCGGTTGCCATGTCCGGCATTCCGGGCGGCGGCGGTACGGGCGAGCTGGTGCTTTGCACCATCTTCTTCCCAGACCAGCTGGCCATTGCCTACCCCATCGCCATTGCGCTGGGCAATCTGATCGACCCGCCCGCCACCATGGTCAATGCTGCCGGCGACTACGTCGTTTCGTTCATCGTCTCGAAATACGTCGACGGCAAGGACTGGCTGCAGAAGAAGCTGCAGAAAACAGAAGAACTGACAAAATAAGCAAGCCTTTCCGCCCGGCGCAGTTTCGCGCCGGGCATTTTTGCGGCTAACGCATATTGACGGCGGATGGCTCCGGAAATACAATAGCAACATCAGAACGTATGGAGGCAGCGATGAACTACTACGGACAACTCATCCGCCGCGAGCGGCTGCGCCGGAATTGGAGTCAGGCGGGGCTGTGCAGCGGAATCTGCGCGGTATCCTATCTGTCGAAAATCGAGCAGGGACTGGCCGCGCCGTCAAACGAGGTTTTACAGCTGCTGCTCGCACGGCTGGAGCTGACGCCGGATGTCATGGCGCTGCTTGATGCAAAGGCGTTGGCGGAGGATGGCTTCGAACTGCTCTTTTCCGGAAATTTTGAGGCGCTGCGCGCGGCGTTTCGCGCCGTTGATGCCGAACGTTTTCGCGCCGCGCCGGAGTATCTGAGCCTGCGGCTGCTGCTTGCGCTGGCAGAAGGCAGCGGCACGCCGCTTGAACGGGAGCTGGAAGCGTGCATGGATACGCGCGAGCTCGCGCTGCAGAGGATTCTGCAGGGTCGTGACGCCGAGGCCATCGGCCTTCTGCCCAACGCCTACGCGCACTATTGCCTTGGTCTTGCGGAATATGAGTCCGGACGCTACACTGCATCGCTGGAAGCGCTGCAGACGGCGTATGATCTGGCGGCCAGAGACGGCGCGGCGCATCTGATGCTGGAGTGCCGCGCGCTGATGGGCAGCTGCTACTGCAATCAGAAGAATCTTCCCTCCATGCAGGCGCACTACGCTGTGGCGCGCCGGCTGGCAAAGGCGCTGGACAAGCAGGATACGCTGCGCGCCATCGACTACAACACCGCTGCCGTGCAGATTGAAACGGGCGACTACGAAAGCGCCTACGCATACTTTTCTGCGCGGCAGAATCCGGACGTCATGGCGCTGCACAAGCTGGCCATCTGCTGCGAAAAAACGGGCAGAAAAGAAGAAGCGCTCGCCGCGCTGGACAGAGCCGATGCAATGCAGTCCGGCTATCCCGCGCCGGAGCTGGCAAAGAAGCTGTGCGATCTTGTGCGCTGGCGGCTTGCACACGAGGATTATCTGTCTGATGCGGCGTATGGAGAATTGCTGCTGACCTGCTTCGAGCGCTGCCGCAAGGAGCTGCCCGCTGGCTACGCGTCGTTCCACCTGCCATGGGTGCTGGAATGGTATCGGGCTACGCGGCAATACAAGAAAGCGTACCAGCTTCTTTCCGGTTTTCCTGATCAAAAGGATGAAACATAGATTTACCCGGCATATTTTGGATAGATTTTCCCAAATATGCCGGGTTTTCTTTAATTTAGGCCTGCGCTATAATGAAGCGCAGGAGGCGATGAGATGAAACATACGCTATGGACGAAAAATTTCTGTCTGGTCACGCTGGCCACAGTGCTGGGCGCGGCGGGCGGTATCGCGGGCGGATTCGCGCTGTCGTTTCTGGTGTTTGATGAAACGGGCAGCACATTGGCCGCAGCGCTGATCGTGGCGATTCAGCTCGTGCCGCATATGCTGTTGCCGCTGTTTATCGCGCCTCTCATGGACCGGCTGCCGCGCAAGGCGTTTCTGGTCGCCGGAGATGTGATCAACGGCGTCGTCTACGGCGCGATGGGGTTTTGGCTGCTGTTTTTTGAGTTTTCCTATGTGGGATATCTTGTCATTTCGCTGCTGCTGGCGTGCCTGGGCTCGGTCGACCAGCTGGCATATAACAGCATCTATCCCGGACTCATCCCGGCGGGCATGGAGGAAAAGGGCTACGCGGTGTCGTCGATGCTCTACCCCGTACTGCAGGTCGTGATGATGCCGATGGCGGCAGTTCTGCTCGACGCGCTGGGGGTGTCGTGGCTGCTGGTGCTGCAGGGAGGGCTGTCTCTGTGTGCGGCGCTCACGGAGAGCTTTCTGCGCGTGCCGCGCACGCAGCTCAGGCAAGAACGATACAGCTTTGCTGCGTGGAAACACGATATCCGCGAGGCGGCGGCTTATTTGAAGCATGAGCGAGGGCTTTGCAGCATCTACGGCTATATGGCCGTAACGAACGGCGTGGGAAACGGGTATGCGCCCATTCTGGTCGCATTTTTCCGCACGATGCCGGGCATGACCGCCGCAATGTATTCGCTGTTTTCCGTGGCGGAATTTCTCGGCCGGACACTGGGCAGCGCCGTGCAGTACCGCGTGAAGGTCCCCGACAAAAAGAAGTTCGGCTTCGTGTTCTGCGTCTATCAGACGTATGAGGCGATGGATATGTGTCTTCTGTGGCTGCCGTATCCTCTGATGCTTGTCAACCGTGCGCTGTGCGGTTTTCTCGGCAGCAACAGCGCCATTATGCGCAGTGCCGCCGTACAGCGCTATATCCCCGAACAGCTGCGTGCGCGCGTGAACGCATTTGATTCTGCGCTCATGACGTGTGCATGCTGCGTGTTTTCGCTTCTGGTCGGCGCGCTGGGAGAGGTGCTGGACTACCGCTGGTGTGTCACCGTCTGCGGGGCGGCTGCAATGGCGGCGTGCTGGCTGTTTATCTGGCGCGGGAGAAAAGAAGTCCGGCGCATTTACGAAACGAAGCACGCCGCGCCGGAGAAGACCGGAGAGAAATAGGCCCGCATGTGCTCAGAACGCGCCCTTCGGCACACAGCGCTTATTGCGGATGTTCCACTTCGCCTGCCGGTTCCGCGGTGGTCACGGAGACCTCATAGGCCGTGCGCGTTTCGCTGCGGTCGGGCAGGACTTTGATGTACTCGCGGCTTTGCAGCCTCCCCGTGCATGTGAGGACGGTGCCGACCGGATACTCTGCCGTCTGCTGGGCAAGCCGTCCCCATAAAATACAGGGGATGTAATCCGTGCGCCGGTAAGGACGGTTCACGGCCAGCATCACGTCGCAGATCTCACGGCCCAACGGTGTGCGGCGCAGCACCGGCGGTTTGCAGATTGCGCCCGTGAGCGTCAGTTCATTTTCATGTTCACGGTCCGTCGTGGTAACGGATTCGGCAAAAACGGAGATGATGAGCCTGCGGCCCGTCTCGGCCTTGGAGTTGAACGAACGGATCTGGCCGCTGACGGCAATCTGGTACCCCTGAAACAGGTCCGCCTGCAGCAGCACGTCCTCCGCCGCGACGACAGGAAGAAGATCACAGGCGCCTGACAGCCGCGCGACTTCCAGCAGAAAGCGGTAAAAGTTTCGTTCATGGTTCGTATGAGACAGCACCGGTCGCTCTGCGAGGGTGCCGACAAGAGAAATACGGTTGGCTGTGTTTTCCATTCTTCCACCTCATTTAGTTCGTATGGAAGAATATATGACGCAGCCGCGCGTGATAGTACTTGCCCTTCTACCGTCGTTTGCCGCGCTGCGCAGGGTTTCCGGCCTGCCGGCGGGATTTTGCCGCTGCGTCTGGCTGCGGCTTCGGGGCTTTTTCCGGCGGGACAGCTTCACCTCTGCGCGGACGGATGAGGCATTTGGGGCCGAAGCCGATCAGATCCTCGCGTCCGGCTTTTTCCAGTGCCTCGTGCACCAGCTTGTAATTTTTCGGGTCCTTATACTGGATGAGCGCGCGCTGCATCGCCTTTTCGTGCGGATTTTTTGGCACATAGACCGGCTCCATCGTTCTCGGGTCAAGCCCTGTATAATACATGACGGTCGACAGCGTCGACGGGGTAGGGTAGAAGTCCTGCACCTGCTCGGGCTGGTGGCCGGTGTCGCGCAGATACTCTGCCAGCGCAACGGCCTCGCGCATCGTGCAGCCCGGGTGCGACGACATAAGATACGGCACGACGTATTGCGTTAAGCCCTCGCGGCGGTTATGCTGGTTGTACTTGTCAAGAAAGCGCAGATACACGATGTGCGCGGGCTTGCCCATTTTACTCAGTACTGCGTCTGACACGTGCTCCGGCGCGACCTTGAGCTGCCCGGAGACGTGATAGCGCACCAGCTCCTTGAAAAACACGTCGGAGGGGTCGGCCAGCAGATAGTCAAAGCGGATGCCGCTGCGGATAAAGACTTTTTTGACGCCCGGCAGCTTGCGGAGCTTGCGCAGAAGCGCAAGATAGTCCGAATGGTCGGCGATCATGTTTTTGCACGGCGTAGGGAACAGGCACTGACGGCTTTGGCACGCGCCTTTTGTAAGCTGTTTTTTGCACGCCGGTTGGCGGAAGTTGGCGGTCGGGCCGCCCACGTCGTGAATATAGCCCTTGAAATCCTTTTCGTGCGTCATTTCTTCCGCTTCGCGCAAAATCGATGCGTGCGAGCGGGTCTGGATGATCCTGCCCTGATGGAAGGTGAGCGCGCAGAAGCTGCACGCGCCAAAGCAGCCGCGGCACGATGTGAGTGAAAACTTGATCTCGGAAATGGCTGGCACGCCGCCCAGCTTTTCATACGACGGGTGATATGTCCGGCAGTAGGGAAGATCGTAGATCCCGTCCATTTCCGCTTGTGAAAGCGGCTTCTGCGGCGGGTTCTGCACGACAAATTCGTGCTCGCCATACGGTTCGACGAGCTGCCGGGCGGTAAAGGGATCAGTATTTTTGTACTGCGTGTAGAAGCTGCGCGCGTAATTGGCCTTGTCGGCGCAGAGACTTTCATAGGACGGCAGGCGGATGCTGTCCGGCAAAAAGTCCTCCGTGCGCGTTTTGTATACGGTTCCGTCGATGTAGGTGATGTCGCGCACGTCCATGCCGTCGTTGAGTGCGTTCGCCGCCTGCACAATGGCGCGCTCACCCATGCCATAGATGAGAAGATCTGCCTGTGCGTCGAGCAGAATCGAACGTTTGAGTTTGTCCGACCAGTAGTCGTAGTGCGCCAGCCGCCGCAGGCTCGCCTCAATGCCGCCGATGAGAATCGGCGTTTTTTTGAACGTGCGGCGAATGAGATTGCAGTAGACCACCACCGCATAGTCCGGGCGCTTGCCCATGACGCCTCCGGGCGTATAAGCGTCCGTCTGGCGGTGCTTTTTGGATACGGCGTAGTGGTTCACCATCGAGTCCATGTTGCCGCCCATGACGAGAAAGCCGAGCCGCGGCTCACCCAGCGCCGCGATGGAATCGGGGTTTTTCCAGTCGGGCTGGGAGATGATACCGACCTTATAGCCTGCGCGTTCAAGCACGCGCGAGATGATCGCATGGCCGAACGACGGGTGATCGACATAGGCGTCGCCGATGATATAGACAAAATCACACTGCACCCAGCCGCGTGCGCGCATATCGGCCCTGCTGATGGGTAGAAATTCTGGCATCGTAACACCTCCCGGAAATAAGACAATGATACCAGAAAGCCGGTAAAAGAGCAAGGAAAATGGGAATGGGAGTTTTTTGTCAGAAAAAGACCTGCCCCGTTATACGGAGCAGGTCTTTTACAGCACTTTTGCCAGAAAATCCTGTAGTCTGGGACTTTTTGGATGTTCAAAAATTTCCTCGGGCGTGCCCTCCTCGATGAGCTTACCGCCGTCCATGAAGAGCACCCGGTCGGCGACCTCGCGGGCAAAGCCCATTTCGTGCGTGACCACGACCATGGTCATACCGCTTGCGGCCAGTTCTTTCATAACCTCGAGCACTTCACCCACCATCTCGGGGTCGAGCGCGGAGGTGGGCTCGTCAAAGAGCATGACCTCGGGCTGCATGGCCAGCGCGCGGACAATCGCCACACGCTGCTTCTGCCCGCCGGAGAGCTGATTGGGGTAGGCATCTGCACGGTCAGCCAGACCCACGCGCGAAAGCAGCTCCATCGCATGCTGCACGGCCTCTTCCTTGGGCTGCTTCAGCAGCTTTACCGGCGCAAGCGTCATGTTTTTGAGCAGGGTCATATGGGGGAACAGGTTGAAATGCTGAAACACCATGCCCATTTTCTGCCGGTGGAGGTTGATGTTGCAGTTTTTGTCGGTGATGTCCACGCCGTCAAAGAAAATGCTGCCGCCGGTGGGCAGCTCGAGCAGATTCAGGCAGCGCAGGAACGTCGATTTGCCGCTGCCGGACGGGCCGATGACGACGACGACCTCTCCGCGATGGATTTCGGCCGACATACCGTCGAGCGCGCGGATCTCATCCTTGCCCGTATAATGCTTCTGCAGATCGTGGACGCGGATTAAAACGTCAGTGGTCACTGCTGCGCAGCCTCCTTTCCAACTTGCCGACCAGCCACGAGAAGAACACGACCAGCAGCAGATAGATCGCCGCTACGATGAACAGCGGCATGGCCTGCGAATATGTCTGCGAGCGGATGATTTCGCCGCCCTTGGTAAGATCGTTGACCGCGACATAGCAGGCGACGGCTGTTTCCTTGATCAGAACGATGAACTCGTTGGCCAGCGCCGGCAGCACGCTTTTGAGTGCCTGCGGAATGACGATATAAAACATCGTGGCGACATAGCCGAAACCCAGCGAACGGCCGGCCTCGGTTTGACCGGGGTCGACCGACATGATGCCGCCGCGGATGATCTCAGCCACATATGCCCCGGAATTGATGCCGAATGTCAGCATCGCCACCGGAACGCCGTCGCGTGCGTTGGAGAAGATGACGAAGAACATGATCATGATCTGAATCATGACTGGCGTGCCGCGGATGACGGTGAGATAGACGCGGCAGATGAAATCTCCGATCTGCAGCAGCACTTTTCCCAAGCCTGGGCGCATTCGCTCGATCGTTTTGTCGTGCGTAGCGCGGATCACGGCGACGACCGAGCCAATGACAATACCCATCAGTACCGCGACGAGCGCGATCTTGAGCGTATTGCCCAGACCCCCTACGATATATTTCCAACGGTCCTTGGTGATGAAGCATTTGATAAACTCATCACGCATCTCCAACAGCCACTGGGCCAATGTGATCCCTCATTTCTGTCTGTACTATCCGGCAGGGCGGATGACATTCCACAGCGGGGCGAGGAGGTCAGCCTCGTCCCGCGTGGAAAACCTGCGTTTCTTTATTCGTGGATGTATTTATCCAGAATGCTCTGCACGGTACCGTCAGCGATCAGTTCGTCCAGCGCACCGTTGATTTTCCCCAGAAGTTCGGTGTTGTCCTTCGCGACGGCAATGGCGTAATCCTCGACAGCGTACTCGGCATCCAGAATACTCAGGCCTTCATTTGCCGCAACCAGCGCCTTGGCGGGTTCGTTATCCAGAATCACGCAGTCGACCTGGCCGTTTTTGAGCGCCTCAACGGCATCCGTCGTCTTGGCGAAGGACTTCACGGTGCCAAGACCTTCGTCCTCGATGTCCCACGTCGCGTACAAAAAGCCTGTGGTGCCGGTCTGCGTACCGACCACGGTATTTGCGCCGTCTGCGAACAGATCATCCACGCTCGTGATAGGGCCGCCGTCCTTGACGATGACGACCTGCACGCCCGTGGCGTAGGAGCTGGAGAAGCTGACCTCCTCGAGACGTTCGTCGGTGACGGTCATACCGGCCATGCCGATATCATATTTGCCGGTCTGCACGCCGGGGATGATGGAATCGAATGCGATATCTGTGACTTCCAGCGTCATGCCGAGCTTTTCGGCGATGGCTTCGGCGATCGCAACGTCGATGCCGATGAGCTTGTCCCCGTCGTAGTATTCATATGGCTGGAACGTGCCCTCGGTGGCCATGCTCAGAACAGGCGTTTCGGCTTGTTTGGCGGACGATGCACAGGCGGCAAGTCCGGCAACAAGCAGCAGACAAAGCGTAATGGCAAGAATCTTTTTCATGTTTTGTACCTCCATTGTTTTCTTGATTTGTTGCACATAAGTATACATATCTAATGAATAAAAATCAACATGAAATCGAGAAAAACCTGCACAAGATTTCACGCGGCGCGCCGGGATAAAACCGTTATAATCGACAAAAATGAAAAGCAGAGCAGAAAAACACCCTTTCTGTGGACGAATTCCGTCACAGGAAGGGTGCATAAAAACAATGAATATTCAATTATATGCCAGCATACGATGACAGAAACCGGCGCGTGCGGGCCTCCTGCGGCGCTTCGATCACCTGCCGCGCCGGGCCCTGCTCGACAATGACGCCTCCATCCATAAAGATCACGCGGTCGGCCACGTCGCGCGCGAACGCCATCTCGTGTGTGACGACGATCATGGTCATGTGCTGCTCGCGAAGCCCACGGATGACCTTGAGCACCTCGCCAGTCAGCTCCGGGTCGAGCGCCGAGGTCGGCTCATCGAAGCACAGCACATCCGGACTCAGCGCCAGTGCGCGCGCGATGGCCACGCGCTGCTGCTGGCCGCCGGAGAGCTGGTGCGGATAGAGCGACATTTTTTCGCCGAGGCCCACCTGACGCAGCAGATTTTCTGCGCGCGCGCGCAGCTGCCCGAGGACTTCCTTCCGGTTCTGCTTGTAATCCGGACGCTCTTTGGCCAGCAGCTCGCTGGCAAGCATCACGTTCTGCAGCGCGGTGTACTGCGGAAACAGATTGAAATTCTGGAACACAAGGCCAAAGTGCAGCCGCTTTTTGCGGATCTCGCGTTCGCGCTGTGTATCGGGGCTGGACGCGTCAAACAGCGTCTCGCCGTTTACGATGATCCGGCCGTCATCCGGCGCGGTCAAAAAGTTCAGGCAGCGCAGAAGCGTTGTCTTGCCGCTGCCGGACGAGCCGATGATGGCGACGGTTTCGCCGCGCGCAAGGCTGAAGTCGACGCCCTGCAGTACGGGCGTGTTTTTCCCGAACTGCTTGCAGATATTCTTTACTTCCAGTACAGGCATGCGTGCGCCTCCTTACGCTTTGAAATAGTCCAGCTTCCGTTCGATCCAGCCGAGCAAAAGCGTCAGGATTCCGCTGAACAGCAGATAGTACACGCCGGTGAAAAACAACGGCCAGATCGCGCCCGAGATGCCCTGCGAACCTTTCAGGAATGCCTGACCGGCCCAGATGATCTCCTGCAGCGCGATGATGCGTGCCAGCGACGTATCCTTGACCAACGTGATGACTTCGTTTGACATGGGCGGCACGATGCGCTTGAGCATCTGCAGCAGCGTGACTTTGAAGAAGATCTGCCGCTTCGTCATGCCCAGCACCTGCCCGGCTTCCTGCTGCCCCACGGGCACGCCCTGGATTCCGCCGCGGTAGATCTCGGAGAAATAGCAGGCGTAGTTAAAAATAAACGCCACGCTGGACGCAACGAACCGGCCTGTCTCGCCCGTGCCCCAGACGTTATTCTTCCATACAAGGCCGGGGAAGTAGTAGATAATCAGCAGCTGCAGCATTAATGGCGTGCCGCGCACGACCCAGATGACGAGCTTGATAAGCAGAGACACCGGCTTAAACCAGCCACAGAAGCGGGAAAACCGGGTCTCGCCGCGGCTGGCGGCGATTTTGCGGCCGAAGGCTTCAAACGGTGCCCAACTGTTCATCTCGCCGAAGCAGATGATAAGACCCAGCGGAAGCGCGCCGATGAGCGTGATGAAAAAGAGCTTCAGCGTCTGCAAAAAGCCCACATTGAGCGCGTGGATGACGACCGGAGCCTGTTCGATAAATGTCTGCATAGCGTGTTACCTGCCTTTGGGTGATGACATGGCGTTTCCCCGGCGGAGTGATTCGCCGGGGAAGCGTGTGGCTGTGTGAGTTTCGTTCTGTGAGGACAAATCGTGTAGTTACTGTGCGATCAGCGCGGCCTGTACGCCGTAGGTCTCCGCAATGGCCTGCATTGTGCCGTCGGCATAGCTGGCGGCGAAGAACTCGTTCAGCTTCTGGGCCAGCTCACTGCCCTTGCGGAAGCCGACGCCGTATTCTTCAGAGTTAAGGCCGACCGTGTACGTCAGGTTCTCATAGCCGGTTCCGGCGCCGACCATCGCGGCAGCCATCAGAGAGTCGATCACAGCGGCGTCGGACGTGCCGGCGGCGACCTCCATCAGCGCGTCGGACTGCGCCTTGACCTCAGTGAAGTTGTAGCCCAGCGCTTCAACCTCGGCCTTGCCTGCGGAGCCTGCCTCCACGGCAAACGTCAGAGCGGCGCAGCTTTCGACCGTCTGATACTGATCGGCAACGTCAGACGGGACGATGACGACCTGCGCATTGTTGCAGTATGCGTTGGAGCACTCCATCGCGCTCGTGACCTCGTCCGTCAGCGTCATGCCGTTCCAGACGCAGTCGATGCTCTTGCCGTCCAGCTCCAGCACCTTGTTGTCCCAGTCGATCTCCACGAACTCTACCTTAACGCCCAGACTCTCAGCAAAGGCCTTGGCCATGTCAGCGTCGAAGCCGACCCATTCGCCCGAATCATTCTTGTAGTCCATCGGCGCAAAATCGGTAATGCCGACGACGAGCGTGCCCTTTTCCTTGACGTATTCCAGATCGGTGGCAGGTTCTTTCTTTGCGCATGCGCCAAGCGTGAGCAACATCATGGCGGCCAGCAAAACGGCGATCAGTTTTTTCATGTTCGTTTCCTCCATTTCCCGCGCCGGAGAGAACCGGGCGGCGTTGGTTGATTTTTTGTGCTAATAATTTATCATACTAATGTGCTAATGTAAAGAAGAAATAGTGCAAAAAGAAACCCGTCTATGCAGACGGGAAATTGTGCATGACGCACAAAAATGCCGCGTGGAGCAGATGCTCCGCGCGGCAGAGGATCAGATATCAAATACACCCAGCATCACGATGCCGACGACGACGAGCGCGATCATAATGTAGTGCTTGGCAGACAACTTTTCCTTCAGGAAGATGCGGCTCCACACAACCGAGGCCACGCAGTATGCCGAGATGATCGGCGCCGACAGCGCTACATGCGCGGAGTCCGCAATGGCGTAGATATACGCGAACTGACCGGCAGTCTCGAAAATCGCGCCGACGTATTTGGGCGCTTCCATCTTAGGTACGAGCTTGTCCTTCTTGATAATGACAACATAGAGGAAGCTGACCACGGCGGCAAGCAGGAACGTCAGCTCATAAGCGACGTTGGCCGAGTCTTCGTTGAGCGTCTCAAGCACCAGAGAATCGGCGAATGTACCTGCAGCGTCCAGCAGGCAGTATGCCACCGGCAGGCACAGAGCCAGCCATGATTTGGCGTATTTGTAGTTGGAGGCCTCCTGCCGCGCTGCACGCAGCGCGTCATCCTCGCGCGACTCCACAACGCCCAGACCGATGACACCCGCACACACCAGCGCCACCGCGCCGATGACTGCCCAGCGCATACCGCCCGTGATCGAATCGTCCAGCGTGCCGGTGAGCAGGCACAGAACCGCCACAATCGCGCCGGAGGAGTTGCAGATGGGCGACGAGATCGACAGCTCGATATACCGCAGGCCAATGTAGCCCAGCGTCATCGAGCCGATATACAGCAGTGAAACCGGCAGGTACGTCCAGATGACGCTCCACGAAATCTCGGTACCCGTCAGAATCTCGTACAGCGCGTGCAGGCCCATGACGACGCCAACTGCGATGACCATTTTGAGATGGCTGTACTTATCGCGCGCATCGCGGCAGCCAATTTTGGAAAACAGATCAGAGCCGCTCCAGCAGAGCAGCGCGATGATGGAAAGCCAGAACCACATATATGATTTTCTCCTTTTTTCTCTCTCTTTTTACAGTGCTACGGCAGTACGACAAGCCCTGCGTCCACCAGCTTCTGCAGGCTCATGAGGATGCCGAGCTTGGCGTGATACCAAGTTAAGCCGCCCTGGAAATACACGGCATACGGCTCACGGATGGGCCCGTCGGCGGACAGCTCGATGGAAGAGCCCTGCACGAACGCGCCTGCTGCCATGACAACCTCAGAGTCATATCCCGGCATCGCCCACGGTACGGGCGTGACATAACTGTCAACCGGAGCTGCCGCCTGAATGCCGCGGCAGAAGGCCAGCATCCGCTCAGCGGAGCCGAGCTGCACGGCCTGAATGATGTCGTGCCGTTCCTCCGAACCGTTCGGTACCACCGGGAAACCAAGCCGTTCATAGACGTTGGCCGCGAAGATCGCACCCTTCAGCGCGCCCGAGACGACCGTCGGCGCCAGGAAAAAGCCCTGATACAGGCTGGGCAGCAGTCCCAGATTCGCGCCGACCTCCTGCCCGAGCCCCGGCGCAGAGAGCCGGTAAGCGCAGCGCTCGACAAGATCAGCCCGCCCGCAGATATAACCGCCGATGGGAGCCAAGCCGCCGCCGGGGTTTTTGATGAGCGAGCCGACGATCATGTCAGCGCCCACGTTCGACGGTTCCAGCGTCTCGACAAACTCTCCGTAGCAGTTATCCACCATGCAGATCACACCGGGCTTGACCTGCTTGCAGAAGGCGATCAGCTCGCCGATCTGCTGCACCGAGAAGGTGGGACGGGTGGCGTAACCCTTGGAGCGCTGGATGGTGATGAGCTTCGTCTTTTCGTTGATGGCCGCGCGGATGGCGTCATAGTCAAACGAACCGTCGGGCAGAAGCTCGGCCTGCCGGTAGCTGACGCCGTACTCTTTTAAGGAGCACTTGGACGGACGGATGCCGATGACCTCCTCCAGTGTGTCATACGGTGCGCCTACCGGGCTGAGCAGCTCGTCGCCCGGCAGCAGATTCGCGCCAAGCGCCACCGCCAGCGCGTGCGTGCCGCAGGTGATCTGCGGCCGGACGAGCGCGGCCTCGGTGCCGAATGCTGACGCGTAGACCTTTTCCAGCCGCTCGCGCCCCACATCGTCGTAGCCGTAGCCGGTGGTCGCGGCAAAGCACGTGGCATCGACGCGGTTTTCCTGCATCGCGCGGATGACCTTTGCCTGATTGTACTCTGCTACCTGATCGACCGCTGCAAAGCGGCTCTCGAGCGAAGCGAGCACCTGCTCGCCGTATTCATATACCGCCCGGCTCAGGCCCAGAGATTCATACATCTGTACCAGTTCCATTATTCTCTCTCCATGCCGTCGAAAATTTGCTTGGCCGCGTCCTGCAGGACGTCGGGCCTGGTTACGATGATGCCGGTCTGTTCATCGCCAAGGATCAGCAGTGTATCGCCCGGCTGGATGTGGAACAGTGTCCGCGCATCCTTGGGGATGACGATTTGACCCTTTTCACCGACCTTTGCCGTACCGAAGATGTGCCGCCGGGGTTTCCCCAGCAGGTGTTTACCGCCTGGCATAGCCGCCTCCTGTTCATACAATCAATCACGGGCATCCGCCCTGCAGAATGGAAATTTTCATACTTGTATAACTTAGTGCGTGAAGCAGCGTTTGTCAAGAGAAAAATTTCCCGGCGCACAAGCCTGCGCCGGAAAAACCTCTACAACATTTTGCTTTTTTCGTATGCCGCGATCACGGCCTCCATCACTGCGCTGCGAAAGCCGCGCGCCTCCAGCGTTCGTACACCCAGAATGGTCGTACCGCCGGGCGAGCATACTGCGTCCTTGAGCTGGCCGGGGTGCTGTCCGGATGCAAGCGCCAGCTGCGCCGAACCAAGTGTCATCTGCGCCGCCAGCTCCATGGCAGCTGCGCGAGGAAGTCCGCACGCCACGCCGCCGTCAGCCAGCGCCTCAAGAAACAGATCTACAAACGCCGGGCCGCACCCGGCCACTGCAGAAGCTGCATCGATCTGCTGCTCGTCAAGCTGCAGAAAGCGGCCCGCGCCCGCCATCACAGCAGAAAACTGCGCCGCCTCTGCCTGTGTAACGGCATCATTATAACAGTAAGTGATCATACCCGCGCCGATGGCTGCAGGCGTGTTCGGCATGATGCGGATGACAGGATACGCGCCTGCAGCCATTTCCGCAATTCGCTGCATGGTAAGCCCTGCGGCCATTGTGACCAGAACAAACCGGCTGCGTCTTTCTGAAAGAACAGGCGCAAGAGAAGCAAGCAGTGCCTGCATCATCTGCGGCTTCACGCCAAGAAAGAGAAAATCAGCCTCGCGCGCTGCCTGTTCGTTGCTGACAACCTCGCCGCCCAGTTCCTTTGCAAGCGCCGAAGCCTTCGCCGCTGTCCGGTTGGCCAATAGCAGACGGCAGTCCGTGCTCCGCGCAGCTGCGCAAGCAAGCGCGCCGCCCATGTTGCCGGTTCCGATAAA
>JAEDFW010000149.1 GCA_016297855.1 Oscillospiraceae bacterium
CTCGCCTGAATCTCAAACGGCTGCTTGGCCTCGGGCGTTTCGACAAGCGTGCCCGTGACGATCACGGCAGCGCCGATGTTGAGCTTGGAGATCTCAGCGAAATTGGCCAGCTCCGCGCCGTAGACGATCTGCACCTGCGAGAAGAACGTGCCGTCGGAGAGGTTGATGAAGCCGAAATTCTTCGATGCGCGCAGGTTGCGCACCCAGCCGCCGAGCTTGACCTGCTTGCCGGCGTAAGCCGCGGTATCCTTAAAAAGAGAACGAACAGGGATTAACTTTTCCATCTTGGAATCCTTCTTTCGTATAGTCGCAAGAATTACAGGAGCATGATGCCTGCTTCTTCACAGGCGCTTCTTGTAGCCTCGTCCCAGAGGCTGCACTGGACTTCGCCGATGTGACACGTGCCAATCATCAGCATACACAGACGGCTCTGGCCGATGCCGCCGCCCATGGTGAGTGGAAGCTGGCCGGCAAGCAGCATTTTGTGGAACGGCAGCCCGCGCCGGTCGTCGCAGCCGGCAAGATGGAGCTGGCGGTCAAGCGATTCCTCATCCACGCGGATGCCCATAGACGAAAGCTCGAATGCACATTCCAGCACGGGGTTCCACATCAGAATATCGCCGTTCAGCGCCCAGTCGTCATAGTCGGGCGCGCGGCCGTCGTGGGGCTGACCCGAACGGAGCTCGCCGCCGATCTGCATCAGAAAAACGGTGGGATGCTCACGCACGATAGCGTTTTCACGCTGCTTTGGCGTGAGATCGGGGTAGCGGTCCTCCAACTCCTGCGTGGTGATGAAGTACACGTCGCGCGAGAGCGTTGTATGCAGCGACGGAAACGCCACGCGCAGTGCATCGTTCGTCTCGCAGATCGCGCCTACGATATCGCGGACGGTGCGCTTCAGGTAGTCGACGTTTCGATCCTCACGCGAAATGACCTTTTCCCAGTCCCACTGGTCAACATAGACCGAGTGGAGGTTGTCGACCACTTCATCGCGGCGAATGGCGTCCATATCGGTGAACAGACCCTTGCCGGTGCTGAACTGATAGCGGCTGAGCGCCAGACGCTTCCACTTGGCAAGCGAATGCACCACCTGCGCATTTTTGCCTGCGTCGGGGATATCAAAACCCACAGGCCGCTCGACACCGTTGAGGTTGTCGTTCAGGCCAGAGCCCGCGTCTACAAACAGCGGCGCAGATACCCGGCGCAGATTGAGCGCGCTTCCAAGATTGACCTGGAAATTGCTTTTGATGAACTCGATGGCGCGCTGCATTTCATATACGGACAGCGGCGGCCGGTACCCTTCGGGAATGAACGCTCTGCTCATGCGAAATACCCCTTTCGTTCTAAAAAAACGCTTGCAGCTCTTTGCCAGACTGCATCGGCAAAATTTCAGCTACCATCATACTATATTTTCCTTTGCAATTCAAGCCAAATCTATGCCTCAGGCGGAGATTTGAGGCACTTTTTCCGCAGCTGCGACTGATTGGGGGGCCGTTTTCGCGCAAAACTGTCTCCGACGCGCATGGGCTGTAAAGACGGAAGTTTTTCTCCGGTGGTTGACAGCTTCCCCGGCACGTGTGTACAATATCGGCGAGGTGAGCGCAATGCTGGACAAAGAACTTGCAGAGCAGCAGCTTTCGCAGCTTCCGCTGTATACATATGCCTGGATCGAAACAAGCGAGCTGATCTTTACCGAACGGGTGCGTGCCATCTGCAAAAACGAGTGCCCCATGTACGGAACGACCTGGGCCTGTCCGCCGGCGGTTGGCACGGTAGAAGAATGCAGAAAGCGGTGCCTTGCATATCCGCATGCGTTGGTTGTGACGACAGTGACAGAGGTGGCCGACATTGCCAGCATTGACGAGACGCTTGCCACACGCGCGCCGCACGAGCATGTGACGCGCGAAGCTGCGGCCATTGTCGCCGCGCAGGCTGAGGATCTTATGGTGCTTTCGACCGAGGCCTGCGCCATCTGCGCACATTGCAGCTATCCCGATGCGCCCTGCCGGCATCCAGACAGGATGTATCCGTGTGTTGAGAGCCACGGCATCCTCGCCACGGACATCGCAGAAAAACACGGCATCGACTTCTTTGACGGCAACATCGTCACCTGGTTCTCGCTGATTTTCTACCGCGATCGGTAAGGAAGCCGCCGGGAATTCCGGCAGGGAGGATTATTGTGCGCAGTTCACCCGCGGCGCGGTGTGTTCCGCAACCAGCTGCTCTGCCAAACGACAGATATCCGTTGCGGCATGCACATTGACAATGTGCTGTTTGGACGCGCACCCGAACTGCAGAGCTGTGGACGTTTGCTCCAGCAGTTTTTTCCCGTTTGCATTGACACTGAGGCCGTTATCCGAGAAAAAGCGCACGTTCTTTGTCTCACAGCCGGGAATCGGCGCAGTGTGCAGCAGCGGTACGCCAGCGACCACGGCCTCCGTGGAGGAAAGACCGCCGGGCTTGCCGATGAACACACTGCACGCCTTCATATACAGCGCCATCTGGTCGGTATGGCCGATGAGCGTGACCATCCCGCCGCAGCGCTTTTCAATCTGCTGCAGGATGCGTGTGTGACTTCCGCAGATCATGATGATATGAACGCCGCTGTCCGCGCCGAACCGGCGCAGCAGCCGGTAGAGCACCAGATCGATCTTTCCCGCGCCGATACTGCCACCCGAGAGCAGAATATACTGCTTCGTTTCATCCAGTCCCAGCTGCTGCTTGGCCTGCTGCCGGGTCAGCGGCTCGGAAAAGCCGCTGCGCACGGGGATGCCCAGCGGATAGAGCTTGCCTGCGTCCATACCGAAGCGCAGATAGTCCTGCGTTAGTTCTTTCGCCGCAATCACATACGCGTCACACTGTGTTTCTTCGGTAAAGGGAATACAGGAATAGTCCGTCGCCACGAAGATACTTGGGGGCGTATCAAAGCCCTGCTCGCGCATGGCGGTGATGATCTCTGCCGGATACAGATGCGGCATGATGATCACATCGGCAGGATGATCGGCAAGATACCGCGCCAGCACAGGCGCCATTTTGCGGTTGACCAGATACACAGGAGAGCGCCATGGCAGACGGCGATAGAGATCGCCCAACTGATAGGCAAATCCGAACATTCCCGGCGCACGCTGCGCTATTTTGACATATGTTTGATCAATATTGTCAGCCAGACGCTGACTTTTCAGCGTATACGGATTGAGCATCTGCGCATGATGTCCGCGCCGCGTCAGCGCCTCGCAGATGGCGGCACC
>JAEDFW010000033.1 GCA_016297855.1 Oscillospiraceae bacterium
TCCATTATTCAAAGTTTTGAGGGACTGCTCGAGAAGCTCGGCAAAATTCTCCTCCTGTGCAGTTTCAACTTTCAGTTCTTCGCTCATTTTGTTGTTTACCTCCTTAATTATCCACGACGGCGTTGATGCGCCCGCCGTGATCCCTACAGTTTTTGCGCCGGAAAACAGGCTCATGTCCAATTCGTCGGCATGATCGACCAGTGATACTGTTTCGCAGTACTGTCTGCAGATCATTGCAAGACGCCCCGTATTGGAGCTTCTCGCGTCCCCGACAACGACCATCGCATCACATCTTTGGGAAAGAAGGCCCGCTTCCTCCTGCCGCATTTCCGTAGCTCTGCATATTGTATCAAAGATTTCGCAATTTGTACACACTTTTTTTGCGATTTCGCAGCAACTTTTCCACAAAATCTGCGTGCTGGTCGTCTGGCAGACCATGCGAAGCGGAAGATTTGCCCGCTCCGGCTCTTCCAACAGCCAATTTTCCAGTTCCTGCGGCGTTTCAAACATCACGGGATTCTCACACCAGCCCGCAATGGCCTGTACCTCAGGGTGTGAGCGCGTGCCGATGATGATGGGCTGCTGACCGTTTTCAGCCGCAGCGGATATGATCTGATGGATCTTTTTCACAAACGGGCACGTGGCGTCGACGATCTCGCAGCCGGTCTGCTGCAGCTGCTCATACACCGCGCGCGAAACGCCGTGCGAACGGATGATGACCGTATCGCCCGGCTCTGCCTCGTTTGGCTGCGCAATTTCGCGCACGCCGCTTTCGGCAAAGCGGTCGATGACGTGCCGGTTGTGGATGATGGGGCCGAGCGTCGCCACACGCTTACCCTGTTGCACCGCCTGCTCAACGAGTGACACCGCCCGGTCAACCCCGAAGCAAAACCCCGCGGTTTTCGCCAATATGGTCTGCATAGCTGTCACCACCTAACTGATAAATGATTCTGAGCGTCTCGTCCGCCGCGTGCTGCAGCTGCGCCTTATCTGCGCTGCGCAGCTCTTGGGAAATGCTGTACGGTTTGCCGAAGATGACCTCCAGCGGATGAAACAACTTCTTATTGCGCGTGATGAACACCGGCACGATGGGACTGCCGCTGGCCGCTGCCATGCGGATCGCACCCGTCTTTGCGCGGACATGTTTTTCCCCGTTACAGCGCGTACCCTCGGGAAAAACCAGCAGCTGTTCGCCGTTTTCCAGCACCTGCACGCACTCGTCATAGGCGCCGACGTCGTGTCCGCCGCGGTTAATAAAAATGATCCGGAACTTTTCCATAATCCAGCCGATGACCGGCGCATGGCGCAGCTCCTGCTTGGCGATGATCCGAATAAGATCCTTTGCATTGAGCGCAACCAAAAACCAGATCGCGTCAAGCGCAGCGGAATGGTTGGCGCAGTAGATGCACCGCCCGGCAGGAATATTCTCTTTTCCACGCACACGGAATACCGGATGCGAAACAAACAGGCATACTCTTGCGATCACGAAGCATACCCGGTACCAGAACCGCCGCGTCATCCGAGCTTCTCCCGAATGATCGCGAGCATCGCCGCGACCGATTCCTCCACTGTCTGCTCGGACGTATCGAGCGTAACGGCATCATGCGCGCAGCGAAGCGGCGCAATGGCGCGGGTGGAATCCTGCTTGTCCCGCTGGCGCAGATCGGAAAGCACCTGCTCAAAGCTTGTCTTTTCTCCTTTTTCCTGCAGCTCCAGAAACCGGCGTCTGGCGCGCACGGTGTCAGACGCAGTCAGAAAGATCTTCACATCTGCATCCGGCAGCACCACAGTACCGATATCCCGCCCATCCATGACCACGTTGTGTTGACGCGCCAGCTCGCGCTGCATATCCAGCAAAAACTCGCGCACCACCGGCTGCGCCGACACACCGGAGGCGTAGATGGCCATCTGCGCCGTGCGGATTTCATCCGTCACATCGTGGCCGTTCAGGATCATATGCTGCACGCCGTCATGTGCATATTCGATCTGCACGTTAACATCGTCGATCAGCCGCCGGATGCCGTCGGCGTCTCTGGGGCCGATTCCCATCATCCACATATGGTATCCCACCGTGCGATAGATCGCACCCGTATCAACATACTGATACCCAAGCTCTTTCGCCACGCGGCGCGCCATGGTGCTCTTGCCTGCGCCGGCCGGGCCGTCGATGGCAATCGAATGAAATTTTCCGTTCATGTTTCTCCTCCTGCAATAGGATGCTGATACTTTGCTGCAGCACATCCGGCCGCGAAGCCGGTCGCCCAGGCGATCTGCAAATTGAAACCGCCCGTATACGCGTCCACATCCAGGATTTCCCCGGCGAAGAACACACCTGCGGCCTTTTTCGACTGCATTGTTTTGGGGTCGACCTCGGAGACCTTTACGCCACCGGTGGTGACAATGGCCTCCTCCACCGGAGCCTTGCAGGCGATAGGGACGGTAAAACGCTTGATCGTCTCCAAAAGCTGCCGGCGCTGCTGGCGGGTGATGGTGTTGACCTTCTGCGCGGGGTCAATGCCCGAGCGCCGCACAACAACGGGGATCATTGAGCGCGGCAGCAGCTCTGCCAGGCTGTTGGCAAAGTCCCGGTTCTGATTCTTTTCAAAATCACGCACGATGCGCGCGTCCAACGTCTGTTCATCGAGCGCCGGCTTCAGGTCGATCTCGGCGATATAGCCCGATTCGCCGCGCGCCATATGCGCGCTGGCTGAGAGAATGAGCGGTCCCGAGAGGCCGAAGTGCGTAAACAGCAGCTCGCCGAAATCTGTAAATACAACCTTGCCTTTTGCGTTTTTAAGCTTCAGTGAGACGTTTCGAAGCGCCAGTCCCTGCATCTGCGCGCAGTCATGCCCACGCTCGACCAGCGGTACCAGCGAGCCTTCCGGCTCAATGATTGTATGTCCAATGGCGCTGGCCAGCGCGTATCCGTCGCCGGTCGAGCCGGTAAGCGGATACGAACAGCCGCCCGTTGCCACGATTACGCAGTCGGCGGGATACTCCTCCTTTTCCGCGCGAACAGCCCGGAACGCGCCGTTTTCTACGATCAGCTCCTTCGCCGTATCCTGCGCCACGCGCACATGCAGTTCGTGCATGCGCTTTTTCAGGCAGTCAATCACGCTGGACGAATGATCGCTCACGGGAAATACGCGATTGCCGCGCTCAGTCTTGAGCGCGCAGCCGTTTTGCTCAAAGAACGCCATCACGTCCTGCGGCTGGCACGCGCTGAGCGCGCTGTACAAAAACCGGGCGTTGGTCGGTACGTTCCTGCGCACTTCTTCGGCCGTACAATGATTCGTCACGTTACACCGGCCCTTGCCGGTAATGTAGAGCTTTTTGCCCAAACGTTCGTTTTTTTCCAGCACCATTACATGCGCGCCGTGCTCTGCCGCCGCAATGGCGGCAAACATACCGGCTGCGCCACCGCCGATGACGAGGACGTTATTCCACGCGCTCATAGACTTCGTAGTCCTCCCAGATCCGCTCCAGATCTTCAAAAGTCTTTGTCAGCTGCTTTTCCTGCCGCCTGCCCACTGAGACGATCAGCGCGTTTACCACGCTCATCGGCGCGACGAGCGAATCCACCACCGAGACCATATCGCTCTTGGCCAGCAGCACATGGTCGGCAAGCTTTCCTGCCGGGGCGTCGCGCTTGTCTGTGATGGCGATGACCACCGCGCCGGACGCGCGGGCGTATTGCATCAGCTTGACGGTACTGCTGGAGTAGCGCGGCAGACTGATACCGATGATCACATCGCCCCGGGTCACACGCAGCATCTGTTCAAACATCTCACTCGTAGCCGCAGGATTCACCAGACACACATTCTGGAAAATATTGCGGAAATAGAAATTCAGATAGCTGGCAATGGCCGCGGACGAGCGAACGCCCACGATGTAGATATGCTTCGCCTGCAGAATCGCGTCGACGCTTGCGGCCATCTCACGCCGGTCAAGCGACTCGCTCGTCATGCGGATCGCGTTGATATCCGACTGCAGTACCGTTGCCACCACATCCTGATTGCCGATGCGGTCGTTGGCGACCTCAATGCGCTGCACGCTTGTGAGCTTGTTGCGCACCAGCTCCTGCAGCGTTTTCTGCATACTGGGATAGCCGTCAAAGCCCAGCTCCGCGGCGAAGCGCACCACGGTCGACTCGGACACGTTCACGGTCTTGCCCAGCTTACTGGCCGTCATGAACGCAGCCTTGTCGTAGGATTCCAGAATATAGTTTGCAATCAGCTTCTGCCCCTTGGAGAAGGTATGGATCTGATTCTGTATCGTCGTTAAAATATCGGAAACCATCCGAATTCCCTCCCAAAATTCGCGCCGCGCGTCTGAGAATACCACAAAAGCCCGCGTCGGTTGGACGCGGGCCGGTTTACGGATCAAACTGTTCTTTCCGGCAGCGCATTGCGCTGCGCGCATCGGCGGCGGCGTTTCTTCCGATTCTATGATACAATTTTCGCCGCTGTTTTGCAAGTAAAATTGCAAAAAACTTTATACGCCAAGCTGTTCCATTTCCTGCGCAGTAAGCGGCCGCCACCGCCCTACGCCCAGCTCTCCGAGCTGAAGAGCGCCCTCGCGGATCCTGCGCAGACGCGTAACCGTGACGTTCGCCTGCTCGCAAAGCCGGCGGATCTGACGGTTTCTGCCTTCATGAATGGTAATGCGCAGCAGTGCAACCTGCCCCTCTGCTTTGACGAGGCTCACTTCAGCAGGCGATGTCCTGCGGCCGTCGATCTCAATGGGCTTGCGGATCGTTTCCTCGCACCCGGCGTAGTAGCCGCTCAGCCAGACGAGGTATTCCTTTTCCACGGCCGCTGACGGGTGCATCAGCCGGTTGGCAAACGCGCCGTCGTTCGTCATCAGAAGCAGCCCCTCGGAATTGAGGTCGAGCCGTCCCACGGGATAGACGCGCACGCCGCAATCTTTCACCAGCTCAGCCACCGTTTTTCGCCCTTTTTCATCCTGCAGCGTGGTCACATAGCCGCGCGGCTTGTTGAGCATCAGATACACGCGCTCCGGTTCGCGGCGCAGGCGCACACCGTCGACCTCAATGACGTCCACCAATTCATCTGCGGTGTCACCGGGCCCGGCTGTGTTGCCGTTGACACGCACACGGCGCGCGGCAATCATTTCTTCCGCCTTTCGTCTCGAGGCCAGCCCATAGCGGGCGATGATCTTCTGCAGGCGTTCTTCCATCTTATCCTCCAAACAGCCGCGCAAGCAGCCCTGCCTTCTCTTTCTGCCGCGGCACCACGGCATTCGCGTAACAGACCGGTACGCTGGCAGCCACCTCGCCGTTCACCAGCACCTCCATCGTACCGGCCTCTTCTGCCGCGACCGGCGCGGACACAATCACCGGCACACGTAGCCGCAGCCGCACATGCTCGCCCATCAGCACTGGGCAGCAGAGCGCCTCGCGCGTCACAAGTTCCACAGACGGTACTTCGCCGTCCATTACCAGAACACGTCCCACAGTCATGCCGGCATCGGCAAACGTTTTTTGCGTATACTGTGAAAAGCCGTAGTCCAGCAGCCGCGCATGATCGCGCCAGTCGTCAGGGTCATTGATGGTCACGGCTATGAGCATTCTGCCGTCGCGTTCGGCCGCGCTGACCAGAATTCGCCCGGCCTTTTTCGTATAGCCCGTCTTGATGCCGATTGCGCCGTCATATCGCCATAAAAGCTTATTGTGATTCGTCATGCATCGGCCTGCCGCCGTTACCGATTTCGTCGAAACCACCTCGCGGAAGGTCTCGTTCTGCATCGCCGCGCGCGCAAGCATGGCCAGATCGCGCGCGGTGGAGTAATTCTCCTCGCTGTCCAGACCGTGCGGATTGGCAAAATGTGTGTGCTCAAGCCCCAGAGACTGCGCGCGCGCATTCATCCGCGCAGCAAACGCATCGGCGCCGCCTGCAATGTGAATGGCCAGCGCCAGCGCAGCGTCATTGCCGGATCGCAGCATCATCCCATACAGCAGCGCGCGCAGCGTCACGCACTCGCCTGCTTTGAGATACATGGACGAGCCCTCTACGCCCACAGACTCTGCCGGGACGCAGATTTCTTCCTCCAGATTGCCGTATTCGCACACCAGAAGCCCAGTCATGATCTTGGTCGTGCTGGCGATCAGGCTTTTTTCATTCGCACTCTTTTCATACAGCACGCGGCCGCTGCCCGCGTCCAGCAAGACAGCGCGCCTGGCCGAAAGCGCAGGCGCGTCAACAGCCCCGGCAGCCGGCGCGCACGTCAACACAAGCGCCGCCGCCAGTAGCGCCGCACAAATAGTTCTTGTTTTCAATTCCATCACCTGCACTATTGTTTGCAGCAGGTGACGGTCGCTATGCGTTATTCTGCAAAATCCGCCTTTTCCGCCTTGCGGGACTCAAAAAAGCTCTGTGCCTTATCTATCAGATCCGGCAGCTGTTCGATCAGCCGGTCAACCGACGTGGACGCAGGCTCCGCAACCGGCAGCATCCGCACGTTCTCTCCGCGCACGATCAGAAATGCCACCGGCGTGATGGTCACGCCCGCGCCTGCACCGCCGCCGAACGCATTATCTCGGTTTGCGGGATAGTTCTTCGTGGCAAAGTCACTGCCGCCGCCGCCGTAGCCGATGGAAACCTTGGTCACAGGGATGATGGTCACGCCGCCTTCGGTCACGATCGGATTACCGATCACAGTATTGACGTCAACCATTTCACGAATTTTGCTCATGGAAGCGCTCATCATTTCAGACAGAGGATGGTTCATTCTCAGCACCGCCTTTTTTATTGTTCGCCATAAATTTGAGAAATTTCACACCAGCGCGCAGCGCCAGCGAAAGCGCCCGCCCGATGGTGATACTCATCACCAGCCGCGCGTCAAGCGTCATCGACTTCTGCTCATAGCAAAGCTCCGGGCAGATCTCGCGCTCGCGGATAACAAAGAGCCGGTCCAGCATCGGCATGAGCGCGCCAATGGCTGCCCATGCCCTGCCGTAGTTTATCGCCGCCTTGGCCGCATCGCCGCCAAAGCGCACATGCATCGTCAGTTTTTCCACGCGCAGCTTGCGCCGGAGATCACCCAGTACGTCGCAGGCAAGCCGCACCAGCGACAGCATCCCGTCCAGACTGCCGGGCACGATGGAGGAAGTTTTTTTCTTCTCCGTCGTCTGCGCGGTTTTTTCCGCCTTTTTTGGAACGCTCTTTTCCGGTTTTTGCTTTTGTTTTGCAGTTCTTGGCAGCAGCGTGACGCGCAGCAGCCAGATTTTCAGCTTTACATAATATCCTTCCGTGCTGTAGGCCGCGTCCACGCCGACCGGGATGCAGCCAATCAGAAACAGCACCCCGAATATCACCGCCAGTGTCATCCACCACGTCATTGCTTCGGCGCCTCCTGCGTCATCTGCTGCTCAAGCGTAAGCTGTTCTTTGCCGGTACCGATCTGAACGAGTTCGATCTCCGGCAGCTCTTCGAGCGATTGCAGGCCGAACACGCGCAGAAAATCGGGCGTGGTTTCATAGAGGATCGGCCGTCCCGGAACGTTCAGGCGCCCTGCCTCGCGGATCAGCTTCTTGGTCAGAAGCGCACTGACCGAGTACGCGCTGTCCACGCCGCGGATCTGCTCGATATATGCCTTCGTCGTAGGCTGATAGTACGCGATGACCGTCAGCGTCTCGAGCTGTGAAGCCGAGAGCTTGGGCGGTTTGCGCGTTTCAAGCGTCTTTGTGACAAGCTCGGCGTACTCCGGCGCAGAGCACATCTGATATGCCTCGTCCAGCCGCACAATGCGCACACCGCTGCGTTCAAACGCCAGCTTGTCCATGAGCGACTTTGCCGCCGCATGGATCTCGTCCGGGTCCACCTGCAGCGTCAGCGCCATACGCTCAGCCGCGACCGGCTCGCCTGCGGCAAATAAGATCGCCGTCAGCGCTCTTTGCAGTTCTTCTGGTTCCATAGGCGCCTCCCATCATCCGACCTGCGTCTCGTCAGGCATTTTCAGAAAAGTGACGGTCGCGCCGTCCGGCGCAGCGTCAACAGAGACCGATTTGAGTTTACATAATTCAAGCACTGCCAGAAATGTTGCCACGATTTCCGACCGGCTGCGGTTGCCGCGAAACAGGCTCAAAAACCGTACCATGCCGCGTGAGAGCAGCCTTCTTAAAATCTCCGCAGCCTTGACCGTGACGGGATACGGCTCCGCACCCACGATTCCGGCAAAGTTCGATGCCGGCGGCGGCAACCTCCGCTCACTGCGCTCGGCAATGGCAGCCATGGCGTCCAGCAGATCCTGCCTGTCGTGCTGATACCGGTAACCCTGCTCCTTCTGCAGCGGCTCCGGCGTCTTGGTAAACAGCCCCAGCCCAATCTCATTGCGCGCGCCAAGTACACCCGCGGCCTGTTTGATCTGTCCATAGGCCTCCCTGCGCTCACGTTCCTCCAGTGAGCGGATGAGAAGCTCCATCTCGCTCTGGGCCTCGGCCTGTTCGGCGGCAGACAGCAGCATCTTCGTTTTGATATACATGAGGTGCGAGGCCATGGCGATAAACTCGCTGGCAATTTCCATATCCATCCGCTTCATTTCATCCAGATACGCCAGATACTGCTCCAGAATGGAGTAGATGCTGACATCCTGAATGGCAATTTTGTTTTTGCTCAGAAGCTGCAGGATCACGTCCAGCGGCCCATCGAAATCCTCCATGCTCTCGGCACGCGCGCGCACCACGCCTGCGAGGTGATATTGCGGTTGTTCCATGCGGCACTCCTATTGATAGATCTTCAAAAACAGGTCGACCGGCCACGCGCCGGCCGCGTGCAGACCGTCAAGCAGCCCATCTCTCAGAAACACCAGTGGTGTATCGAGTACGCCGGTCAGCAGCAGCACCATTAAAAGCAGCATCCCGTAGCGTTCAAAGCGCATGAGTTTGCCATACATGCCGTCCGGCAGCAGCGCAAACACGACTTTTGACCCATCGAGCGGTGGAATCGGAAAGAGGTTGAACACGGCCAGACCTGCGCTGATGATTGCAACATAGTAAAAGAATACGTACAGCACCTGTGCTACACGCGACTGCGCGGCCACGATGAAACACCAGCAAGCGGATTGCAGCACGACCGCCACATACGCCAGCAGCACATTTGACACCGGCCCTGCCAGCGCCGTGAGCGCCATCCCTTTTTTGGGATTTTTGAAGTTGCGCATATCGACCGGTACAGGCTTGGCCCAGCCAAAGCGGAACAGGGCCATCATGATAAGGCCTCCGATATCCACATGCTTGAGCGGGTTCAGCGTCAGACGGCCGGCATTTTTTGCCGTCCGGTCACCCAGCCAGTACGCCACAAGTCCGTGGCACGTCTCATGGAATGTGATACAGAGCAGCGACGCGCATACCAGCAGCGCCGTCTGCCATATGCCGTCAAATTGCAGCTGTTTGAGCCAGGCGAGAAAAGCGTCCAAAGCAAAATCTTCCTTATCGGCATAGTTTTATTCAGTATAGCACATCTTATCCCTCTTGACAAGAAAAAGGCATGCCAGGCATCGTTTTTGCCCCGAAAGCAGCCGCTTTCGGGGCAAAAAACGTTATTCTCCGACCGCGTGCAGGACGAACGCCAGAAGCGCCTCACGCCCTGCGCCGGTTTCCGCCGAGAAAGGAATGATCCCGATCTGTTCCGGCAGCGACAGCGTTTCACGGATACAGGCAAGGTTCGGCTCGATCTCACTCTTTTTAAGCTTGTCAAGCTTGTTGGCCACGACCACGAAGGGCTTGCCCGTGGCTTTGAAGCAGTCTGCCATGATGATATCGTTGGCCGTCGGCTTGTGGCGGCTGTCAACAATCATCACGCCGTAGTCCAGCGTATCAGGCGCGGCGAAATACGCCTCCATGAGCTTGGCCCATCTGGCCTTCTCCTTTTCAGAGACCTTGGCGTAGCCGTAACCCGGCAGATCGACAAGATACGCCTTCCCGTCGAGCCTGAAGAAATTGATGTGCGTGGTCTTGCCGGGGGCCTGTCCCACGCGCGCAAAATTCTTACGCTGCAGCAGCCGGTTGATGACCGAGGACTTGCCGACGTTCGACTTGCCCGCGAACGCAATCTGCGGCAGCGAATCTTTCGGACAGTCGGCCACCGAAACGGCCGAGCGGATAAATTCTACATTATGAAGATTCATTTCTTCACCTACTGGCGGATACCGCTCTTGCGGCGGGCGGGTTTCGCCGGTGCAATCGGCAGTGCAGATGGCTGCGGCTGCAGCTCTGTCTGCTGCGCGCTCATCTGCTTCAGCTGCGAAAAATCAAGGCTTGCGGCGATTACGCTGTCGACGTGCTCAACCGTAATGAAATTGAGCGCATTTCTGACCAGCGGGTCGATTTCCTGCAGATCCTTTTCATTCGCTGCCGGGATGATGACCGTCTTGATGCCATGGCGCAGCGCGGCCATCGTCTTTTCGCGCAGGCCGCCGATGGCCAGCACACGGCCCCGGATGGAGATCTCGCCCGTCATGGCGATATCGCGCCGCACAGGCGCGCCGGTGAGCGCGGAGACAATCGCCGTACAGATGGTGATACCGGCAGACGGCCCGTCCTTGGGTACCGCGCCCTCCGGGAAGTGGACGTGGATATCCTTTGTCTTGTAAAAATCGGCGGGGAGATTAAAGTGTGCCGTACGCGAGCGGATGTAGCTCATCGCCGCGTAAACTGATTCCTTCATCACGTCGCCGAGGTTGCCCGTCAACTCCAGCTTACCGCTGCCGTCGACCACATTGACTTCGACCTGCAGCGTCTCGCCGCCAACCTGCGTCCAGGCAAGACCTGTGACCAATCCCACCTGATCGGCAGCAGGCATAGGATCGGGCAGATATTTGCGCGGGCCGAGATAACGCTCAAGATTCGCGCCGGTAATCACAATGCGCTTGGGCGCATCGTCTGAAACAAATCGCATTGCACACTTGCGGCAAACGGCGGCCAGTTCCCGCTCGAGCTGGCGCACACCGGACTCGCGCGTGTAGCAGGCAATGATCTCGCGAATGGCGTCGTCGCTCATGCGCACGCTGCCGCGTGCAAGGCCGTGCTTTTCCAACTGCTTGGGCAAAAGGTGTCGTCTTGCGATCTGCAGCTTTTCCTCATCCGTGTACGAGCCAAGCTCAATGACCTCCATCCGGTCGAGAAGCGCGCGCGGAATGGTGTCGGTGGTGTTGGCGGTGGTGATGAACATACACTCGTGCAGATCGAACGGAACCTCGAGATAGTGATCGCGGAAGCTCGAATTCTGCGCGGAATCCAGCACCTCCAGCAGCGCCGAGGCAGGGTCACCCTTATAATCGTTGCCGAGCTTGTCGATCTCGTCGAGCAGCAGCAGCGCGTTTTTGGACTTTGCCTGCGTCACAGCCGTCATGATGCGGCCCGGCATGGCGCCGATATACGTCTTGCGGTGGCCGCGGATCTCGGCCTCATCGTGCACGCCGCCAAGAGAAAGTCTGGCGAGATTGCGATTGAGCGCTTTTGCAATCGAGATGGCGATGGACGTCTTGCCCACGCCCGGAGGACCCACGAGGCACAGAATCTGTCCCGGCAGCTGCGGTGCCAGCTGCCGCACGGCCAGCGTCTCGAGCACACGCGCCTTCACCTTTTCCAGGCCGTAGTGGTCTGCGTCAAGGATCTTTTCAGCCTGCTTCACGTCCAGCCGCTCTTCGGTACGCGCATTCCACGGCAGCTCCAGAATCGCGTCAAGATAGTTGCGGATGACGCTGGCCTCGGCGGAATTTCCTTGCTGCTTGGCAAGGCGCTTCGTCTCTTTCAAGAGCTTCTCCTCGGTCTGCTCGGGAAGGTGCAGGTCGCGGATTCTGTCGGCATAGCTTGCCGCGTCATCGTCCTCGCTCTCACCCAGCTCATCGCGGATGACATGCAGCTGCTCGCGCAGGTAGTAGTCGCGCTGGCCCTTGTCCACGCTTTTTTGCACCTTATCGGAGATCTCGTTCTCCAGCTTCAGAATCTCCAGCTCTTTGGCCAGCAGCTTGACCGCCAGCTCCATCCGGCGCACCGGATGCAGCTGTTCCAGCAGCTTCTGCTTGTCCTGATAGGAAAACGACGCGTTCTGGCCGATAAAGTCGGCCACATAACCTGGCTCCTCAGACGAGAGCAGCTGTAACAGGGCATCCGGTGCGTTTTTTCCGACCAGTTCTGCGAACTGCTCAAACAGGCTGTGCGCCTGACGCACCAGCGCCTGCACGCGCGCCGCAGCCGTGTTGCAGCCGGCAGTTTCCATCGGCATTACGCGCCCAAAGAGATACGGCTCAGACTGGATGCAGTCGACCAACTGCGCACGATACTTGCCCTCAACCAGAATCCGCATATTGTCGCCCGGCATACGCAGAATCTGCTTGATCACGGACACGGTACCGAACTCGTACAGATCGTCCCGCTTGGGATCGTCCGTCTCCAGCTCGCGCTGCGCCACAAGGAAGATCTGCTGGTCGGTGCTGATGGCTTCCTCCACAGCGCGCGCGGATTTGACCCGGCCGACGTCAAAGTGCGTCGTCATCCCCGGGAATACCACAAGTCCCCGTAGTGCCAGTACCGGCAGGCATACGAACGGCTTATATTCACTCATAGAAAATTCTCCTTTCGTTGGAGGTAACCGGCGGCTTTACGCCGGGATGTGCAAAAGAAGGGAGCGCGTTCCGGCTCCCTTCTCGCTGTTACAGTGTAACGCCCGCGTTCTTGATGGGGGCGCGGGGCTTGCTCGCGTCACGGGTGACCTTGGGCGGCTCGCCATTCTTCACGCAGCCGGTAGTAATAAGTACCGACTGGATGGTGGGGTCGGATGGAATCTCATACATGATCTTCGTCATGACCTCCTCCATGATCGCGCGCAGGCCGCGCGCGCCAATCTGACGCTCAATGGCCTTTTCCGCGATGGCATCCAGCGCGCCGGTTTCAAAACTCAGCGCCACCTGATCGTACTCGAGCAGCTTATGGTACTGCTTGCAGAGCGCGTTCTTGGGCTCCGTCAGGATACGCACAAGATCCTCTTTCTTCAGGCTCTGCAGCGATGTGATGACCGGCAGACGGCCGACCAGCTCCGGAATGATACCGAACTTCAGAAGATCGTGCGGCTGCACCAGCTGGAAGAGCTTGCCCACATCGCGCTGGCGTTTGCTCTGCAGCTCCGAACCAAACCCTACAGTGGATTTATCCGTGCGCTGCTCAATGATCTTGTCCAGCCCGTCGAACGCGCCGCCGCAGATAAAGAGGATATTCGTCGTATCGATCTGGATAAACTCCTGCTGCGGGTGCTTGCGTCCGCCCTGCGGCGGAACATTGGCAACGGTACCCTCGAGAATCTTCAACAGCGCCTGCTGCACACCTTCGCCGGAGACGTCGCGCGTGATGGAGGTATTTTCCGACTTGCGGGCAATTTTATCCATCTCGTCGATGTAGATGATGCCGCGCTCGGCCAGCTCGACGTCAAAATCCGCCGCCTGCAGAAGCCGCAGCAAAATGTTCTCCACGTCCTCGCCGACATAGCCGGCTTCGGTCAGCGTGGTAGCGTCGGCGATGGCGAACGGCACGTTCAGAATCTTCGCCAGCGTCTGGGCAAACAGCGTCTTGCCCGAGCCTGTGGGGCCGATGAGCAAAATATTGCTCTTCTGCAGCTCCACGTCGGTCTCGCCTGCAAAATAGATCCGCTTATAATGGTTATAGACCGCCACGGACAGCGCGATTTTCGCGTCCTCCTGTCCGATGATATACCGGTCCATATACGTTTTGATCTCCTCCGGCGTCGGGAGGGTATCCGGAAGCTCCAGCTCCGGCGTGCTGCCCGTATGCATCTCATCGCGCAGGATGCTTGAGCACAGGTCGATGCACTCGTTGCAAATATAGACGTTGGGTCCTGCAATGATCCGGCTGACCTGTTCCTGCCGCTTGCCGCAGAACGAGCAGCGGATGGAGTCTCTTGCCAAAGTGACTCCTCCTTTCGGGGTTAAAG
Organism: Oscillospiraceae bacterium; assembly: GCA_016297855.1. Taxonomy (GTDB): domain Bacteria; phylum Bacillota; class Clostridia; order Oscillospirales; family Oscillospiraceae; genus CAG-170. The sequence goes on from JAEDFW010000033.1 coordinate 13,965, forward strand.
ATTATCGCTTTTCAATCACCTTATCGATCAGGCCGTACGCCAACGCCTCTTCCGCGTTCATGAAATTGTCGCGCTCGCAGTCGGCGGCGACAACGTCGACCGGCTTGCCGGTGTTGGCTGCAAGAATCTCATTCATGCGCTTTTTGATGGTCTGCAGACGCTTGAGGTGGATGGCCATGTCGGTGATCTGCCCCTGCGTACCGGCCGACGGCTGATGGATCATGATCTCAGCATTCGGCAGTGCCAGGCGCTTGCCCTTGGTACCGGCAGCCAGCAGGAACGCGCCCATGGACGCCGCCATACCGACGCAGATGGTAGAAACATCGCACTTGATGTACTGCATGGTATCATAGATCGCCATACCGTCGGTCACGCTGCCGCCGGGGCTGTTGATATAAAACTGGATATCCTTGTCGGGGTCCTGCGCTTCAAGATACAGAAGCTGCGCCACGACTAGGCTGGCGGTGGTACTGTTGACCTCTTCGGACAACATGATGATACGGTCGTTGAGCAGCCGCGAGAAAATATCATACGAACGCTCACCGCGGCTGGTCTGCTCAACAACATACGGAACAAAGCTCATAGGAACGCTCCTTTCTTCAGATGTAACATTCTAACCGGCCCGCCGGAGGATTATTCCTCCGCAGGCTTTTCGGCTTCTGCCTCAGGCGCAGCAGCCTCTTCGGTCTTGGCCGCCTTTTTCGGTGCCTTCTTCGCGGGCTTTTCTTCCACGGCGACGGCGTTGTCCACGATCAGCTTCACAGCCTTCTTCGCGGCGAGGTCAGCCTTGAGCGCGTTCATGTCGACCGCTTCTCTGACCTTCTCGGCTTCCATCTGATACTGCTCGGCAAGTCTGGCGATCTCAGCGTCGACCTCCTCGTCAGAAACTTCAATGTTCTCGACGTTCACGATCTCGCTCAGCAGAATGTTGGAGCGGACAGTGGTCTCCGCCATGGGGCGCATGCTCTGGCGCATGGCATTGAGGTCGCCGCCCATCATCTTGGCGTAGTCTTCGAGCTTCATGCCCTGCATCTGCAGCTGATAGGCGAACTGCTCCATGTGCTTGTCCACCTGCTCGTCGATCATACACGCGGGAATCTCGCAGGTCATATTCTTGCCGGCAAGCTCCACAGCCGCGTTTTCAAACGCGCGGTCGGCTGCCTCCTGACGCTCCTTGGTCAGTCGCGCCTTGATGTCCTTCTTCAGCGCGGCCAGCGTGTCAAACTCGGACACATCCTTGGCAAACTCATCGTCCAGCTCAGGCTTGATGGTCTGCTTGACCTCATGGATCTTGCACTTGAACACGACGGGCTTGCCTGCAAGCTCGGGCGTGTAATCCTTCGGGAAGGTGACGTCAACGTCCTTCTCATCGCCGGCGGACAGGCCGACCAGCGCCTCTTCAAAGCCGGGCACGAACGAGCCGGAGCCCAGCGTCAGCGAGTAGCCCTCGGCCTTGCCGCCGTCAAACGGCACGCCGTTGTCGAAGCCTTCAAAGTCAAGCACAACGGTATCGCCCATCGCGGCAGCGCGCTCGACGGTCTCGATGCGGCTGTTGCGGTCAGCCATGCGGCTGAGTTCCGCGTCCACGTCGGCCTTACCGACGGAAACGGCGTTTTTCGGCACCTCAATGCCCTTGTAATCGCCCAGCGTGACCTCGGGATACAGCTCGGTCACAACGGTCAGAATCACGCCGCCTTCGGCGGGCGTGTCCATATCGGAAACGGACGGCATACCGACAGCCTTGATCTGCTGCTCGGTGATGGCGGCAGTGTAGATTTCCGGGAAGATCTCGTTGACGGCGTCCTCATAGAACACGGTCGCGCCGTACATGCCCTCGACAACCTTGCGCGGAGCCTTGCCCTTGCGGAAGCCGGGGATCATGATGTCCTTGCGGCACTTGGCATACGCCTTGTTGAGCGCCGTTTCAAACTCGGCTTTCTCAATTTCGACAACGACCTTCGCCTTGCCGTTCTCTTTTTCTACGCTCTTTACGTTCATGTGGTTTTCCTCCTATGCGGTGCGGCCGACCGGCGACCGTAATTCACCAGTTTATCATTGAATCCGCTCTATTCTATCAGAGATTTCGCAAGATTTCCACTGTTTTTTTGAAACTTTTTCTAATCCATTACTTTTTGCGGTATAAAGTTTACATAATCAGAAGAAACAAGTCGAAAATCGATTCCGTCCGACACACCCTGGATAGCCAGCCGGATGCTTTCGGCGTG
>JAEDFW010000150.1 GCA_016297855.1 Oscillospiraceae bacterium
ACCACCGTCATCACCGACCCGCACGAGATCACCAACGTCATGGGCACCGACGGCATCGACTACATGTTCCAGGCGACGGAGGGCCTTCCCATCGACGTGCGCTTCATGCTGCCGTCGTGCGTACCGGCAACGCCGATGGATGAATCGGGCGCGAATCTGGATTACCGCGCCATCGACTCGTTCTACGACTATCCGCGCGTTCAGGGTCTGGCCGAGATGATGAACGCCTATGGCATTATCCACAACGACGCCGAGGTCGTCTCCAAGATCGTCGCCTCGCAGGCGCACCACAAGAAGATCGACGGCCACGCGCCGGGTCTTGTGGGCAAAGACTTAGATGCTTACGTCGCGGCGGGCGTATACTCCGACCACGAGTGCTCCACAGCCGCCGACGCTTTGGAAAAACTCTGCCGGGGCCAGTTCATCATGGTGCGCGAGGGCACGGCCGCGCGCAACCTTGAGGCGCTTGCGCCGCTGCTCACGCCGCAGTATGCCGAGCGCTGCATGTTCTGCACTGACGACAAGCACCCGTCCGATCTTCTGGAAAAGGGCCACATTGATGATATCGTCAAGCAGGCCATCAACGTCTATGGTGTCGACCCCATCATCGCCGTCAAGGTCGCGTGCCACCATGCCGCGCGTTACTTCCTGCTCAATAACCGCGGCGCCATCGCGCCGGGCTATCTGGCTGACTTCGCCGTCATCGACAACTTCAAGGACTTCAACGTCGAAATGGTGTTCAAAAAGGGCGAGCTGTACTACGACCACGGCGAACTCAAGGACTTCGCAGCGCCGCAGATCGAGGAATATCTCGACCAGCGCGCGCACGACACATTCCATGTGCGCCATCTTTGCGAGGATGATTTCCGTGACCAGCGCCAGAGAGGCGTCATCGGCATGGTGCCCGGCGAGATCGTCACGACCGACAACGGCTATGCCGACCACGTCGATCTGGAGAAGGACATTCTGAAGATTGCCGTCATTGAGCGCCACAAGAACACGGGGCATATCGGCCTTGGCTATCTTCAGGGCTACGGGCTCAAATCCGGCGCAGTCGCCACGAGCATCTCGCACGATTCTCACAACATCATCGTCGTCGGCACGAACTCGAAGGACATGGCCTTCGCTGCCAACCACATCGTGGAGAACCATGGCGGCATCGTGGTCGTGGAGAACGAGCAGATCAGGGGCGAGGTCGTACTCGAAATCGCAGGCATCATGAGCGACCGTCCGCTTCAGGATGTCAACACCGATCTCGAAGCTGCCAAGGACGCGGCGTTCGCGCTCGGTGTGAGCCGCGGAATCGACCCCTTCATGACGCTCAGCTTCATGGCGCTGCCCGTCATTCCGAGCCTTCGCATCACCACGCGCGGCGTGATCGACGTTGGCAGCCAGCAGTACATTTGACCGTTACCCCTGCCCCGATGCTGCAGCTGCGGCATCGGGGCTTTTTGCCGCGATTGTACCATGACAGACAAGCGGGCTGACTTCCGCAGTCAGCCCGCTTGTTATTTGCAATTTGAACTGCCGGCGTCAGCAAGTCTTCTGTGCCGCAGCGCCGTCTTTTCGTGTGAGATTGTTGATCCAGCGGAACCGGTTGACGCGTATGGCCGCCGGGACACATTTGAACACCTGGTCGGCGTTGAGACAGATCACAACCGCGACCGGCGGCCAGTTCCAGCAAAACGCGGCCAGATAACTCACCGGCAGCACGATGCCCCAGATGGAGATGAGATCCAAGATCATGCCGTAGCGGGTGTCGCCGCCGCCGCGGAGGATTCCTGCGTTCACTGGCATCTGGTAGGACATGGTAAAGAGCACCACGCACTGAACCAGAATGAACATACTGGCAAGCCGGTACGTCTCGTCGGAAATCCGATACATACGCAAAAGCGGCAGACGGATGGCAAACAGCGCCGCAGCCAGACACAGGCCGATGCACACGAACATGACCTGCATCGTCCGTACCATTGCGCGCAGCCGTGATTCGTCGCCCTGGCCGATCTGCTTGCCCACCAGAATCGAAGCCGCCGTGCATGCGCCGACAGAGGTGACCTTCAGCAGCAGAAATACCGTTGAGGAGATGGAATAGGCCGTCATGGCGTTCGCTGTCATATGTCCAAGGAACGCCGTCTGCATGGCGTTGGACACGCCCCAGATCACGGCCTGCACCAGGACGGGATAGTCCACCCGCAGAAAGTCCTTCAGAAGCAGCCGGTCAAGCCGCAGGATGTCCCGCAGGCGCAGCCGCAGCTTTTTGTCGATCCGGAAGACATAGACGAACACCAGAATGAACTCCAGAACGCGGGCGGTCAGCGTACCGATGGCGGCGCCTCGAACGCCCAGCTCGGGAAAGCCAAATCGGCCGGAGATCAGCAGAAAATTGATGCCGCAGTTGACCACCAGAGACACGGCAGAGACGACCAGTGCCAGCCGGACCGTCTCCACACTGCGCATCGCGCCGAGCAGAATCGTCGTCATGGCAAAAAACAGATAAGTAAAGCGAATGATCTGCAGATACTGCACACCCTCGGCGACAATCGCCGCATCATCCACAAAAAGGTGCACCAGCCACTGCGGACAGAGCGTGGCAAGCACAAACATGCCCAAGGCAAACAGAATCTCCATCCGAAGGCCGATGGCGGTCAGCGCGCGGATCGGTTCCAGACGCTTCTGCCCCCAATACTGGCTGGAGAGGACAATCATGCCGTTATTGAACCCATAGACGATCTGCTGCACGACGAACTGGATCATGTTGACGGCCGCGACACCGGCAAGCGCCGTTTCAGAGTAGCTGCCGATCATCACGTTATCTGCCAGATTGACGCTGAGGATCACGGCCTGTTCCAGAATCAGCGTCCCGGCCAGACTCCAGAACAGCCGGTAAAAGGACCTATCGCGGATCATAATCGCGCCTCCATCGCAGTACTGCGGTTCCGGGTCGCTTCAGGCAGGCAAGCGCCACACGGATCACTGGTGCAGCATCCTGCTGTCTGGCATTCGTTCAATGTCCCGTTTCCGCATCCGGACGCCCACAGGGCCCGATATAACAATCGTGCTCATTCTATCAAATCCGACATTGGAAATCAAGAATTATCAGAAGCGCTGTAAAAGCGCAAACCTCGGCCGCTGCCTCACGCTTCATCATGGGCAAAAACCGCCCTGCGCAACTACATGCAGGCAAAAAAAGAACCAAACCTTTCGGCTTGGTTCTTTATGTTGGCGTTACCTATTTTCC
>JAEDFW010000151.1 GCA_016297855.1 Oscillospiraceae bacterium
TGAAGGCCAGAAGCTGGGTCATGGTCGAGGCTTCGGTCGAGGTCAAATACCACACGCTCTATAAGGGCGTGGGGCCGATCCTGACAGCGAAATCTGTCACACCGGCGGATCCTGCCGATCCCGAGGTCGCAACGTTCTGAAAAAACGCAAATGCCCGGGCGCATCATACGATGCGCCCGGGCTTATCGTTATTGCCCGCTGGCCATGCTTCGAAAGGTCCAGAGATCTGTCTGGCGGTCGACATAGTAGCGCGGAACCAGAAGCGGGTCTGTTCCGGTGGTATATCCGCCGCCGTTCATCAGCACGCCGAAATCATAATACCGCGCTGCGACCTCGCGTGTCAGCACATTGTTGTGTCCCACGGGATAGCAGATCGTGTAGGGCACTTTACCGGTCAGACGGGCGATGGTCAACTGCGATTCTTTGAGCTGGTAAATCAGTTCCTCTTCATTCATTTCGTCAAGCAGATCGTGCGTCATCGTATGGCTCTGGATGGAGACAAGTCCCGAGTCCGACAGCGCCTTCACCTGCTCAGCCGTCATTTTGTGCGGCGTGCCCAGCTGACCGGCAATCACAAAGATGGTTGCCTTGACGTTGTACTTCTGCAGAAGCGGATATAATTCGGTATAATTGTCGTCGTAGCCGTCATCGAATGTCAGAATGACCGGCTTTTCATATTCGTCCGCATGGGGAAGATCCTCAAACCAGATGGGTGAAAATCCCTCGTCTACCAACAGCTTGAGCTGCTGCTCCATATCATCCGGCGAGACAAACAGCGATGAAAAACCCCAGCAGTCGTCGCTGACAGCGTGATACATGAGTACCGGCACGCGGCAGCCATCGGGTGTTTTTGCACCAGGTAGATCCGTCGTGTAATAGACGTGGTTGTTCTCCTCGTCCGTAAAGCGGCGGAAGCCCTGCCGTTCGACCAGCAGGTCCATCGGCCCATACCAGTGTGTTCCGTCAAAAAACACGTCATCGCTGCCGGCATGGAAATATGCGCGGAACATCGGCGCCTGCAGCCGGCAGGAATATTGGCCGTCCGCCTCATGGTTTTGGTGCAGCGTTGCGTTTACAGCGCCAGCATATAAATCAAGCCGCAAACAATAGCCGCTATCGCCTTGAAATACATCCAGCTCTGTTTGATTGACAGTCACAGCGGGCGCGTCCGTCGCCAGCGGCGGCGCATCCTCAAAAGCAGGTGCCTGCACTTCTGCCTCAAACGCCTCCTTATCGGGTTCGGGAGCCGTTTCGGGCAGAAAATCGGTTTGCGCAGGAGCGGGGACGCTTTGCTCCAATTGCAGCGCTTGCCCGTTTTGCACGCGCGATTCGCTGAAGCAGGCTGTCAGAAATACCAGAAGCAGACAGGCTGCCAGCAGATATGCTGCTTGCTTTTTCATCTCTGTCATTCCCCTCAATGCAAAATCAGTGCAGACCGTATTTTGCACTGATTTCCGGTATTGGCTTGCTGGAAATAGTATACACTATTTTACAGAATGATGCAAGAGACCGCCGCAGAATGTCGAATTCTGCGGCGGTCAATTCCGATTTGGTCTCTGTAAATTATTGCGCGGCGATCACAGCCTCGGCTGTTTGCATGCCGTCCACGGCGGCAGACATGATGCCGCCGGCATAACCCGCGCCTTCTCCGCAGGGATACAACCCCGCAAGGCTCGACTGCCGGTTTTCCCCGCGCACGATGCGCACCGGGCAGGAGCTTCTTGTCTCGGGCGCGGTCATGACCGCGTCGGGATCGGCATAGCCATGCAGACGCTTGTCAAGCTCGGGCAGCGCCCACTCCAAAACGTCCGTGATTTTACTTGGCAGTATGTCGTGCAGGTCGCAGAAACGCACACCGGGGCGGTAGGTGGGCTGAACGGTTCCGGCTTCAGCCGAGGGCTTATGCGCCAGAAAATCACCCACCAGTTGCGCCGGGGCGCGGTAATCGCCGCCGCCCGCACGAAATGCCGCCTGCTCGATCTCACGCTGCCAGTATATGCCGCCCAGAGTCGATTTGTCCGGAAAATCCCCGGGGTGCAGTGTGACAAGCAGCGCTGCGTTCGCGTTTTCGCCGTCTCGTGCAAAATCGCTCATGCCGTTCGTGACCACGCCGCCTGCTTCCGACGCGGCGGCAACCACGCTGCCGCCGGGGCACATGCAGAAGGTATAGGCTGAATTTCCGTCCGGCATCTTCACGTTCAGCTTATAATCCGCCGCGCCGAGCGCCGGCAGGCCCGCAAACGCGCCGTACTGGCTCTCATCGATGCGGCGCTGCGGATGCTCAATGCGCACGCCCATGGAAAACGGCTTCGGCTCCATCGGAAGGCCCATCTGATGCAGAAATTCAAACGTGTCGCGCGCGCTGTGACCGATGGCGAGCACCAACTGGCGGCAGGCAAGCGTGTGCGTTTTGCCCGACTGCTCATACACGGCGGCGGAAATCTGCCCGTTTTCCGTCTCAATCCCGGTCAGCTTCGCACCGAAGCGCACTTCGCCGCCATAGTGGATGATCGCGTGACGCAGATTCTGCACGACTGTAAGCAACACGTCTGTTCCGATGTGCGGCTTGGCGTCAAATAGAATACACTCCGGCGCGCCTGCTGCCGCAAACTGCTCCAGCACCCAACCGATGCGCGGGTTTTTGACGCCGGTATTGAGCTTGCCGTCGGAGAAGGTGCCCGCGCCGCCTTCACCGAACTGCACGTTGCATTCCGGGTCAAGCACGCCCGTCTGCCAAAACTGCCGCACCTTTTCATGCCTCGAAGCCGCGTCCTGCCCGCGCTCAAGCACGATCGGGCGCAGACCGGCCATGGCCAGCACCAACGCGGCGAACATACCCGCCGGGCCGAAGCCCACCACCACCGGGCGCGTATCGGGCAGCGCTTTGGGCTTCGGAACCGAATAGACATAGTCCTCGGCCACAGATGCCTTGGCGCAGTGTGCCATTTTTAATACCTTGTCCTCGCGCTCTTTGACCAGCACGTCCACGGTATAGATGATGCGCACATCGTGTTTTTTGCGCGCGTCGACGGAGCGGCGGCGTACATCGAGCTGTTTGATCTGCGTCTCGCGGATGCGAAGCTGCCGCGCGGCAGCCTGCACCAGCTGCTGCGGTGTGTGCGACGGCGGCAGAGAGATATCTCGAATTCGGATCATACGGTTTCCTTTCTTTTTCCAAGCATTCCGGCGAGCCGTCCGGACGACCACGCCCACTGCAGATTATACCCG
>JAEDFW010000152.1 GCA_016297855.1 Oscillospiraceae bacterium
TGACCGTCTCGGCGCTGCCGTCTTTTTCACGGTAGGTAAAGACGATAAAGCCGTCATACTGCCAGATGCCGTCGTCGCCATCGCCCATGCAGGACGCTTCATAGCTCGTGCTGATTGGTTCGCCGATGGCGGCAACCATGGCGTTCACGTCCTGATCAACAAACGCCAGCGCATCCTGTGCTGTGGGGCTTTCGGGCGATTCAGACACTTCGGGTGCATTAGGCTCGGCGGGTTCTTCCGGTTCAGACGGTGCTTCGACTTCTTCCAGTTCTGCCGGGGTTTCCAGCTCGGCCGGGACTTCGGGTTCCGCTGGAGATTCCGGTGCGGCAGCGTCTTCCTGCGCAGCAGGCTCCGCAGGTGCGCCGCAGGCACAAAGCAGCGCCAACAGCAGACATACGGCTGCGATCATCCATACACGTTTCATACTCTTTTCTCCTGATTTCTCTCTCAATTTTTATAGTATCGGCCCGGCGCGCTTTCATAGCTGACGCAGTATGCACTGTGCGTGGCATTGCTGATGCCCGCACGCAGATTGTAGTTTTCAATCTGCGGGTCGAACAGATACGTTTCTCCATCCATTATAATCTCCACCCAGCCGTGGGCGATGGCGCTGTAGCTCCACGCATAGCCGCACGAACCGACAACGGCTGTGGCCTCATAGCCGAGCGCCCGCGCGAGGAAACAGAACGAGGCTGCGAAGTTATAGCAGTCGCCCTTACCGGTCTCGAAGATCTTTCTGGCGTATTCCACCGCATTTTCATGCGGTATCGTTTTGACCGATCGCGGCAGCGCCGCATTCCGGCCGAGGTATTTGAACGCGCGCACATACTCGTAGCATGCACGCAGCTTTTCCTTCTGCGTCATATCCTGCGTCGTGCATGCGGCAATGGCCGCGTCTACAAGCGCATCGAGCGAAGCGTCGCCGGTGGAGTATGAGCCGGTTTCGTCAAAGTAGTAGTCATAGCGGCGGGCGCTTTTCAGAATTGTGCCGTCGCGTTTGCAGAAGACCACCTGATCGCCCACCAGATGCAGCGCCTCGTCAGCAAAAATCTGTCCGTTGTCATCCGCAACAAGGTAGGTAAATCTGCCTTCGGTGAAAAGGCCCGGCTCGGTCAGGATACTGCCGTCGTCAAGCAAATACAGGGCGTTTCCGCCCGCCATGTGCAACCCCGGTTCAAGCGGGAAAAAGAAAACGCTTTCCCCGTCCCAGCATTCGCCGTCTTCACCTTCAAAACAGCTGTGCTCCAGCGCCGCTTCCGTGATGTCGTAATACGCCTCATGTCCGGGCGAAACATCGAGGAACACGCGCTCATCCAGCGCGTCGATCGCCGTACGATCCGGCGTGCGGCCCAGCGCGCGGTTGAGGATCTGCACCGCCTGCGCGCGCGTCACATTCTGGTCTCCGCTGGCTGTGCCGTCGATCCAGCCAAAGAGTGCGGCATAATGCACGGCGGCGTCTGGCAGTACATCGGCTGCACTGCCCTGCGGCAGACGGCAGCCAGTGCCGCGGCAAATGGCGGCAGCGAATTCTGAAAGCGTAATGGCGTCATACGGCCGGAATGCACCGTCTGCGTCGCCCGGCAGAAGGCCCGCGGCCGCTGTTACACAGGGGTAGAACCAGCTGTCCTCTTCCACATCGGTATACTCCGCCTGCACGTCTTCCGCCGGCTCAAACACATACACAAGCACCTGCACCGTTTCGGCCCGCGTGAGCGCACGATCCGGGAAAAAGAACCCGTTCTGGCCAAACATATACGCCGGATGCAGCGTACATTCCAACTGCGGCTGCACCTCGGCCACAGGATCCGGCTGCAGCGATTGCACAGGCTCCTCTGACGACGCAGCATTAATCGGTTCGCTCTGCGCCGCCGCAGGCGCGGGATCGGGCGCGGTCTGCTCCATACACGCTGTGAGACACAGCGCCAGCAGCAACAGTATAAGTGCAAATAATACACTTTTTCCGTTCAATTGCATACCGTTCGTTTCCTCTGCCCATGCCGAAATACAGAAAACTTCGCCAAAGTCTGACAAGAATCTCCCGCTTTCTGCATGTTTCTACCTTCCGTATAGTATATTACACCCAATCGGCTGCGTCAAGAGCTTTACTTTGATGAAACAAAGTAAAGCGCCCGGCACACGATACCGGGCGCATTGTTTGAACGATTCCACACTGTTTCGATCAAAGGCAGAAGCGCTCGATGGCGGAGGCCACGCCGCTTTCATCACAGTTGGCTGTCACGAAGTCCGCAGCCTGTTTGAGCGCCGGGCAGGCATTTCCCATGGCCACGCCCACGCCTGCGGCACGAATCATGCTCAGATCATTCAGCTCGTCGCCGACCGCCATCGTCTGCGCAGAATCGATTCCCAGATATGCGGCGAGCGTACCAAGCGCTGCACCCTTGTTGGCACCTGCCTGGTTGATCTCGATGTTTCTTGGCAGAGAACTGGAGACAACGATTGCGTCAAAGCGTTCCTGCAGCTGCTGCAGAAGCGCCTGCTGCAGGGCGGGCTCCTTTGTAAACAACTGAATCTTCTGAATGCCGCGCCCCTTCTCCAGTACGAACGTCTTCAACTCGTCCACCGGCGTGCGCAAATGAAGCAGCATCCGCAGGCAATGCTCATTGGGCGCGAAGTCCGCCGCTTTTTGCTGTAGCGCGCGTGTCATCCAGCCCCAGTTGTCCATGTAACAGTCATAAATAACGGGAAGGGTGTCCAGATAACGCATAATCTCGACCGCCTGCATGAGCGGCAGTTCCGCCTTTGCAATGTCCGTCTCACGCCGCATATCATACACTGCCGCGCCGTTGATGGTGATGGCGTAGTGTACAAATGGCAATCCACGGATGCACTCCGGCATTCCGGTAAAAAACCTGCCCGTGGCCGGTACAATCTCGATCCCACGCGCCGCCGCGCGGGCCAGTGCTTCAGCGTTTTCAGCCGAAAGCTCCTTCCGGCTGTTCAATAATGTCCCGTCCAGATCAAGTGCAATCAGTTTGATATCAGGCTGCTTCATGTCCTTCAGCCTCCTATACAGATGTTAAACAACGGAAAACAAAAAAGTTGGGACTCTTTCCGTTTCCCGGAACGATCCCAACATAATAGAATTTACCGGACTTGAAATCATATCAAGTCCGGTAACGGTTTTGGTACGCCGGAAGGGACTCGAACCCCCGACCTACTGGTTCGTAGCCA
>JAEDFW010000153.1 GCA_016297855.1 Oscillospiraceae bacterium
ACAAAAAGCTGTGCTACAATGGAACTACCTGAGGAAAGGGGCGGTTTTATGAAGAGAATCAAGGGAAGAACGTGGGTGACGCTTATTCTGGTGGGCCTTGTAGGCCAGCTTGCATGGACGATTGAGAATATGTATTTCAACGTCTACCTGTATAACACTATTTCCACGGACCCGGGTTATATTTCCGCAATGGTAGGTTGGAGCGCGGCTGCGGCCACGCTCACGACGCTTTTCATGGGCGCGTTGTCCGATCGGTTGGGCAAGCGCAAGGCGTTCATCTGCGCGGGCTACATCCTGTGGGGCATGTCCACGGCAGCCTTCGGCTTTGTGACGGTTGACAATGCGGCAAAGCTGTTTCCTGCGGCGGCTGTTTCTGCTGCAGCTGTAATGATTGTCGTACTCGACTGCGTGATGACCTTCTTTGGCTCGACAGCCAATGACGCCGCTTTCAACGCCTACATCACTGATACCGTTGATTCTGTCAATCGAGGCAAGGCAGAAAGCGTGCTGGCGATTCTGCCGCTCATTTCCATGCTTGTTGTGTTTGGCCTGTTTGACGGGATGACGCAGCGCGGCGAGTGGCGCAACTTCTTCGCCATCTTCGGCGGCATTGTGTCGGTTGTGGGGATTGCCGCAATCTTCCTTGTGGAAGAACCAGCGCTGCAGCCCAGAAAGGACAGTTACTTCAAAAACCTGATCTACGGCCTGCGCCCGGACGTGGCGCGCGAAAACAAAGCGCTCTATCTGTCATTTGCGGCGTTTTGTATCTTCTCCATCGCAGTGCAGGTGTTCTTTCCGTATCTGATCATCTACATCCAGAACTATCTGAAAATTGACGGCTACGCCGTCGTGCTGGGTCTGGTGCTGATCGTGGCATCCATCGTGAGCGTTGTGTCCGGACGCTGGATCGATAAGCTGGGCGCGATGCGTTGCGTGCTGCCGGCGTCGGGCGTGATGCTGGCAGGACTGATCGCCATGTATTTCGCGCGCGGCATGGCGGCGGTGATTGTTGCGGGCTGCGTGATGATGAGCGGCTATATGCTGGTAACGGCCGTGCTCTCGGGCAGTATTCGTGACTACACGCCCAAGGGGAAGGTCGGCCATTTTCAGGGTATCCGCATGATCTTCGGTGTATTGCTGCCGATGGTGATCGGCCCAGCCGTCGGGGCGGCAGTCATCACGGGCAGCGACAGCACTTATGTTGAGCTGGGCGTCGTCAAAACCGTGCCCACGCCAGCGATCTTTCTTGCAGCCGCAGCGGCGCTGCTACTGATCCTGCCGCCAGTATTGGCACTGAAAAAAGAAGAAATGCGGATGGAAACGGCAGGTGAGCAGGTATGAAGACCGTCTGGGGTGAACAATTGAACCAAAACGCGGTTTTGCAGGAGTATCCGCGCCCGCAGCTGCGAAGAAAAAGTTATGTAAATCTAAACGGATCCTGGGACTACGCAATTACAGATAACGATGCTTACCCGTCCAAGTTTGACGGGAAGATTCTCGTGCCGTTTTCACCGGAGGCGGAGCTTTCCGGTGTAAACCGGACGCTTTTGCCGGGGCAGACGTTGTGGTACCGGCGTACACTCGACCTGACGCAAGAAAAAGGCAAGCGGCTTCTCATTCACTTCGGCGCAATCGACCAGCGCGCAAAGGTCTATTGCAACGGCCATCTTGTCTGCGAGCATGTGGGCGGCTATACGGCCTTTGCCGCCGATGTGACGGACGCGTTGGTGGAGGAGAACGAACTTGTGGTACAGGTTCGTGATGACACGGATGCCTGCCAGCTTTCGCGCGGCAAGCAGAAAACAAAACGCGGCGGTATCTGGTATACGCCGCAGAGCGGCATCTGGCAGACGGTCTGGGCTGAGTGGGTACCGGAAAACTACATCCGCGCACTCAAAATTACGCCCGATCTGGAAAACAGCAGGGTGTACTGGAAGGTGGACTGCGCGCGGCCCGAGGGCGTAAATATCGTGGCGCGCTTTGGCGGCGAAGTGATCGCCGAGGACTGGACGGATGCAAACGGTGAGGCCAGTTCGTATATCCGCCCGGAGTATCTGCGCCTGTGGTCGCCGGAGTCCCCGTTTTTGTACGACGCGCAGCTGCGCACGGAAGATGATACGGTAGATACCTATTTTGCCATGCGATCGGTCGGGGTGGGAAAGGATGAAAACGGCACGCCGCGTCTGCTGCTCAACGGCAGGCCGTATTATCATCACGGCGTACTCGATCAGGGCTACTGGCCCGACGGTCTGTATACCGCGCCATCGGACGAGGCGATGATTTTTGATATTCAGCTCATGAAGGACATGGGCTTCAACATGCTGCGCAAGCACATCAAATGCGAGCCCATGCGCTGGTACTACCACTGCGACCGGCTCGGCATGCTTGTCTGGCAGGACATGATGTCCGGAGGCGGGGAATACAGCCCCATGACGATCTCTGCGCCGCTCATCACACACCACCATAAAAAGGATAACGACTACAAAGTTTTCGCCCGCACCGACGCATCTGCGCGCGAAAGCTATTATCAGGAGCTGCGCGAACTGGTCGGACAGCTTTATAATTGTCCGTCCGTCGTCATGTGGGTGCCGTTCAATGAGGGCTGGGGCCAGTTTGACGCGGAAAAGGCGGTTGCGTGCATTGAGAGCATCGACCGCACGCGCACCATCGATCATGCCAGCGGCTGGCATGACCAGAAGATCGGGAAGATTCAGAGCCTGCATGTCTATTTTGTGCCCTACCGCTTCAAAAAGGACAGGCTCGGCAGGGCAGTGGTGCTTTCGGAGTTTGGCGGCTACAATCTGCCCGTGACAGGCCACTGCTTCAACAGTAAAAACTTTGGCTATCGTGCGTTTCGTTCGCCTGAGGCCTTGGGAGAAGCGATCACGAAGCTCTATGAATCGCAGATCATCCCCGCAAAAGAGCGGGGACTGGCCGCGAGCGTCTATACCCAACTGTCCGATGTTGAGGACGAGGTCAACGGGTTTGTGACGTATGACAGAAAGTGCGTCAAACTGCCAAAACAGCTCGTGCGCGAGCTGAGCTATCGGCTGCGCTAACAGAAAACGCGCCGGAAGGAAAAGCCTTCCGGCGCGTTTGATATGCTTTTGGAAAACCTGCTGTAAATACTGCGCCGCGCGGCGGTTTGGTTGCAGGCCCTAGCCCCACAATGCCGAGAGCATCGGGATGAT
>JAEDFW010000034.1 GCA_016297855.1 Oscillospiraceae bacterium
GTGTCGTTGCTCGCTGTGAGCTTGGTCTTGAGCGTGGAGTCTACGTACAGATAGCTCCGTGGCGCAGCACATCTTCCCACAGCGTACCGTTTACCCCGTTTTGGAATATGCCCGTCTGGTGGATCAGCGCTCCCGCCTCATCAAACAGCGCAGCAAAATTCGCCAGAACGGCGGCAGCGCTTCAAGGCTGAATGGGCTGCAGCGTAACCGGAAGCGTTCCCGGAAATTCGTTTTCCGCAATCGCGTCCAGCGCTGCGCAGACAGACATGGGTGTATATTCGTAAGCAGCGATCACAGCGTCCGCCCGCTGAACCAGCGCCGCGTCATAAGGCGCACCCAGCAAAACAACAACCAGCGGCCGCGGCTGCGCCTCGAGCAGCCGCAAAATCTGCTGCTGCCCTTCCCGGAAACGGGCGTTATAGAGTCCGAGCACGGCCACATCATAATCCGGCGAGAGCAGCGCGGCGCGCGAAGCGTCGTCCAGCGCATTGAGCTGCAGAACGGTTCCGGTACCACCGAACCGTTCCGCAGCCATGCGGCTGAAGTTCGTTGGCTGCTTCGGCTCATCTTCATTGCCGGTCAGCGCCAGAGATTCAGGTGCAAAAAACGCCGGACGCTTCGCGGACTTCAGGCACTCTATACCGCCTTCATCACTGACAAGTGTGATACTCTTCCGGCTGACCGATCGATGCTGCTCCAGCCGGACGGGGTCATACAGCACGGCGCGGGCCGCTTCAATATCCGGTTGCCATACGTCCAGCAGATGATACTTTTTCTTTAGCCGGACGATCCGCGCATATGACTGCTCGATCCGCGCCGGGGATATCCGGCCGCTGTCTACTGCGGCATACAGCGCCGACGCAGCCTCGGCAACTGCCTCGTAGGTGTGCGAGAAGCACAAAATATCGCAGCCGGCCTCTACCGCCAGTACAGCGCCTTCTCCTGTGCCGTAGGTCGTGCGGATCGCGCCCATTTCCATGCAATCACTGATCGCGACGCCCTCAAAGCCCATCTCGCCACGCAGCAGATCCGTCATGATCCTGTGCGACAGCGTGGCAGGATATTTGCTGTCATAATTTTTGAAGCACACGTGACTGGTCATCAGCGCATCCGCGCCCATGGCAAACGCGCTCTGGAAGGGCGCAAAGTCAATTTCCCGCAATTCCTTTTCGTCCGCATCATTACACGGCATCGCCAGATGCGAATCCGTTTTTACATTTCCGTGACCAGGAAAATGCTTCACAGAAGCGATCATCCCCCGCTCACGCATTCCGTTCATCAGGCCGAGGCCGTAGCGTTCCGCCGCTTCAACCGTGTCGCCAAACGATCTGGCTCCGATAATGGGGTTCATCGCGTCGCGGTTGACGTCCAGAACCGGCGCCGTGTTTGAATTAATCCCCACCGACAAAAGCGTGTCCGCGCAGTTTTTGCCAATCTCGCGCGCGTCTGCTTTCGCGGCGGCGATAGCCATGGGGCCAGGCAGCAGCGCCGCGCCTTCGGTGAGCCGGCAGACAACGCCGCCCTCCTGATCGACCTCAAGCATCGGTGCATAGCCCGTCTTTTGGCAGACCAGCTCGCTCAGCGCACTGCATAGCCCGCTAATCTGGCGCGCGTTCACAATATTACGCGCGAACAGCGCAAAGTTTCCTACGTAGAAGTCCTCTATCAACCGTTTTGCCTGAGTGTCCACCTCCGGCGATGGAAATCCCGCCATCAACATTTGCCCTATTTTTAAACGAAGCTCCTTGTCCATCATGATCTCCTCCTACTGCGTAGAACCTGTATCCCCTGATTGTAAATGCAGGTTCTATTTTTTTGCCCCATGTTTGCGGCATCCAATCGCAGGAAAGGGGCATGCCACTGCCTGCGATGTACGGTGAAACGGCCGCCGCCTGCTGTATTTCTCCAAGCATCTCCGTTTCCTTCCTGTTACGGCTGCGTTACAGGCATGGAATCCGTTTTTTGTATTCCTCCAGAATGGTTTTATTGGCTACATCGCCGTCGTCGGTATTGGCGCTTGTAAAAACCGGAGGCACCATTCCCTTTTTCAGCAGCTTTTCCGTCGTGTTGATGATGACCAGATTGACCAGCGTAATGTCAAAAACGGAGGAAGTCGGTGCAATCCGCTGTGGCAGCCCCTCCAGGGATACCGACGCATCGCCGAACGCGCCGCCGTTGTCAAGAACATAGTCGCACACCTCAAACAGGCGTTTGCCATTGGGATGGCGGGATTCGACGTTTATCGTATGGTTCATCGATGTGACAGCTATCGTCGTTGCGCCGAGGCTGTGCGCTTCCATCGCCGCATCTACAATCACGGCGTTACGACCGGAGTTGGAGATCAGGAACAGTACATCACCTTTTTGGATGGGCGTCTGGGAAATCACCACATTCCCAAGTCCTTGAATCCGCTCATAGGCGCTGCTCTTGCTGGCGCCGCTATGCAGCATCAGATCCGGCTCCAGAATCGGATAGACGCACGCCAGACCACCAGCGCGGTAAAACGGCTCCTCGCAAATCATATGCGAATGCCCAGTACCGAAGAAATACAAAAGCCGGTCATGATAGATCGCGTTCGCGCAGACCTCGGAAACAGCCTCAATCACGCTCTGCTGCGTTTCTGCCAGTTGATCCAGCAGACGATGGATATTTTCAAGATATTGGTTGTTCATAAACGTTCCCCTTTGCGGTTTTCTCTGTTTTCATTTTTCCCAGGGCGTCTATACAGCTTTTGACGCACTGGAAAAGTGTTTGACGTATCTGCGGTGGATAGCGGGAGGCGAAATCCTGATAGTTGCTGTCCGCGCACAACGGTGCGCCGCTGGGCAAATATCCGTCGTAGCCGCCGGTATAGCAGGCCACAAAGACCGGCTTTTCCGCCGCAGCAGAGAGCTTCGCCTCCATCATGCGACCATCCGCGCTGGAAACCTCAAAGGGAAGTCCCAGCAAGATCAGTGATCCAAAATCAACAGCTGAAATATCCACGGCGCGCTCTGACTCCGCAGCGGCTGGTTGCCGCGCGAGAACCGCGAGTTTTGCGTCAATTTCCCGCAGTGCGGCTGTGTCCGTAACGGCGGCTTTTCTGCTTTGCAGATCCACCAGCAGCCTCCTTCGTTCTGCGTCCGGCAGGCTCCCACCGCGCGGAATACATAGCGTCCGCCTGATGGCGCGGATTCTGCTGCCAAAGCCATCGCACGTATCCATGCGCAAACCCTCCAGCGTGGACGCCATCAGACGTCCGATGCGCGCAAGCTCCCCAGGCGTGGACTGCGCACGGGTGTACCTTGTGGACAGATCCGCGCACGCGCCATTTAAAAAGAGGCATCTTGACCCGTCCGCCAGCGCTTGCGCCGCCGCTCCGGGCAAATCCCGTGAGAAAAGCGTATTGTGTTCGTCCAATACCGTGGCATGGCAGGTAAACCGGCAGAGCATAACGGGTGCGCCCGCTCCCTCCAGCCGAAGCAGCATCAGCGGCATTGCATATTCAGCCTGTGTGCGCGGACGGTCGCGAAGAGACGCTATGCCTTCCGTCTGCGCGGTGCCGAGGGCTGCGCAGACGCTTTGCGCCTCGCGCAGCGCCCGCTCCGCCGCCTTACAGCTCTTTTCGCACAGCAGCGCGGTATAATCGGCGCAATAATTTGTCCGCCCGTAAAAAATTCCGGAGGGTGCGCTGTGGGTATGCGTCGCGCTGACCCAGATATCCGTCTCATCCATTCCGGATTGCGCCGCGATGGCTTTACACACCGCCATGCAGAGCTTCCGGTCTGCGCCAAGAAGGTCAAAGGAAACCAGCACAAACGGTGTGCCATCGTCCGCAATCAGCGCGATTGCTGACACATACAGCTCGTCCAGTACTCCTGTAGACAGACCGCTTCTGCGGTCGAAACCGGCCATTGGCATTGCGCGGTGCGGCGTAATGATTTCTCTTGCAAAACCCGCTTTCAGATTTGTACACCTCCTGCCTGACTCAGAAGCCGCTCCGCCGCTGTGTCAAGTCCCCGGCTGTGCAGTGCCAACGCCGCGGCGGCAGCCGCTGGTGCGAATGCGGCATATTCCACACCGCTGATCCGGTCTGTGTACGCTGGAAGCATCCGCTGGATCAGGCTAAAAATCGGCGCACCCGGCTGCAGCAGGCTTCCGGAGAGAATCAATGGAAGCGGCTCGGTTCCGGTATCCTGCACACAGGCCGCTGTGACCGCACACACGACCTGCTCTGCGGCATTTTCCAGCAACATCATGGCGGTGCGGTTTCCTGCCTGCGCCGCTTCCGTCACCAGCCGGGCGACACCGGCCACCTTACTTCTTGTGTCGCCGCTGTTCAGCGCCCGAATCATGCCACGCGCGTCTGAAAGCGCAAAGTGCTGCAGTATCGCGTCAACAAAGTTCTGATCTGTTCCTACACGGCCATCGCTCATGCGCGCGGTCAACCGCAGCGCCTGCAGGCCGATATCGTAGCCGGACCCTTCGTCTCCCAGCAGCGGTCCCCATCCTCCAACGCGCACAAACCCTTCCTTCCGGCAAACATAGGTGGTAGAACCTGTGCCGGCAATGGACACAACCGCCGGCCGTTCGCGCGCGCCGCCGAACCAGATGGGATAGATATCGCTTTCGCATATCAGATGTCCTGCGTCAATGCAGGTCTGGAAAAACGGCATATGCCTGTCGCCGTTGTGCAGACGGATAGCGGCAGACGCCATGTAGGCCGTATCCACGCGCTGCAACGGAATACCCGCTTGTTGAAAGGCTTGATTTTGTGCCTCTGTGACCGACGCCGTAGCCAGCTCCTTTCCACAATACAGATAATTGGACGGGCCTGACACTCCGGCTCCCAGAAGCATCCCCGCTTCATCGCACAGCACACAGGCGGTTTTGGTTCCACCGCCGTCAAAGCCCAGAAACAGTCTCATTCTGTATGCTCCTTTGTCAGCCTTTCACGGCGCCGGCCTGCAAACCGCTGATAAACTGCTTCTGCGCACACAGAAACACAATCACCATCGGCAGAATCGCCATTGTCATGCCGGCGCAGAGATAGCCCCATTCCGTTGTATTCAGGCCTTTGAACAAATTCAGTCCAATCTGTATGGTTTTCATGTTGATATCCGTGCTGACAACCAGCGGCCAGATGTACATATCCCACGACCACATGGCCTTCAGAATGAACATGGTGCCAATGGTCGGCTTGGAGATCGGCATCACGATCGTTGCGTAGATGCGCAGATTCGACGCGCCGTCAATTTTCGCGCTCTCTTCGAGTTCTTTGGACACACTCAAAAAACTGGATCGGAACAGCGTGATGCCCATGCCAGAGGCCAGGAAAGGTATAATCAGCGCCTTGTAGGTGTTGACCCAGCCCAGCTTTACGATGATCAGATACTCCGGAACCAGCGTCACATATACGGGAATCATCAGGGTAGATAGCGCCAGATAATAAAAGAGCTTTTTCCCCGGAAAGGTCTTGAACGCCAGAACATACGCCGCGAGAGAGTCCACGATGATGCCGAAGACAGTGATGAGCGCGGTGGAAATCAGGCTGTTTTTAAAGAATGTGCCCATGGTGACCTTATTATCACCGTAAGAAAAAGCAGACGGGAAGTTCCACGCTTCCACGAAATTTTCAAAGGTAAAGCTTTTGGGAATCAGGCTCAACGGTGGGATTCTGGTGTTGGGCGTGAATGCAGTAGCCAGCATCCAGAGCAGCGGCAGCAGCATAATCACGGCGCCGAGAATCAGAATCATGTTGATGAGGATTTTGAAAAGGCGGGTTTTCCGCTGCTCCAGCAGTGCCTCTCTTGGAATTTGAATTTTTTCTTTTTTCATCGCGGCACCTCTCAGTCTTCCTCGCCGAGTTTGTTCTGGATCATGGTGAGCACAGTCAGAACGACAAAAATAATCACCGCAATCGCGCTGGCTTTGCCCATGTTACCATCCTTGAAGCCCGCTTCATAGAGCATGGAAACCAGCGTCGTGGTCGCATAGCCGGGGCCGCCGCTGGTCATGACGTTGACCGGCGTGAAGACCTGAAAGCTGGAGATGATCTGTGTGATAAACAAAAACTGCGTCGTGGGCTTCAGCAAGGGCAAGGTGATATACCGAAGCTTCTGCCACGGCGAGATGGAGTCCAGAGAAACCGCCTCATAAATTTCCGTTGGAATACCCATGAGGCCGCCCAGATAAATAATCATCACATAGCCCAGCGACTTCCAGACGCTCAGGAGAATGACCACTGCCATCGCCCAAAAATTACTCGATAGGAACCCAACGGGCTGCAAGCCCAGCTTCATTAAAATCTGATTGATGATACCGTTGGTGCCGGAGTCAAACAGGAGCTTGAACACAATCGCGCAGGCAACCATTGAGGAAACATACGGAACGTAATAGATCACCTTATAGGCGGTTTTGCGCTTGACCAGACGGTTGTTGATGAGCAGCGCGAGGAACAGTCCGGCAGCAATCGTAAGAGGAACCGTAAAAAGCGTATAGATCGCGGTGTTTTTCAGAACTTTCCAGAAAATATTGTTTTTGAATAAGTTGGCATAATTCTTCAGACCGACGAATGCCGCGTTCTGAATGCTCGACATACTGTATTTACACAGAGACAGATAGATGGAGCGAAGCATGGGGTAGAAGATAAACACCGTGAAAACCAAATATGCGGGAAGCAGAAAGAGATAATAGGATGCTTTCTCTCGTTTGCTGACAACCATATATCACATTTCCTTTCATAAAGCGCTATGAATGGAGTTTGGCGCGATGTCACAGCCCGGTTTTCTCATGACATCGCGCCGAGGAATCCCTATTTTTCCCAGGAGGAACGCCCTTTCGCAGGGCGCTCCGCAATCATTCGCTTCGCATCAGCCGAAGTTTTCCTGGATTGCAGTATTGATTTCTTCCGTCAGATGCTCCTGGAATTCCTCCATAGTATAGTCGCCATTCAGGAACATCTGGATATTGGCGCGCAGGATGGAACCAGTGGAAACACCGTAGTTGCCATAGAAGTGGCAGCCCTCCATGGCCGCGGCAAAGGCCTGCTGGATGGGGTCTTCCGTGAAATAAGCATCTGCGGCAGACGCGCTCTTGACCGAGGGGAAGAAGCCGACGTTCTTGCAGTAGGTTGCCTGCGCGTCTGTGCTCAGAAGGTAGTTCAGCAGCAGCGCGGTCTCTTCGGGATGCTGTGTCGCCGCGGGAACAACCAGAACGTCCGCACCGGTATAGCACGTGGAGTAATCCTCATGCGGCAGAGCGGCAACGCCCAGCTTTTCTTCCCAGCCCTCTTCCACACGGATCGCCTGCGCATAATCGACGGCGGCCCAGAACATCGCGACCTCTCCGTTCACGAACATGTTCAGCAGTGTGGAAGCGTCCATAGCGGAAGCGCCCTCGGGAACGACGCCGGCCTCATAGAAGGCCATATAGTCGGAGACGCCCTTTGTCCATGCTTCGCTGTCGGTCGCGGCGCTCATGGTGGCGGTGTCAATGATTTCTCCGCCGTAGTCCCACACGAAGCTGATCCACTGCTCAGAAGTGGTCGCGCGGGTGCCATAGCCGTAGACATGCTTTCCATCCATATCGCCGGTCAGTTGCTTCGCCATTTCCAGCAACTCCGCATGCGTCATGCTTTCCGTGGGATAATCCACGCCGAAGTAGTCGAAAATCTCCTTGTTGTACAAAATGGCTCGTGTGCCGCCGTAGAGCGGAGCATAGATGGTCTTGCCGGTCATGTCGGGGTTCAGGTTGGAATTGTAAACGCTGTCCACCTTCAAAACATCGATCATATCATCCTTGGTTTCTTCCGTCAGCATGTCATCCAGCGGCAGGATATTTCCTTCGCTGGCCAAAATGAAGGCTTTGGAATCGCCAACCACCAGCACATCGGCAATATCGCCGGAGGCAATGCCCGTAGAGAACATGGTCTCGGGATCGTTCGACCAGGGGATCGCCTGATAGTCTACCGTGATCCAGGGATAGTCGTTTTCAAACTGGTCAAGTAAAAGCCGCATGATGGTAGAAGCGCTGACCGTGTCGCCGCCTGCCTGCCAGAAGCGGATGGTGACGGGTTCTTTCTCTTCTTCCGCAGGCGCCTGCGGCGTCTCAGCAGGTGCTTCGGGGGTCTCTGCCGGCGTTTCAGCCGGGGTCTCGGGGGTCTCAGCGGGCGTCTGCGCGGGGGTCTCGGTCTTCGCGCAGGCGGCGAACAGACCCAGAACCATCACGAAAGCCAGCGCAAGAGCCAGCAGCTTGGTGAGCTTAGTTGTCATTTTCCTTTCCTCCTTGTTTTTTTCAATTGTTTTTCTTCTGCCTGGGCGCCAGTCAGCCTTTTGCGGAAAGGCGCCCTGTATTCGCGGATCTGACCCGGAAATACCGAATTATGATATTACAATCTGCTGAGCACCGCTGCCATCTGCGCTCTGGTTGTCTGACCCTTCGGCAGAAGGCGACCCTCGCTGCCTGTCAGAATCCCCTCGGCAACTGCCCACCGCATGGCGTCCAGCGCAAATGTGTTTACATTGCCAGCGTCAGAAAAGTTCAATGCGGCCGAGGCACTGACATCTTCTCCCTGCATCTGGTAATAGCGGTACAGGAACGTGATCATTTCCTCGCGGGTGACCTCAGCGTCAGGCGCAAAGGTGCCGTTGGAATAGCCTTTGACAATCCCCGTCTCGTAGCCCCAGCCGACAGCTCCGGCATACCATGCACCCGCGCTGACATCGGAGAAGACTCTGGCGGCATCGGCGCTGACCGCAGGCGAGTCCGCCATGCGGTAAAGCACTGTCACCAGCTCCGCTCGGGTCAGCGCCTTTTCCGGCGCAAACCTTGTGGTGGAAACGCCGTTCATCAGTCCGTTTTCAAAGGCGTACATCACATCGTCGTAATACCAGCTTCCTTTTGATACATCTCTGAAAGGATTCACAACAGGATGCGCAACGGAAGCGCCGAACCAATGTTCCGGCCTGATAATCGGCGTTGGAACAACCGGCGTTGGATCAACCGGTTTCGTCACATCCTCATAGACGTTCAGCGCGCGGCTTTCATTGGTAATATAGATACGCACAAGCGCCGGCGCCTCGTCCGGGTTCAGCGTGCCTTCATACTTCAAACGCAGCGTACCCTCGCTGTCCGCGGCGAGCATATCCGTACCGGAGAACTTGATCGCGCCGCCTTCCACAAGTTCCACCGTGGTGTCCGCCGCGAAGCCTTCCACAACCTCGCCGGATATCGCGGTCAAGCCATCTTGCAGCTCGACCTGTACCCACTGATACGCGCCGCCGGGATTGATGACCTTGACGGTCATCTCGTTCTTTCCGGTATCATAGCTGACCTTCGCGTAGCCAAACTGGGTTGTGCGGAACAGCGCATAGCCAAGCGTCTGTTCGCCGTATTCCGCGCTTTTCTCAAGCTGTTTTACAACGTTGACCTCATCCATCAGATTCTTGCTGGTGGCGGGATCGTATGCCTGCAGGCCGACGACGACTTGGTTTCCCTCCTTTATTGCGGCTTCCGCAACGCTCGAGACCCAGGCGGCATCCTTCTTGAAATCACCGCTGTAGGCCATCGGGCAGATATAATCATACAGCTCTACCGCATCCTCATAGCTCTGGCCGTAGTGGATGTTGCCAAACGCGGGATCCAGCACGCCATCCGGCTGAAGTGCCGCGCTGATGATGATCTCCGGCTTCACGGCTCTTGCTGCTGCGATGATAACCTTGGCGTAGTTCACAACGTTATCGCGGCGGTACTTCGCGAGAAGCAGCGCGTCCCTATCGCCTCTGTTATAGGCGTCGAAGATAGATTCGCCCTCGCCTCCGTAAAATTCGGCCTCAATCATCTGCTGTAAATGCCCGACATCTGCACCCAAAGCAGCAAGATTTTGCTTGTCCGTCGCGCTCCAGCCGTTGCAGGCGTGGTTATACCGGATATAGTCAAAATGGATGCCGTCGATGTCGTAATTTGTCAGCAGCTCTGTCACAATGCTGCTCATGTATGCCTGATAGCCCTCGTCATAGGGATTGATGCGGTTATTGTCCCGTTCGCGCACATAATGCCACATACCGGATTCCGGATGCGCAGTTTTATAGAGCTCGTCCTCCATATTGCACAGCCACGCATGTACGCGGATGCCGCGCGGATGCGCTGCGTCGATGACCTCCTGCAGCACATCTCTGTCCGTCCTAGAGCAGTTATCAGGGTATTGGGTTTTCAGATAGCCGAGCGTCCCTCCTGTTCCCTTCACCAGAAGATACAGATCCGTAACGCCCATTTCAGCGCATCGGCCAATGAGTTTCTCCGCGCCATCTTCACCGGCGTCTGCGACCGTGGAAGCCCAGATCCATTCGCCGATGATCTCTTTCCCGCTACTTTCGGTGTCTGCCGCAAAGGCCGCAGGCATGACGCCTATCATCAGCGCACAGCACAGCACAACACAGCACAGTCTTGAAAGTATGCTCTTTCTCATTTTTGCGTTCCTCCTTTTGTAATAAGTGGTATTGATTTGAGGATTCTTTTGTTCCACCTAACATATTATAATCGCATTCATTTTGAATGTCATTTGGAAAATATCCCAAATATCGAGGATAATGTTCTGTTGTTCTGCTAATTCATCTCCGAATATAATACCACTTGTATTTTATTGCGGATACAACAAATTTTGAAAAATCACGAAAGGCCAATTTGGTGGACAAAACGCAAGACCTCTTTGTTTTTGCGGAAGGCGCCGCGCTCTGCGAATTTGCATTTTATAAAATGATGTCATTTTTTCAGAAACAAATCTCCGCCCCATTGTCGCGATAAAAGATCAGATTTCTGTCCGATAGGAACTGATTTACGGCGGCAAAATATGACTGCCGGTTCGGATAGCGCGGCGTCGATGACGCGAGAACCTCCCCGCCCCGCGCGGCGCCGTTTTCCAGCAGCGCGGCCGCCAGCATCGTCTGCGCCGCGGCACTGCGGACACAGCAAGTCTCTGGATCTGTGATGAAAAAGTCGTCTCCATGGGCGCGGCCGGATCCGCCGGAGACATGCGCGTGCAGGGTAGGCATGACGCAGCTTAAATCGCCCATGTCTGTCGAACCGCTGCCCCACGGCAGTTCCACTACGTTCTCTTCGCCAACCAATTCCGCCATGACCTGCCGCGCTGTTTCCAGCAGACAGCGGTCATTCCGCAACGGCGCATAACCAGGGCGGTCAGATACTTCCAGCTCTGCGCCCAGCGCCAGCGCACCGGCCGCAAGCGCGCGGTCTACCTTTCGGCTGCTTTGGGCAATTGCTTCCATTGTCGCGCCACGGATATAGGTGCTGATGACCGCCTTGTCCGGAATGGTATTGACTGTGCTTCCGCCCTCGGTCAAAATCGGGTGCACCCGTATATGATCGCTGTCACAAAAGGTTTCGCGCAGGCTGTTGATTGCCTGCAATCCCAATGACGCGGCATAAAGGGCGTTGATCCCCTTCTGCGGACTGCCTCCCGCGTGCGCCGCTCTGCCCCGATACGTGGCGGTCTTGACCATAAAACCGTTGGAGTCGTTAAAGTCAAAACGCGCATGATCGATGCCTGTGCGGACATGGTTCAAATAGGCAATCTGGCACCCGTCCAGATATCCGCGATATAAAAACTCCGTCTTGCCGCCGTAGTAATGAATGACGCCCCGCGTTCTGAGATCCTCGCGGAATTTCAGCTCAATCATCTCCTCCGCCGGCACCGCCATCAGCCGGATGGAGCCGCAAAGACCGTCCATCGCCCCTGGCTCCTTCAGTGCCAGCGCCGTACCCACAAGCGCCGCGCACTGCGCGTGATGACCGCAGGCATGGATGCAGCCGTCCACACTTTCCGGATGCTCCGGCACCAGCAGCGCGTCCATTTCCCCCAGAATCAGGATTTTCGGCCCGGGCCTGCCAGTGTCCAGATCCGTGTAAAAGCCCGGAATATCTCCCGCATACCGCAGTGTATAGCCCGCCTGCTCCAGAATCTGCGCCAGATAGTTCTGTGTATTCCACTCCTTGTAGCCCGTTTCCGGGTGCTTCCAGAGATATCGCTCCACCTCCAGAATTGTTTCACGATGCCGTTCCACAAACTCCCGATACATAAATCGCAGCACACTCCTTTCATTGATACCCGCTTTCAGAGAGAAACAATGGCTCTGGGACGAACGTCCTTTGGGATGGGACAGAGATATCCATTTGCCCCGATACGCGCTTTGTGCTCCTCTTTGGCTTTACGAAGAATCTCCGGATGATCCATAAGTCCGGCTGCGGTTGCCGCCATGGCTTTTGCGGCGAAGATCATCATCTTATATGCCAGAGGCGTCTTTCCCTGCGATACCGTCTGCCACGAATGTCCTGGCGTTCCACGTGCCCAGGTAGCTGCCGCGCACTGTACCGTCGGGCAAATCCAACTGACATCGCCCACATCGGTGGAGCCGAAGTTTGGCGTAACCTCGCCCCAGTGGAATGGCTTGATCTCCGCGTGGATTGGATGCGCGGGATCTGCCGCCGGTGTGGACAGAAGCGCCTTCTGCGTCAGCTCCCTGGCAAAGGATATATCCTGCTGTATGATCTCCGGTGAACCGATCTGCAGCATTTTCTCATACATCAGTTGTTCGAGCGTGTTGTTGAGCACAATTTCAGAGCAGGCTTTGATCCATGTATGCTCTGTTTTTGTGCCGGTCATCAGCGCGGCGCCATGTGCGATGTTGTTGACGCGCTCATAAATATGCCTTACCTGATCACTGTGTGGTGCACGGATAAGATACAGCACCTCCGCGTGCGGCTGCACCACATTGGGCGCGCTGCCACCGGCATCGGTGATGGCGTAGTGCACACGCGCTTCCGGAATCATATGCTCTCGCAGAAAATTGGCGCCGACATTCATGAGCTCCACTGCATCCAGTGCGCTGCGTCCAAGATCCGGCCGGATGCCGGCATGGGCCGCGATCCCGTCGAATCTGTAAAGTACCTCGCAGTTTGCCAACGAATTCTTGGTGCGAACGCCTGTTTCGTCATCGGGATGCCAGCTGATCGCGGCGTCCAGCTCGTCAAACACGCCGTCACGTGCCATGAACGTCTTACCCGAGCCGCCCTCTTCGCCGGGGCAGCCATAGTAAATAACAGAACCGGAAGCGCCCGTTTCCTCCAGATACCGCTTCACCGCAATCGCCGCGCCGAGAGCCCCTGCGCCGAGCAAATGATGCCCGCAGCCGTGGCCGCATGGTTTTCCATCAGGCTGCTTTTCGGTCACGCAGGCCACCTGACCAAGGCCGCTCAGCGCGTCAAATTCTCCAAGAATACCAATCACGGGGCGGCCGCTGCCGAAACGGCCGGAAAAGGCTGTCGGGATACCGGCAAGGTTTTCCTTCACCGCAAACCCCTCTTCGCGCAGCGCGCGGCAAAGATAACCGGCGGATTCGTATTCCGTAAACGCCGTTTCCGGATGCTCCCAGAGAAAATCGGCCGCCTGCCGCAGCAGCGCTTGCTTTTCATCAATAACCGATAAAAAATCAAGTCCCATACTATCCCTCCATCGTGTTCAAATTAGTACCGGTTGTATCTATTATAGCACAGATGGATGGAATTGTCTTCTGTTAAAGTCGATTTTTAATATCACTGGTATTTATTCTGTGCCGACCGCAGCCGCGCAGCGATCTGTTCGGGCGGCTATTTGCGTCAATTTGCAGTATTTCGGGTCATTTTTCCCCTGAAAGCACGAAAAGTCTCTCTTGTCCTGGTAGACAAAAGAGGTTATGATATGCGAAAGAACGACCAAACGGTGTATAAAGGGGTAAGAACGGCCAAACGTACACCACAGAATCAGGCCAATCAGCAGTGGAGTAGTACTCTGTAAGTGCAGTCGCAAATTCCCCAAAAATCTGTTAAACTGAAAAACAGAGACGGAGGGAATCGCAATGAAGCATTACAGCAAAGAATTCAAAGAAGAGGCGCTGAAGCTGTCAGACGAGATCGGCGTGAAGAAAGCCGCGCAGCAGCTGGGCATCGCGTACTACACACTGGCGGATTGGCGCAGCATACGCCGAAACGCGCCACCTGCGAAAATGATGAGTGAGGAGGAGCAAGCCATCCGCATCCGGGAGCTTGAGCGAGAAAATGCCGAGCTGCGAACCGCAAATGACATTCTCAAGGACGCACTCGGTTTTTTCGCAAAAGACCGCAAGAAGTAAAAGCCTGCGAGCGGCATTGCCGCCGCCACCGCCGACGAGGTTGCACCCACCGCCGCCGATGCCCGCGCCGCCGCTGCCGGCGGCCTCGACGATGCCGCCGTTGATGGTGACGTCGCCGCCGTAGCCGCCTAGGTCGCTGCCACCGTCGTTGCCGCCGATGGCAGCGTTTTCACCTGCATTCCGGGCGGTCAGCTTACCCATGCTGCTGCCCGTAGACTGGGCGTAGACGGTCAGGGCGTTGGGGCTGGGCGTGCTTGGGTTGTAGTCATCGTCCTGCACCTGAATGCCGTCGTTGACGGTGAGGGTGCAGCCGTCCGCCAGAATCAGGTGGATATCACCGCTGACGGTGACACGCTGGGGCGCATCAGTCGTTCCGATGGTCACATTGCCAGTGACCACATACCAGCCCGTTGTCCATTCGGTGTCGCCGCTGGTCACTTCCGTGGCGCTGTCGCAGGTCTGCGATGCGCCGCTCGCGTCAAGATAGGACACATTACTCACTGCCAGCGCCACCGTGGGCAGCAGCCCCACCAGCAGACAGGCGGCCATCAGGATGCTCAATAGCCGTTTTTTCATGTTTTCAGTCCTCCTTTGGGATTGCGTTGGGGTTATACTTCCTCACAAATAATTCCAGGGTTTCTTTCAGCACTGCGATCTGGGATTTCATATAGAACTCATCCTCAAACAGGGCGTAATGTACACACGCCCGAACCAGAATGAAGATCAGCGGCGTGATTATTTGATAGGGGATGCCCAGCTTGCCCTCCAGGCGCTTTGCGTATTCGGTATAACGCGCATCCACGCCTGCAAAGAATTTCTTGCCGTATTCCCTGTATTTCGGGTGGGTATAGACCTGATACATCAGTCTGTACTTCTTGCCGTGCGTTTGGGCCGTCCAGTAAGGGATCTCGTCTAAAAACCGCCCCAGGTCCTTCACATCCGTGGGCGCTTTCGCCAGAAAATCCTGCTCGACCTTACTCATACAGTATTCGGTGGACTGGATGATCAGGTCGTCCAAATCCTTGAAAAAGGTATAGGATAAGCCTTGTAAACAAGGGCTTTTGCAAAAAGAAACTGGACACCCGCTTCGATACGCATTGTATCAAAACTGGTGTCCAGTTATGGTTGCGGGAGAGGGATTTGAACCCCCGACCTCCGGGTTATGAGAAGGTGATTCGAAGCCGGAAGCGCCTAGGACAGCGATCACAGTCTGGGCTTTCTGACAGTCACTCGCTGACGATCTGCCGACGGAGCAAACCACAGAATCCTTGCTGTTTTTCGCAAAGATTTCTTATTCAAGCATTGCTTCACAAGCTGTCTGCAGTACAGGGATGTCTTCATTCAGCGTTCCCCAAACGGACTCTAAATCGATTGCGCCGCAAGAATGGACATAAAAATTCCGGGTTTCCTTAATAATTCGCCACGGAATAGCCTCGTTCTGCTGTTTGATTTTCTCAGAGAGCTGGCCAACTAACTCACCAATCTGTACCACACACATACAGCAAGCGTCCTGAAACATATGATCCCGGGCAAAAGCTTCATCCTTGCTCTTGATCACAGAGAATTCGAAATAATCGAAGGCCCTTGAATCCCTCATCGGCAGGCGTCTCATCTTCACGATGTTGTGGATCGTTGTCTGGTTCTTCTGCCTTTGCTTTGTGGTGTTTTGGCCGATTCCTAATCCGATTAAAGATTGGCCAAAATAGTTTTGAAAAAAGGTTCAAACCAACCGCTTTT
>JAEDFW010000154.1 GCA_016297855.1 Oscillospiraceae bacterium
TTCCAGCAACAGAATGTCGCTGTAGGCGTGGAGCTCCAGCACGGTAGTGATATCTGCATCGGTCTGATCGTCCACATAGATGCCTTCATACATGCTGTAGCCGTCGCCTGACGGCGCGCCTTCCTCCGGCCCGGGTTTGCCGGGGCGCTGGGCGGTGCTGCCCTTCGAAGGCGTTTTGCCGGACGTCGGTGTTTGCGTGGTATCCGGTGGATCGGTCTGTGCTGGTTCCTGCGTTTCCGGCACCTGCTTTGTATTCAGTTTATCCTGCAAACGATCGCCGTTCTTTTGTGTATCGGCGCAGCCGGTCAAAAAGAGTAACAGCAGCACGACAAGCGTGAGCGCCAGAGCTGTCAATCGTTTCATCGTGTTCCCTCCTGATGCGTATGGCGGCGCATTTCTGCGCCGCCATATCTGTCAATTATTCCGGTTTGAACGGAAGCAGCGGCGTCAGAAGCTGCGCCAGCCGCGTCAGGCTCATGGTCTGCAAATAGACCTTGCCGGGGCCGGTGACGACGGTGTCGATCAGGCCTTCGCCGCCCAGCAGCTTGTTTTTCAGGCCCTTGACCATCTGAATATCCAGCTGGCACGTCGCGTCCATCATGGCGACCACGCCGGTGTCGCAGACCAGTTTCTCGCCGGGCGCGAGATCATACTCCGGGCAGTAGCCGTCGAACTCAAAGAACGCAAGACCGGGACCGGTAACCTTCTGCATGATGAAGCCCTCGCCGCCGAACAGGCCCGCGCCGATCTTTTTCTGCAGGTGGACGGAAAGCTCCACGCCCAGCGTCGCGCACAGGAACGCCGATTTCTGGCAGATGACGCTCTCGCCCGGGCCAAGCTCCCGCGCGACGATGCGCCCGGGATAGGAGGACGAAAACGCGATCTCCGCAGGCCCCTGCGCCGTATAGTGGCTCAGAAAAACGCTTTCGCCGGAGATCATGCGGCCAAGCGCCTTGCCGACGCTGCCGCCCTTGGTCTCAGTCAGCACCGGGCCGCGCGACCAAGTACGTCCGCCGACCTCACTGACGATGGTTTCGCCGGGGTTCATTTGGATTACAACGGCAGGCAGACTGCCGCCGACGATGGAATACTGCATAGCTGTGCTCCTTTCTAAACCGGATCAATTCACCTGAATGGAATTGATGATATTCTGTACGTCTGCGGAATCCCGAAGCTCCTTGGTGTAGGCGCTGACGTTGATGAGGATGGCGAGATAAGTGTTCGCATCGTTGCCGAATTCGATGTAGACGCTCTCGGCCGCGTCGCCCCACTCGTCCAGATAGGTGGCCTTCAGCGCGTAATAGCCGCCGATGGTCAGCTCTTCCTTTTTAAACTCATCATAGCCGCTGCAGCCGTCTATGTATCCTTTCAGGCTTTCGATGCTGTATTCATCCTGAATGGCGCTAAAGGTGATGCGAACGCTGCCGTCCGTGTTTTCCAGCGCTTCAATACCGAAGCTGTTGTCAAACACATATTCGTCGAGCGGATACTCAAAATAAATCTCACCCGCGTCAGCGTAATCATAGATATCGGTCGGCCCGTCAAAGCCGGAATAGCCATCGCCGGAGGAGATCGAGACAGTCATACCGCCGCCGATCTGCGGCAGATACCAGCTGTCATATTCCAACGGCATCATGTTATCGTAGAGCAGATTGGAGGTATCGGCTGTGCGCACGTCCTCCCACTCCATGCCCCACGGGCGCAGGAAGAAGTCATAGTCGATCCAGTCACCGTCTTCGTCATACATGGTGCTGTCGATATGGATCATGTGGTCAAAGTCGCTGACCATGGACGCGCCGGGATCGACGATCCAGTCGGCATGCTCGATGCTCAGATTCAAAATCGTGCCCGATTCGGACATCATACAGCCGTAGTCCGTCGTTCCGCTGCCGAAGGTCACGTCCGCCGTGGCAAAGACCTCGCCGTCGAGCCAGGTCATCTCGACGTAGCCGGTGCCGTCGTCATAGACCGTGATCTCACTCAGGCAGTCGCCGTAGTCGCCGATCCAGTCGGAGTAATAGTCGGAGGCGTTGCTGAACACGAACCAGCCGTACCACTTGCCGCTCCACCAGTCGGCTGCGCTCAGCTCCTCGGGCTCTTCGCCGCCGGCAGAGGTATTCTGTTCGACCTTGGGCGCGCTGCCCTCGCCGCGTGTAAAGACATAGTCATCGCTGTCCACCTGAATGTGCAGGCAGTCGCCCTCCAGCTTGTAGGAGAGCTTCGAGCCGTCGTCGGCGGTGATGACACCGCCGGCCCAAGTGACATTGACGGGATTGTCGAGCGCAAGCACACCAGTGCCGTCTTCCTTGAGCTCTGCACAAATCTCGATGCCGAGGTCCTTGAACATGGCCACGTCATCTTCGCTCATGGCGTTGGCGCCGTCCACGCGCAGGAGCGTCCAATAGCCGGCCTCTGCCGCGCGCTTGCCGGGCTTGCCGCTATTGTCAGCCGCGCCGCCCTGCTTCTCAAAGGTGTAGAGCATACCGGCAATGTCGAGCGTCATCACACCGTCTTTCAGCGTGCCTTCGTATTTGTCGCCGCCCTGCTTGAATGTGAACGCTTCGCCGTCCAGCTTCCATGTGCCGCTGAATTCCTGACCCATGATGCAGACGTCCGCCTTGTTCCTGGCCTTCAGCTCGATCCATTCGTCTTCCGCGCCGACCTCAACGCCATCGATCGTACACGATACGCCCTCGTAGCGGCCAAGCAGCGCGTCATTCTTGCCGCCCTTGCCGCCGAGCAGCAGCACCAGTGCCACAACAAGTACGACCGCCGCAGCCGCGATGCCGATGATCAGGCCGATCTTTTTCCCGCCGCCGGGCTTTTTCTGCTTCGGCGCTTTCGCCGGAGCTTCGGGCGGCACATACGAGCCGCCAGTACCAGACTGTGTGGGTGGGGTATATGTCTGTACAGGCGGTGTGTAGGACTGCTGCGGTGCCTCATAGCTCTGCTGTACGGGTGGGGTGTAGCTCTGCGCAGGCGCTTCGTACGTCTGCTGCACAGGCGGCGTATAGCTCTGCGCAGGCGCTTCGTACGTCTGCTGTACAGGCGGCGTATAGCTCTGCTGCGGTGCCTCATACGTCTGCTGTACGGGTGGGGTGTAGCTCTGCGCAGGCGGCGTATAGCTCTGCGCAGGCGCTTCGTACGTCTGCTGTACAGGCGGCGT
>JAEDFW010000035.1 GCA_016297855.1 Oscillospiraceae bacterium
CGCGCTGCGCCGCCAGCTCTACCGCGGAAACTACGGTGCGTTCTCGGTGGAGGTGGCGGCAATCCTGCTGCTGATGGCTGTCAATCTGGGTGTATCGTGGCTGTTGCAGCAGGTCATCGACGTGGTAGCCGGGATCGACACCGGTTTTTCCATCTTGCAGCTTGCCCTGATGGCTGCAGCAATGGTCGCAGCGGTGGCGCTCGGCTTGCTGATACGTTCATCGTCAAAACCGCGTTTTTTTGAGCGGGCCATGCTGCAATATAAATCCTATGCATTTTCACAGCTGACGAAAAAAAGTCTTGCCGCCTTTTCCGGTGAACAGACGGCGGTATATCTGTCGGCGCTCTCCAACGACGCGGCCAGTATCGAGACAAACTATCTGGAAAAACTCTTCACGCTCATTGCCGACTGTGTGCTTGCACTCGGCGCACTGGCGCTGATGCTGTATTACAGCCCGCTGCTCATGCTCATCGCCATCGCGTTTTCCGCACTGCCGCTGGCAGCAGCACTTTTGACCGGCGGGAAGCTGGCTGCGGCAGACCGGCGCGTGAGCGAGCAAAATAAGAACTTCATGGCGCAGCTGGATGACCTTCTCTCGGGTTTTTCCGTCATCAAGAGTTTTCAGGCCGAAAGCGAGGCGGAAGCACTCTTTGCCAAAGCCAATCAGGATGCCGAACACGAAAAGCGCGGGCGCCGCAAAATCAGCATTCTGGTCAGTCTTTTCACCAACACGGGCAACATCGCCTCGCAGCTCGGCATCTTTCTGGCTGCGGCCGTACTTTCCAAACGCGGCTTTGGCGTCACGCCCGGCATGGTCGTGGTATTCGTGCAGCTTGTAGGGCTGCTCGCCATGCCGTTTCAGGAAATCCCCGAGGCGCTGGCCAACCGCAATGCCGCGCACGCGCTGATGGATAAACTCGCAGAAGCCCTGGAAGAACATGTGAACGACGCGGGTGTAGAGCTGTCTGCCACGCTGACCGGCCCCATCGAGATAAACGATGTGCGCTTCGGCTATGAACCGGGCAAGGAGATCCTGCACGGCGTATCCGCCGCATTCGAGCCGGGCAAAAGCTACGCCGTGGTCGGCGCGTCTGGCAGCGGCAAGTCCACGCTTTTGAACCTCATACAAGGCGCGTACAAAACCTACGAAGGTGACATTCTGGTAAACGGCACGCAGCTGAAAGATGCCAGCGCCGAATCGGTGTTCTCCCTGGTATCCTCGATCGGCCAGAACGTATTTATCTTCAATGCGTCGATCCGCGACAACATCACCATGTTCCGTGACTTCGACCCGCAAGAGGTCGACCACGCCATCGAAGGCGCCGGCTTGAGCCAGCTCATCGCCGCGCGCGGAGAGGATTATCTCTGCGGTGAAAACGGCTGCAATCTCTCGGGCGGCGAGCGCCAGCGCATCTCCATCGCGCGCTGCCTGCTGCGCAAGACGCCGGTACTGTTGGCTGACGAAGCCACGGCGTCTCTCGACCGCGAGAGCGCCGGGCATGTGTGCAATTCCATTCTTTCGCTCACCGAGCTGACGCGTATCGTGGTCACGCACGCGCTCGACGCGCCGCTGCTGCGGCGGTACGACCGCATCCTCGCCTTCAAGGGTGGACGTGTTGCAGAGGAAGGAACATTTGACGAGCTGATGCAGAAAAAGAGCTATTTCTACTCGCTGTACACACTCAACACCTGAAAATGGAGCGCCGCAGAATGAATCATTCTGCGGCGCTCTGCGGTTTTAATCATTTCTTTTTCCGCAAACGGCTGTGATCGGCTGCCCGCCGGAGCAAAGCCCGCTCATCTCCATTTCCGCCGTTGGCGAAACCTGCGCATGCAGGTGCGTCAGAACAGCGTGATCTGGCTCGTTTCCGGCAGATCACCAAACGCGCCGGCCTCACGCAGATTTTCGATGTGCGTCTTTGATACCTTGGGACATGCCATGGAAAACTCCTCGATGGACAAAAACTGCTTACCCTCGCGGCCTTCCATGATATCCCACGCGGCCGACTCGCCCAGACCCGATACCGCTACGAACGGCGGCAGCAGCGAATTGCCGTCGATAATAAAGCGCGTGGCGTGCGAGCGGTAGAGATCAATGTTGGCAAAGGAAAACCCACGCAGATAGAACTCATAACAGACCTCGAGCGTGGTGAAGAGGTCATCGTCCTTGGCTGTGGCCTCATCGTCGTTCTTGATTTCCTGTATCTTCTGCTTCACAAGGTCAATGCCGTGCGTCATAATTGCCGCGTCGAAGCCGCCCTTCTGGCTGCGGCGGTAGAAATACGCCGCATAGAACGCCAACGGCTCATGCACCTTGAACCAGGCAATGCGAAACGCCATCATGACATACGCCGTCGCATGCGCCTTGGGGAACAGATACTTGATCTTCTTGCACGAGCCGATGTACCAGTCGGGTACACCCGCCGCACGCATCTCATCCTCCGCGCCTTCCGGCAGTCCCCTTCCCTTTCGCACCGATTCCATGATCTTGAACGAGCGCTTTTCCGGCATGCCGCACTTAATTAAATACAGCATGATATCGTCGCGGCAGCCGATGGCCTCGGAGACCGTCGCGGTTTTCGACAGGATGAGGTCGCGCGCGTTTCCCAGCCAAACATCCGTGCCGTGCGAGAAGCCGGAAAGCCGGATCAGCGTGTCGAACTTCGTCGGCTGCGTCTCCTGCAGCATTCCGCGCGTAAAACCGGTGCCAAACTCCGGGATGGCGCATGAGCCGACCGGGCCTAAGATCGGGTCGTTTTCAAAACCGAGGATTTTACTCGAGGTAAAGATGGACATGGTGTCCTGATCGTCGAGCGGAATCATCTTTGCGTCCACGCCTGTTAAATCCTCGAGCATTCGGATCATCGTCGGGTCATCGTGCCCCAGCATGTCCAGCTTGAGGAGGTTTTCCTCCATCGAGTGATATTCAAAATGCGTCGTAATCCAGTCGGAATCCTTGTCGTCCGCCGGGTGCTGCACAGGGCAGAAATCCCAGATCTCGTTCTCCTGCGGAATGACGACCAGTCCTCCCGGATGCTGGCCCGTAGTACGCTTGATGCCCACGCAGCCGGCAGCAAGGCGGTTTTCCTCGGCCTTGCTGACGGTCATGTTGCGCTCGGCAAGATATTTTTTTGCGTAGCCGTAGGCCGTTTTCTCGGCCACGGTGCCGATGGTGCCCGCTCGAAACACATGGTCCGAACCGAACATCTGCACACAGTAGGCGTGCGCGCGCGCCTGATATTCGCCCGAGAAGTTGAGATCAATGTCGGGGACTTTATCGCCGCCGAAGCCCAAAAACGTCTCGAACGGGATGTTGAAGCCGTCCTTGTCCAGCTTTTCGCCGCACTTGGGACACACCGCATTAGGCAGATCGGCGCCGCACGCGCAGTCGGCAGGCACGTCGAAAGTTGTAAACTTGCACTTGGGGCAGCGATAGTGCGGCGGAAAAGAGTTGACCTCGGTGATGCCCGACAGAAACGCCACGATCGATGAGCCGACCGAACCACGCGAGCCGACCAGGTAACCGTTTTCCAGCGAGTTCTGCACCAGCTTCTGCGCTGACATATAAATGACGTCATAGTGGCACGAGATGATGTCGTGCATCTCGGTATCCACGCGCTTTTGAATCAGCTCCGGTGGATTCTCACCGTAGAGCCGGTGAAGCTTGCCGTAGACAAGGTCCTTGAGGTCCTCGACCGAGTTTTCGATCTTCGGCGCGAACAGGTTGTGCGGCACAGGCCGCACGGTGTCGCACCAGTCCACGATCAGGTTCGTGTTTTTGACCACGACCTCGTACGCCTTTTCCTCCCCCAGATAGCTGAATTCGTTCAGCATCTCATCCGTCGTGCGGAAATAGAGCGGCAGTGACCGGTCGGCGTCCGGCATCTGCTTGGTCGCCATGAGAATATGCCGGTAGATCTCGTCCTCGGGATTGAGGAAATGCACGTCGCCCGTGGCAACGACGGGCTTGCCTAGCTCGTCTCCCAGCTGGACGATGGTGCGGTTGAAATTCCGCAGTTCCTCCTCGCTCTCGGCCATGCCCTTTTCCAGCATGAAGACGTTATTGCACAGCGGCTGAATTTCCAGAAAATCATAGAACGAAGCGATGCGCTTGAGCTCGGCATAACTCTTGTGCGCCACAACCGCTTGGAACAGCTCGCCCGCCTCGCAGGCCGAGCCGATAATCAGCCCCTCACGCCAGCGCAGCAGTTCGGACTTGGGGATAATCGGCACACGCTTGAAATATTTGAGGTTGCCGTAAGAAATCAGCCGGTAGAGATTTCGCAGGCCGACGGAGTTTTTTGCAAAGAGAATGATGTGCCGTGCGCGGCGGTCGAGAATCTTCGCGCCCGAACGCAGCTCGGTCATGACGGGGTTGACCTGCGAGAGCGTATGCACACCCTTTTCCTCGAGCATCTTCCAGAAGCGCATCATCATATGCCCGCAGGTGATCGCATCGTCGGACGCGCGGTGGTGATTGAATTCCGGCAGACTCAGTGCGTCGGCCACGAGATTAAGCTTGTATTTGCCCAGCTCCGGCAGCAGGTTCTGCGCCAGAATGAGCGTATCGACATATGTCGGCTGGAACTCGATCCCTAGCCGCTGTGCAGCCGCCGTAACGAATCCAATATCAAAATCGGCGTTGTGCGCGCAGAGCGGCCGCCCTGCAGCAAAATCGAGGAACTTGGGCAGCGCTTCGGAGATATCCGGCGCGCCTTCGAGCATCTCGTCGGTGATGCCCGTCAGCTCGATAATCTTCGGCGTGAGCCTACGTCCCGGCGCGACAAAGGTCTGGAACGTATCCATTACCTCGCCGCCGCGCATGATGACCGCGCCGATCTCGATAATTACATCATGCTGGG
This sequence comes from Oscillospiraceae bacterium, assembly GCA_016297855.1. Lineage (GTDB taxonomy): Bacteria > Bacillota > Clostridia > Oscillospirales > Oscillospiraceae > CAG-170. The sequence continues at coordinate 4,863 of JAEDFW010000035.1, forward strand.
AGGACAGGCCCGTCGTCTCGAGGTCAAACGCCACATATTCCGCGTCAAACGGCGCGTCAATGGGGCCGTGGACGGCAATGCGGTCGTCCACGTCGTTGACATAATATCCTTCGCAGCCGTACAGGATCTTGATGTTTTCATCCGTACCGGCGACCTTGGCCTTGCCGGAGGCCTTTAGCGCGTCGGGGAACGACTGTGCGCAGCCGTGGTCGGTAATGGCGATGGCGCGGTGGCCCCATGCCGCGGCCTGCTTGACGGCAGCGCCGGTATCAGTCAGTGCGTCCATAGATGACATCGTCGTGTGCAGATGCAGCTCGACGCGCTTTTCCTTCGCCGTATCCACACGCTTGGGCGTGGGCACGCGCTCAATGGCGTTGGGCTGCATGACCATCTCGTTGTCATACCGGTCAAAGGTCATCTTGCCCTGCATCCGCACCCACATACCGGGCTGGATATTGTCAAGAATCGGCTTGGCCTTGTCGTTTTCCATGAACTGGTTGACGCGCACGGAGCCGGTGTAGTCCGTCACATCAAAGCAGACCACCCACGCGCCGCGCTTTTTGAGCTCGCGGTGCTGCACGGCAAAGACCTTGCCGCGCACGACCACGCGGAACATGTCGAGGTTCAGATCGGCGATTTTCACCGGCTCGCCGCCAAACGGACGGCCGAAAAACACATCGCCGGACGGCTGCTGCGTGCCCGGTCCTACGTGCTTTTTTCCCTGTGCCGCCGATGGCGCCGGCAGGTCAATCGTCTTTAGCGCTTCACTGCGGATGCGCTTGGTCTCTTCAAACAGCTCCCTGCCCTCAAGCGGCGTCGCGGGTATGAATATCAGCTCCGGCTTTACGCCGAAATGGGAAAACAGGAATTCCTGCGCTTTCGGCGCATGCCGCTCGAGCTCCTGCTTGCCATTGGCCGGAAGCCGGATCGTCACCCGCTGTGTGGACACCTCAAATTTTGCCCCGGCAAGGCTCGCCGCAGCGGGTGGCCATGCGCGCACAAATACGCGCACAAGATCCGCCGGGTCGAGCGTTTCAATGGCCTCAGCCGGGTAATGCGCCAGAACAGACAGACGCTTCAGGCCATACCGGTGTTCCAGCATGGCCTGAAGCTCCTCGATGATCTGCTGTGATATGTAGTGTTCCGATTCCAGTGCGATCTCGATGCTTCTTGCCTCACGGTCGATCTGCGCGCGCGTGACTTGCGCGCCGGCGATCTGTTCGGGAAGCTCTGTATTTGGAAACAGCTCTGAAAACAGTACCGTATCGTTCATTCGGTTCTCCTTTGTTTTGCGGCTACAGCGTATCGACATACGCGACCAGTGCGTCAAGCAGTTCGTCATAGGGCAGCTTTTTGATCTGCTTTCCTCTGGCAAACAATACGCCGCAATCCTCGCCGCCGGCGATGCCGACGTCCGCCTCGCGCGCCTCACCGGGGCCATTTACCACGCAGCCCATGACCGCCACGGTGATGGGCTTGTCGCAATTTGCAAGCGCCTGCTCAACATGGTTTGCAAGGCCGATCAGATCGATGCGCGTGCGCCCGCAGGTCGGGCAGGAAATAAGATTCACGCCCTCGCGCCGAAGTCCCGCAGCCTTCAGGATGGCCTTGGCCGCGATGACCTCGCGCACCGGGTCAGCTGTCAAGGATACGCGGATCGTATCGCCAATGCCCATGCACAGAAGCCCACCGATGCCCATGGCGGATTTGATGGTACCCATATACTCCGTACCCGTCTCCGTCACGCCGACATGCAGCGGATAGTCCGACCGATTGGAAAACAGGCGGTACGCCTGCATCATCAGCGGCACAGAGCTGGATTTCATCGACACGCAGATGTCATAAAAGTCGCAGCTTTCCAGCAGTTCGATGTGCGAAAATGCGCTCTCCACGAGTGCTTCCGCCGTGGGATGGCCATATTTTTCCAGCAGCTTTTTATCGAGGCTTCCGCCGTTGACACCGATGCGGATGGGAATGTGCTTTTCTTTGCACGCATCCACCACCGCGCGCACGCGTTCCACACCGCCGATATTGCCGGGGTTGATGCGGATTTTACTCGCGCCTGCCTCAGCGGCGGCAATGGCAAGCCGGTAGTCAAAATGAATGTCCGCCACCAGCGGCAGCGGCGAAGCCGCGCAGATTTCCCGGAACGCCTTTGCCGCATCCATATCGGGGATGGCCAGCCGCGCGATCTGGCAGCCTGCCGCGGCAAGCTGATGGATCTGCGCCAGAGATCCCTCCACGTCGGTCGTCTTTGTATTGAGCATGGATTGAATGCTGACCGGCGCACCGCCGCCGATCTGCACGCTTCCCACCATGATTGCTTTTGTCATACGTTTCTCCTATGCAAACAGTTTCCAGATGTCTTTGAACGTGACAAAGGCCATGAATGCCAGCAGCAGAACCATGCCGGCGGCGTGGATATAGCCTTCAAATTTGGACGGAATCTTCTTCTTTGTCACGGCGAATACTACGGTGTTCACCAACAGCAGAAAGATGCGCCCGCCGTCGAGTGCCGGCAGCGGCAGCAGATTCATGACCGCCAGATTGATGGCGATGAACGCGCCGAGATACGCGATATTCATCAGCCCCGCAGAAACCGTTTCAGATGCTTTCCCGGTCTCGGCAATGACCGAGACGATACCTACCGGCCCGGACATCTCATCCACCGATACCAGCCCCGAGATGAGATCTTCCAGCCCCATCCATACGAGCCTTGCAAAGTCAAGGCTCGTGTTCCAGCTGTATTTGAGAAGACTCCCGACTGTTTTTTCCTCGGCGGCAAAATACAGGCCATATTTATAGGTCTGCTCACCGTCCACGGTATACAGCTGCGGCTGCATGGCGAAGTCATTGAGTTCGACAAACTTGCCGCCGCGCTTGACCACAAGGTCATACACGCCGGTACTGTTGCGCCCGAGCAGCATCCCCACGTCGGAATAGATAAACACCCGTCGTCCGTCAATTTTATACAGCTCGTCGCCTTCCTGCAGGCCGCTCTCCGATTCCAGCGGGCAGCCCTCAAAAAAGCCGCTGATGCGCGGCGTCGAGAACCCGGCAGCACCGGAGTACAAAACGATCAGCACCAGAAAGCCCGCCACATAGTTCATAAACGAGCCAGCCAGCAGAATGATAAGCCGCCGCCACCACGCTTTCGAGGTAAACGCGCGTGGATTTTCGCTCTCTTCATCTTCGCCCTCCATCGCGCAGTAGCCGCCGATGGGGATGCAGCGCAGAGCGTAGAGTGTTTCGCCCTTCTGCTTTTTGAAAATGGCCGGTCCCATGCAGATGGAGAACTCATTCACCTGCACATCCAGCGCCTTGGCCGAGAGGAAATGCCCCAGCTCATGGACAAAGATGAGAATGCCAAAGATGAGAATTGCAATGAGAATATACATGAGATCACCTAACACTAAAAATCAGCCAAAGCGTACGCGCACCAACTCGCGCGCGGCGGCATCCACGCTGAGGATTTCCTCCAGCGTAGGCTTTTCGATTACCGGCAGCGCCATCGCCTGCGCGACGGCGTCGGAAATGTCGTAGAAGCGGATCTTATCCTGCAGATACAGCGCCACCGCCTCCTCGTTGGCCGCGTTCATTGCCGCGCAGCAGCTGCCGCCCGTGCGCGCAGCCTGTTTGGCAAGGGCGAAGCAGACAAACGCCTGTTCATCGACCGGCGCAAAGCTGAGATCTCCGCAGGAAAGAAGATCGAGAGCCGGGGCTGGATTCTCCGACCGGGCCGGGTACGTCATGGCAAGGCCGATGGGGATACGCATATCCGGCGTCCCCAACTGTGCCATCACTGCGCCGTCGCAGAACTCGACCAGACTGTGCACGATCGACTGCCGGTGAATGACGGCCGTCACTTTGTCAAGCGGCAGCTCATACAGGCGCATCGCCTCGATCACTTCCAGGCCCTTATTCATAAGCGTGGCACAGTCGATGGTGATCTTCGCGCCCATCTTCCAATTTGGGTGGCGCAGCGCGTCGGTCTTCGTCACCTGCGCCAATTCTTCGCGCGTTCTGCCGTAAAAGGGGCCTCCCGAGCAGGTCAGAATCAGCCTGCGGATCTCGCTTTTGTCATGGCAGCCCATCAGGCACTGAAAAATGGCCGAATGCTCGGAGTCCACAGGAATGATCTCCGCACCGGTCTGTTTCGCGCGCGCCATAACCAGCTCGCCCGCACAGACCAGCGTCTCCTTATTGGCCAGCGCGATGCGCTTTTTTTCCTCGATGGCGGCAAGCGTCGGACGAAGCCCCACCATGCCGGACACAGCCGTCACGACCGTATCCGCCCCGGGAAGCTGCGCGGCCTCGATGAGACCGTCGATCCCGGACGTCACCCGTATATTCATATCCACAAGGCTCGCTTTTAATTCCCGCGCTTTTTTCTCGTCCATCATGACGGCAAGCTGCGGTCTGTATTTTCTGCACTGCTCAGCCATGCGCGCAACATCGCGGTTAGCCGTGAGCGCAGCGACACGCAACCCCAGCGCATCCGCCACATCCAGCGTCTGGCGGCCTATGGAGCCTGTGGAGCCCAAAATTGAAACAACGCTTGTCACAAAAACGCCTCCGCCGTCATCAGCAGCCCGTAAACAACAGGCGCGATGAACATTGTTGAATCAAACCGGTCGAGCACGCCGCCGTGCGTCAGGAAAATATGGCTGTAGTCCTTGATGCCGGCCTCGCGCTTGATGAGGCTCATCGACAGATCGCCCAGCTGGCCGAACAGATTGGCCAGTGCGCCGGCCACGGCCAGCAGCCAGAGCGGCAGTTCGGCAGAAAATGCCCAGCACACGATCAGCCCCAGCAGCACCATGCCCAGCGCGCTGCCGATCGCCCCGGCGATAAAGCCCGCCCACGTCTTGTTCGGGCTGACGCGCGGAGCAAACTTGCGCTTTCCGAACGCCATGCCGCCCAGCATCGATGCACTGTCACCGACAAAAGCGATCACAAACGGCATCAGCACAAAAATGGGACTGATGTTTCGCAGCAGGCAGATGCAGCCATACATCGACGGGAACACAAACGCGGCCACCACACACACGGCAAGATCACCAAACAGCAGCGCGCGTGGTGTCCCATACCGGCGCACAGCAAGGAAAAACAGCGCCGTTATATACAAGAACGCACAGGCCAGATAGACCGTCCTCGCCGTCTGGATCCTCTCTCGGTACAGGCACAGGCCGTTACCGACAACAAGAACCGTCAGCACCGCCATCAAAGCCGTCAACACATAGACAAGCACGCACGGCGCCTTGCAAGCCGTATGCAGCAGCTCATAAGCGGCTGCAGCTGCAATCGCGCAGACCAGAACCCCCGTCGCGACCGGCGGCAAAAACACCAGCACCAATATCAGCAGCGGCACGCCCACGGCGGCCACAAGAAGCCTCTGTTTCATTTCTTCACGCCTCCAAAGCGGCGGTCCCGGCGGTTGAAGGCCGAGATCGCCCTGTCCAGTTCTTTCTCGTCAAAATCGGGCCAGAGCACGTCGGTAAAATAATACTCACTGTATGCCGACTGCCACAGCAAGAAGTTCGACACGCGCACCTCACCCGACGGGCGGATGATAAGCTCCGGGTCGGGCAGGCCCGCAGTATAGAGGAGGTCCGAAAACATATCCTCCGTCAGCTCGTCCGGGCTGCATTCGCCTGACGCGCAGCGCGCGGCAAAGGCTTTCGCCGCGTGTACAATCTCGTCGCGTCCGCCGTAATTGATGCAGATGTTGGCCTGAAAGCCGTCATAGTGCGTGGAGATTTCATCCGTTTTGGCAATGAGCGCGCGCAGTTCCGGGCTGATGCGCGACATGTCGCCCAGAATCTTCAGGCGGATGTGGTCGTTCGCCATGGTGTCGATGGCCTCATGCAGGTATTTTTCAAACAGCTGCATGATCGCGCCGACCTCCTCTGCTGAGCGCTTCCAGTTCTCGGTGGAAAACGCGTAGACCGTCAGATACTCGACGCCGATCGCGCGGCAATAGGTGGCAATGCGCCGGAACGTCTCGCTGCCGGCGGCGTGACCCGCCGTGCGCGGCAGACCGCGCTTCGTTGCCCAACGGCCGTTGCCGTCCATGATGATGGCGATGTGCCGCGGCACAGTCTGCGCTTTGCAGGTTTTCGTCTTGTTCTTGAACATGCCCATATTTCCGTCCTTTGAATATTGCCGGGAAAACGGCACGGCCGCTTTCCCGGCAGCTAAGCAAAAGCCGCCATCGGCGGCTTTTGCAGGAAATCGAATCAGATCTCCATCAGTTCCTTTTCTTTCTTGGCGCACATCTCGTCGACCTTCTTGATGTACTTATCGGTCAGTTCCTGGATGTCCTTTTCCGCCTTTTTCTCGTCGTCCTCGGTCATCTCGCCCTTTTTCTGTGCTTTCTTGACGAAATCGACCGCGTCGCGACGGACGTTGCGGATGGCAACTTTGGAATCCTCGCCGTACTTTTTGACCTGCTTGGTCAGATCCTTACGGCGTTCCTCGGTGAGCTGCGGGAACACAAGCCGAATGACACGGCCGTCATTCTGCGGGTTGATGCCAAGCTCGCTTGTCTGAATGGCCTTTTCGATCTGCTTGAGAAGTGACCCATCCCACGGCTGAATGACCAGCGTTCTGGGGTCGGGCGAGGAAATCGTGCCGACCTGATTGATGGGCGTATCAACGCCGTAGTACGGAACAACAATGCGGTCTAGCACCTGCGCGTTGGCACGGCCGGCGCGTACGGCGCCGAAATCGGAAGCGAGCACTTCCAGCGTCTTTTCCATTTTCCGTTGAAATTCCTTGAGATCTGCCATGTTATACTTCCTCCTTAACAATCGTTCCGATCGGCTCACCCATGACGACACGCAGGATGTTCTGCGGGTCGGCAAGCGCAAAGACCTGTACGGGAATATGGTTGTCCATTGACAGGCTGGTTGCCGTGGTGTCCATGACCGCCAGGTGCTTGGCGAGCACCTCGTCATAGGTGATCGCATCATATTTTACAGCAGCCGGATCCTTGGCCGGGTCCGCGCTGTAGACGCCATCAATGTTTTTGGCCAGCAGAATTGCATCGGCCTCGATCTCCGCTGCACGCAGCACCGCGCCGGTGTCTGTGGAGAAATAGGGGTTGCCCGTACCGCAGCCGAAGATGACGACGCGTCCCTTTTCCAGATGCCGGATGGCCCGGCCGCGAATGTAGGGCTCGGCAATCTTGTTCATCTCGATGGCCGTTTGCACGCGCACCGCAACGCCGCGCTGCTCGAGGCAGTCGGCAATGGCAAGAGCGTTGATGACCGTGGCAAGCATGCCCATATGGTCGGCCCGGGTGCGCTCCATCCTGCCGCCGCCGTCTTTGACGCCGCGCCAGAAGTTGCCGCCGCCGACAACAATGCCGACCTGTACGCCAAGATCAACACACTCGCGCACCACATCGCACACGCCGCCGATCACGTCAAAATCAAGCCCACGATGCGCGCTGCCGGCGAGCGCCTCGCCGCTGATCTTCAAAAGCACCCGTTTATATTTTGGTTCGCTCATGCGTCCGTTCTCCTTTTTCCGTATCCGCCCGCAGCGGCGGAATATTATCTATTATTCTATATTATCTTGCCCGGATTGAAAAGAGGTAATTTTATTTTTCGGCACAAGTTTTCATTTATTTTACATTTTTGCTGCCAAATCCGGAATTTGTAATTGCGCAACAGCAAAACTTGGGCTATAATACTGCGTGAATGTGTTACCTCACGGAGGAGAGAATATGGAAGAGCTGAAACCGCTGGAAAACAGGAACTTTATTGACGCCTTTATTGAAGAAGACCTCGCCGCGGGCGGGCAATTTGAGGGCTGCAAGGTACACACGCGTTTCCCGCCGGAACCGAACGGATATCTGCACATCGGCCACTGCAAGGCGCTGACGATCGACTTTGGCACCGCCGAGAAGTTCGGCGGCCTGTGCAATCTGCGCATGGACGATACCAACCCAACGAAAGAGGACTCTGAGTACGTTGAGGCCATCCAGAACGACATTCACTGGCTGGGCTTTGACTGGGGCGACCGTTTCTACTACGGCTCCGACTATTTTGAAAAGGACTATGAATTTGCCGTCGAGCTGATCAAAAAGGGGCTGGCATACGTCTGTGACCTCACAGCCGAACAGTTCCGCGAGTGCCGCGGTGAGATCGGCAAGCCCGCCGTGTCTCCCTACCGCGACCGCTCGGTCGAAGAAAACCTTGACCTCTTTGAGCGGATGAAAAACGGCGAGTTCCCCGAAGGCAGCCGCACGCTGCGCGCGAAAATTGACCTTGCCTCCGGTAACTTCAACATGCGCGACCCCGTCATCTACCGCATCCGCTATCTCAACCACCACCGGCAGGGCACAAAGTGGTGCATCTACCCCATGTACGATTTCGCGCATCCTATTCAGGACGCGCTCGAGGGCATCACACACTCGCTGTGCTCGCTGGAATTTGAGGCGCACCGCCCGCTCTACGACTGGGTCGTGAGCAACGTCTCCATTCCGGGCCGTAAGCCCCGACAGATCGAGTTCGCCCGCCTCGGCATCGACCATACCGTCATGTCCAAGCGCAAGCTGCGCCAGCTGGTCGAGACCGGGCGCGTGAGCGGCTGGGACGATCCGCGCATGCCCACGCTCTGCGGCCTGCGCCGGCGCGGCTATACCGCGCGCGCGGTGCGCAATTTCTGCGAGCGCATCGGCGTGGCCAAGACGGCCAGCGTTGTCGAGTACGCTTTCTTGGAGCACTGTCTGCGCGAGGATCTCAACGACACCGCCGAGCGCACCATGGCCGTGCTGCATCCCGTGAAGCTCATCATCACGAACTATCCTGAGGGGAAGTCCGAGACGTTTGAAGTTGAAAACAACCCCGTCCATCCCGAACAGGGTACGCATACCATCACGTTCAGCCGTGAGGTCTGGATCGAGGCCGAGGACTTTTTGGAAGTGCCCGTGCCCAAGTACAAGCGCATGTATCCCGGCAATGAAGTGCGCCTGAAGGGCGCGTATCTCGTCACCGCGACGGGCTGCAGGAAGGACGAAAACGGCAATGTCGTCGAAGTCTACGCGGAGTATGACCCCGATTCACGCGGCGGCGATCCTGCCGACGGGCGCAAGGTCAAGGGCGCGACCATCCACTGGGTCGACGCGGCAACGAGCGTGAACGCAGAGGTGCGGCTGTATGACAACCTGTTCTCGGACGCGCAGCCTGACGGCCCCGACAAGGACTTCCTCGAGTGCCTGAACCCCGATTCTCTGACGGTACTCACCGGCTGCAAGGTCGAATCGGCGCTTGTCGAGGATGCGAAGAAATTCGATGCGCTGGGCGCTGAGCGCGAGAAGCAGAGCGCGCCGAGCTATCAGTTCATGCGCGTGGGCTACTTCTGCATGGACAACAAAGACTGCTCGGCAGAGCATCTGGTCTTTAACCGCAGCGTCCTGCTGAAAGACAGCTTCAAGCCTGCCAAGTAAAATTATCACCGCCTCTTCAAATTGAAGAGGCGGTGTTTTTTATCCTGCGCGCTGATACACAAACGCATTGGGCAGCGGCCTGCCGCCGATTTCGCGCAGATTGCTGTTCGAGCATCTGGTGACATACTCGCCGTCGAACCAGAGCATCGCACTCGTGCCGCCGTCGACGTTCAGCGCCTGCGTGCAGCCGTAGCGCTGTAGGATCTCGGCGCAGGTGTTCACGTCCGTGCCGTAGATCCCCTCGTCGGGCATTCTTCCCTCGATGACGAGCATCAAAATTTCACCTGTCTGCGTCTGGCCGATGCACGCGCGCGGCATCTGACTCGTGAAATATGGATCCTTCTGCATCTCGCCGTCCACGATGAGCACCGGCCGGAACTCCACCGCGTCGGTGCAGTCAGGAGAAACCGGTTCGGCTGCGCTGACAATGTAGAACCGGTTGTCATCACGCAGCTCCAGCCGCTGGTAGCCGGTGTCAAGGTGTTCACCGTAGCCCTTGCCGCCGCTCATTGCATAGCCCGCGATCAGACCGCCGTTGCCGCCTGCGCTGTTGCCCTCGGTGCCGGTATCCAAAAAGCCGCTGGCACTCATGGCGAGCACGCCGTTATGTGCACTTGCAATATCGCCAACCAGCTCGCCATACTCGCCGACCCCGGCCGACATCTCTACACTGAGCTTAGACGGGTCGTTTGCAATGGCGAGTACGCCACGATAGCCCTCGTCTTGCACGCGCACAAGCAGCACGCCGTTTTTCGCGTCGATGGCCATAACCTCGTCGCCCTGCGTGGTGTAGATGCCGGTGCCTTCATCGTCAAAACCTGCCTTGTTGATATAAAGATTCTCCCAGCCGCTTTTCAACAGCGGATGCGTGTCCAGATAGGATTGCAGGCTGCGCGTATCGAGCTGCGGGAATTGTGCATGGAACATCTGCTCTTCCTCGCCTGCTTGCATAACCTCTTCCAGTTTCTCCAGTTCCTGCTGTGTTTGCTCCTGCTCGTTGTCAGCATCTGTGCGCTCCAGCTCCTCACTGAGCGCGTTATAGAAGCGCACGTCAACCGTCGTTTCCTCCGGCAGAATCTCCGGCCACTCGAAGACGACCATCGCAGGGCAGGTGGTGACGGCCCGCTCCTGATACCGCTCACCCGCGCGGGCCGAAACCATGGCGAGGTCAAACCTGCTGCTGAGCGCGACGGTGAGGCTGTGATCCATCCCCTGCTCTCGCACAATGGTCATGCTGTACAGGCTGGCACCGCCAAAGTCGCGGCAGTCGCGCAGCTTGTAGCCACCCGCTTTTTTCTGGAAGGTTGCAAAACCGATATCGCTGCCGCTCTGAAAGCCCGCCAGCAGAAAATCGTCCACCTCGTAGAACGAGAACAGCCGCAGATTTTCGTCGCCGCCGTTCATTTCGCGCACGTCCTCCTG
>JAEDFW010000155.1 GCA_016297855.1 Oscillospiraceae bacterium
AGACCGAGCAGGGCCCCGGCTACGGCGGCGCGATTTTGGCCATGGTCGGCTGCGGACAGTACGCAAGCGTACAGGCCGCGTGCGATGCGCTCATCGAAGTCGCCTCAACCACTGAGCCTGATCCCGTGCTGCGCGAACGCTATGAGGCGCGCTACCTCCAGTTCAGCAGGATCTATCCGGCCATGAAGGCGCTTTTCCCGCAGATCCAGTAGGAAGTACAATGAAGATGACGCTGCGTTCATGCCCTGCGGCAAGGTGCTCACCGGCCGCGCGGCGTCAATATCAATAGTTCATAATCTCACAGAACATAACCGCGTGCACCTGCGCGGGATACAGCAACGAAACAGGAGGGAACATATGCAGGAACCAACATTGGTCGTTATGGCTGCCGGCATGGGCAGCCGGTTCGGCGGTCTCAAGCAGATCGCTCCCGTGGATGAGCAGGGCCACGTCATCATTGATTTTTCACTCTTTGATGCCTGGCGCGCTGGCTTCCGCGAGATCGTGTTTATCATCAAGCCCGAGCAGGAGGAGACTTTCCGCGCGGTCATCGGCGATCGGATGCAGAACTATTTCCATGTGTCCTACGTCCACCAGACGCTTAAGAGGCTGCCTTCGGGCTACGCCGTACCGGAAGGCCGTGTCAAGCCCTGGGGTACGGGGCACGCCGTTGCCTGCTGCAAGGGCGTGGTGGACGGACCTTTCGCCGTGATCAATGCCGATGATTTCTATGGCCCGACGGCGTTCAGTACCATCTATGATTATCTCAGCACCAACCAGCAGCAGAACTGCTACGCGATGGTGGGTTACCGTTTGCGAAATACGGTCACTGAATTCGGCTCGGTGGCGCGCGGCGTGTGCAGCGTGGAGAACGGACTTCTGACCGATATTGTTGAACGCACGAAGATCTATAAGCGCGGTGCGGACGCGGCATACACCGAAGATGAGCAGACGTATGTCGATCTGCCGGGCGATACCATCGTATCCATGAACCTCTGGGGCTTTACGGGACGGATGATGGAGGAGCTGTGGACGCGTTTTCCTGCCTTCCTGGACGAGAATCTGCCGATAAATCCGCTCAAATGCGAGTACTTCCTGCCGTATGTGGTCGATCAGCAGCTGAAAAGCGGCACAGCCAGCGTGCGCGTACTGCCGTGTGAAGAGGTCTGGTACGGCGTGACATACCGGGAGGATCTGGCATCTGTCCGCAGCGCGATTGCCGAGATGAAGAAAGACGGTTGCTATGAGGAGGAACTTTGGACATGAACGTACTGGTCACCGGCGGTGCCGGGTATATTGGTAGCCACACCTGTGTGGAGCTGATCGAAGCGGGATATCAGCCCATCGTCATCGATAACCTCTGCAATTCCAGCGCGAAAAGCCTGCAGCGTGTGCAGCAGATCACTGGCGGGCAGATTCCGTTCTATCAGGGGGATGTACGCGATGAGGCGCTGCTGAACAGAATTTTTGATGAAAACACCATCGGCTGTGCCATCCATTTTGCAGGACTGAAAGCTGTGGGCGAATCGGTGGAAAAACCGCTGGAATACTACGAAAACAACCTCTGCGCGACCATGACGCTCTGCCGTGTGATGGCAAAGCGCGGCGTGAAGAAGCTCATCTTTTCCTCTTCTGCCACGGTCTACTCGGGTGACAACGAGATGCCCCTGCGGGAGACCTCCAAGACCGGCAACTGCACCAATCCCTACGGCTGGACGAAATACATGGGCGAGCAGATCCTGCGTGATATCGCAAAGGCCGACCCTGCGTGGTCGGTCGTGAACCTGCGGTATTTTAACCCCGTGGGCGCGCACGAATCCGGTCTCATCGGAGAGCATCCAAACGGCATCCCGAATAACCTCATGCCGTATATTTCGCAGACTGCCATCGGCAAACGGGATCATCTGAATGTATTTGGCAACGACTATCCTACTCCCGACGGCACCGGTGTGCGCGACTATATCCATGTGGTCGATCTGGCCAAGGGGCATGTGGCGGCAATTGAGTACCTGATGCAGCACACCGGCGAGGGCGTGTTCAATCTGGGTACCGGCCATGGCTACAGCGTGCTGGATATGGTGCATGCATTTGAGAGCGTCAACGGCGTAAAGGTGCCGTATGTGATCGCACCGCGCCGGGCTGGCGACCTGCCCACCTGCTATGCAGACCCCGGCAAAAGCCGCGAGGTGCTTGGCTGGACAGCCGGGCGCGATCAGAATGACATGTGCCGCGATACATGGAACTGGCAGAGCAAAAATCCGAACGGATATGACGACTGAGTGAAGCCAAACCACGCAGGCGAAATGCAACTGCTTTAAAAACAAGGAAAAGAGTCCTGAACCGGAGTAGCGGGAATGTGCGCAGGGGCAAAATGCCCCTGCGCGTTTGATCAACCAGATGTTCCTGGCTCCTTGAAAGGATAAATCACAGCACACAGCGTGGCGCAAAGTGTGTCCGCCGGCCCTGCGTGCAAAAAGAACGCCGAAAGCGAGTGACCAGTTCGCTTGCGGCGTTCTTTTCAAAGAAGAGGAAAATGAAAAAAGTACGTATCGCTTTCTGCAAGTATAGAATATCAGGCGGATATTAAATAACGTAGAGAGTAGTTATTAAATATCTATGAAATCCCAAAATGATTTTGTGCCGCAGCTTGACAAGCAGGGGGATCTTTCGTAAGATGAAACAAACAATGCAGAAGGCAGGGATTTTATGGAACGCACGGAGGCGTGGAAGCTTTTAACAAAGTATAACCACGATCACTTTCATCTCCAGCACGCGCTGACGGTCGAGGCCGTCATGCGCTGTTTTGCAAATTCACTTGGCTATGGCGATGAGGCAGATTTCTGGGCGAATGTGGGGCTGCTGCATGATCTGGATTTTGAGCAGTATCCGCAGGAGCACTGCATCAAATGTCAGCAGCTCATGCGCGAGGCGGGTGTTGACGAGCGCACCATCCGCGCCGCGGCCAGCCACGGCTACGGCATCTGCGTGGATATTGCGCCCGAACATGAGATGGAAAAGGTGCTTTTCGCCTGCGACGAGCTGACGGGACTCATTTGGGCTGCGGCGCTGATGCGGCCGAGCAAGAGCGTGCAGGATATGGAACTCAAATCGCTCAAGAAAA
>JAEDFW010000036.1 GCA_016297855.1 Oscillospiraceae bacterium
GAGGCGGGCAGTTTTCTGGCCTCGGTCGCGCGCACGCACGCGCAAAGCGGAAAGAATCTCGCCTTTCTTGCCGGCGGCGAAACGGTGGTGCGTCTGATTGGCAGCGGTCTCGGCGGACGCAATCAGGAGCTGGCGCTCGCGGCGGCAGATGGCATCGCCGGGCTGAACGCGGCGGTATTCAGCGTCGGAAGCGACGGCACTGACGGGCCGACCGATGCGGCAGGCGGCTATGTTGACGGTGAAACAAAAGACCTGCTGAAAGATGCGGGCTGGAGCGCGTATGAGGCGCTGGAAAATAACGACGCGTATCACGCGCTCGGTGCAGTTGGCGGACTGATCGCCACAGGACCGACGGGCACAAACGTGAACGACGTGGCAGTGGTGCTTGTTCGCGGCCGGGCTTCCGATGGAACACAATTTGAAACGTGACAATTCGGCGCTGCCGCCGGAGGAACCCGCAGATATCTTCGGAGAAAAGTATGGCCACTGAAACAAAAGAGCCGCCCGATCGGGCGGCTCTTTTGTTTGTTATATGGCGTACTGGCTCGTATAGATTTCGTGATAGAAGCCCTTCTTGTCGAGCAGCTCACGGTGCGTGCCCTGCTCGACGATCTGCCCGTCGCGCACGACCAGAATGAGGTCCGCGTCCACGATGGTGGACAGCCGGTGCGCGATGATGAAGCACGTTTTATCCCGCATCAGTTTGTCCATCGCCTTCTGGATGAGCAGCTCTGTGCGCGTATCGACGTTCGACGTGGCCTCGTCGAGGATCAGCAGCTCACAGTCGGCCAGAAGCGCACGCGCGATGGTGAGCAGCTGCTTCTGTCCGCCCGACATGCTGACGGTGTCACTGCCGACCACGGTGTCATAGCCGTTCGGCAGCGTGCGGATAAAGTGGTCGCAGTACGCCTCGTCGCACGCGCGCACGATCTCTTCGCGCGTGGCGTCAGGCCTGCCGAAGGCCACGTTTTCCGCGATCGTACCGCCAAAGAGCCACGTGTCCTGCAGCACCATGCCGAATTTCGCACGCGTGGACGCGCGGGAATACTGGCTCATATCGTATCCGCCGAGCAGGATTTTGCCCGAATCCACGTCATAAAAACGCATGAGCAGATTCACAAGCGTGGTCTTGCCGGCGCCGGTGGGGCCGACGATGGCAATGTGCTGGCCCTTCTTCACGCGCACGGAGAGGTTGCGGATCAGCGGCATATCCTCGGAATAGGAGAAATCGACGTTCCGGAATTCCACGCTGCCGTCGCCGGAATCGGGAATATCCTGCTCGATGGGCGCTTCCTCGTCCAGCTCGAGCAGCGTGACGATGCGCCGGGCTGCGGCTCTTGCCTGCTGCAGGGTGCTCACGCCGTTGGAGATCTGCTCCAGTGGTTCTGAAAACTGCCGCGCAAAGAGCACCACCGTCACGATGACGCTCACGGGAACGCCGCGGAACACGATCAGGTATCCGCCCAGCAGGTTGATGGCGATGTATGCCAGCGAGTTGGACGCGGCGATGACCGGCTGCACGATGGACGACAAAAAGCTCGCCTTCGACTCGGCCCTGATCTGCTCGGCGTTGATCTTTGCATGGCGGCGGCCGCAGTCTTCCTCGAGGTTATACGCCTTGGTCGTATCGTAGTTGGTATAGGCTTCCTCCACCACGGAGTAAAGCCTGCCTGACTGCTTGAACATCTGGTGGAAATACTGCTCGGAGCGGCCGGCAATGCGCGTGGAGAGCCAGATCGAAAGCGGCACAAACACGATGACCACCAGTGCCAGCGCCCAGTTCTCAACAAACAGCATCACTGCGATGGCGATAAGCTGCAAAAAGCCGCCCATCACGGTATCGATAACGGTGTGCAGGGAGTTGCCGATACGCGAAACGTCGTCGGTCATGCGCGAAAGCACGTCGCCGACGGGCGTGCGGTCGACAAAGCTCACGGGCAGGCGCTGGATCTTGTCCGAGATCATGATGCGCAGGTTGCAGGTAAAATACCGGCTGACGGCCTTGTTCAAAAGCAGCATTTTGAGATACTGCACCAGCGCGCGCAGCGCGTATACTGCGCCCAGGAGCAAAATGCCCGGCAGCAGTACCTGTGTCACCCGGTATCCGGCCGTTTCGCGGATGGGGAAATAGTCGATGAGCGCCTGTGTGAGCGTTCCCATCAGCTTGGGGATGACCAGCACGCAGCCGACCAGAATCAGGCTCAGCAGGCACGCCAGCGCGATCTGCGGCCGGATGCTTTTTGCGCCGCGCAGCAGCGTCCAGAGTTCGCGGCCGGAGGATGTCTTTTTGTTCTGTTTCATGCCTGTTCGCCTTCTGTCTGCGAGGCGTAGATCTCGCGGTAGATGCCGCAGCGTGCAAGAAGCTCCGTATGCGTGCCGTGGTCAATGAGCCGGCCGCGGTCCATGACGAAGATCTGATCCGAGCGCATGGCGGAGGTCACGCGCTGCGTGATGACGATCTGCGTCTTGCCCGAGATCTTCTCGTTCAGCTCGCGGCGCAGATTCGCCTCGGTCAGAAAATCGAGCGCGGAGAACGAATCGTCGAAGATGTATACCGGCGCGTCCTTCAAAATCGCGCGCGCGATGCAAAGCCGCTGCTTCTGCCCGCCGGAGAGGTTTTTGCCCGACTGCTCGATCTCATGGTCCAGCCCGTCGGGAAGCGACGCGATGAAATTGCCCAGCTGCGCGATGTTTGCCGCCGCCAGAATTTCCGCATCCGTTGCGCCGGGCCTGCCCATTTCAATATTGTGGCGGATGGTGCCGGAATAGACGGCCGTTTTCTGCAGCACGCAGCTGATATTCCTGCGGACGGTCTTGCGGCTCATCGTATCGGCGCTCACGCCGTCAAAATACACGCGCCCGGACGTGGGGCTGCGGAAACAAAGCAGCATCTGCACAAGCGTACTCTTACCGCTGCCCGTGCCGCCGATGACGGCGATCTTCTGCCCCGGCTCGATGGAAAGCGAGATATCGGAGATGGCGCTCTCATCCGCGCCTTCATAGCGGAACGAGACGTGCTCAAGCCGGATGCCGCCGGAAAACGTCACATCCTGTTCTTCCTGCACATCCGGCACGCCCCGGGTTTCAAAAATCTCGCCGATGCGGCCGGCGGCGACTCTGGCTGCGGGCAGCATCACAATGGCGAAGCCTGCCATCAAAATGCCGTTGGCGATCAGCGCCACATACTGAATGAGCGCGAAGATATCGCCGCCCGAGACGTCGGACACGCCCGTCTGCATCCGAAAGCCGCCGATATACACCATCAGCAGCACCGCGACGTTCAGAATGAATACCGCCAAGGGGCTGACAAGGCCGCTGCGGACGTTGGCGTTGATAATATTTTCGGCCATGACGTGCGTGGCGTGCGCGATTTTCTCCTGCTGCTCCGGTTCTTTGTTGAACGCGCGGATGACGCGGATGCCGTGCAGGCGCTCGCGCATGATATCGTTCTGAATATCGATATATTTGTCGGATTCACGGTGCAGCGGGTGGATGGTTTTGCCAATGGGCAGCACGATAACGAATACCAGCGGCACAAACGCCAGCAGGATCAGCGACAGCACCACGTCCTTGCGCATCGCCAGCACCACGCCGCCTACCACCAGCACGGGGATGGTGATGAGGCTGCCCGAGATGATGGAGGCCACCCAGGACACGGTGCCGATATCATGTGTTGAGCGCGTGAGCAGCGCTGCCGTGCCGAGCTGATTGAACTCCTCAAAGCTCATGTTGTTGACGTGCGCGAACACCGATGCGCGCAGATCGCCGTTGAAGTTTGCCACAATCTCAGCGCTGAGCCTGCGCCCGGAAATGAGCGTCGCCAGTCCTACCGCCGCGGTCAGCAGCATCTGCCAGCAGCAGCGCACGATGTAGGCAAAATCGGCTTCCGCCACGCCGTAGTTGAGGACGTTGCTCATGATCGTCGGCAGCAGCAGGTCGCACACCGTGGCCGTGGCGACCAGCACCATCGCCAGCGCGATGCGCCATTTGTAGGGTTTCAGGAAGGGCAGAATATGTTTCATATCAGGTACCTATGTCTCACGGAAGTCTCGTACAAACGTTTTGTTATTGTATCACGCTTTTCCCCACAGCGCAAGGAAAAACCGGTTGAATTTCCCACGCAGCCGTTCAACGTCTGGTTGAATATGAAAAGTCCCCGGTATGCCGTGGTTCCGTCGGCCGAATCTACGCCGAAAAAGCGCACAAACGTACGAAAATAGTCGAAAAATATGAAGAAATGCTGAAGAACGCGTTTCCGATTTGTCATTTTTTCTTTACAATTCTGCGGTTGTGTGATACACTGTCAGTAGTTGCTGCGCAGACTGCGCTGGCATGTTTTGTCTTTGCTAAGAAAGCCAGAACCGGAAATACTCTTACCAAAGAGGGATTTGAATTTGGTGAAATATATGATTGAGGGCGGTTCGCCGCTGTCCGGCCGCGTGAGCATTTCGGGCGCGAAGAATGCCGCAGTTGCGATGCTGCCCGCCACGCTGCTTGTAAACGGCGTGTGCCGAATTGAAAACGTGCCGGACATCTCTGACGTCCGGCTTCTGCTTGAAATTTTGAGTGACATGGGCGCTTCGATTCGACGCCTTTCGCGCAATACGCTCGAGCTTGACTGCTCGCGCGTGCGCAATGCCACGGCTCCGATTGATCTGGTGCGCCGCATCCGCGCGTCGTATTACCTGATCGGCGCCGAGCTTGGCCGTTTTGGCCACGCGTGTGTGGCGATGCCCGGCGGCTGCAACTTCGGCGTGCGGCCCATCGACCAGCACATCAAGGGCTTCGAGGCGCTCGGCGCGCAGGTCGAGCAGTCGGGCGGCTATGTCGTGGCTGACGCGCCTGAAGGCGGCCTGATGGGCGGTCATGTGTATCTCGATATCGTCTCGGTTGGCGCCACGATGAACATTCTGCTCGCGTCCGTTCTGGCAAACGGCACCACCGTCATCGAAAACTGCGCCAAAGAGCCGCATATCGTCGATCTTGCCAACTTTCTCAACGCCATGGGCGCGAAGATCTCCGGCGCGGGCACCGATATCATCAAGGTGCGCGGTGTGCGTGAACTGCGCGGTGGGGCGTATTCCATCATTCCCGACCAGATCGAGGCCGGCACCTACATGGCAGCGGCCGCTGCTGTGGGCGGCAGTGTGCTGATCGAGGGTGTGATCCCCAAGCATCTCGACTGCATCACGGCAAAGCTGCGCGAAATGGGCGCGCGCGTGACTGAATATGACGACGCGATCCGCGTCGAATCCGTGCGCCGTCTGCGCCGGGCAAACGTCAAGACCATGCCCTATCCGGGCTTCCCCACCGATATGCAGCCGCAGATCGCGGTATGCATGGCGCTGGCCGAGGGTACGAGCCTTGTCACTGAGGGTATCTACGACAACCGCTTCCGTTATACGGGCGAGCTCAACCGCATGGGCGCGTGTATCCAGGTCGAGAGCAAGACCGCCGTCATTGACGGCGTGCGCGAGCTGCACGGCTGCGAGGTGCGCGCGTGTGACCTGCGCGCGGGCGCGGCAATGGTCATTGCGGCTCTTGCCGCTGGCGGCACGACCATCATCGAGGACGCGCACTATATCGAGCGCGGCTACGAGGATATTATCGGCAAGCTGGCAGGGCTTGGCGCACATATCCGCAGAGTCGAGACATATGAGGTCGCAACCGCCGACGTGGCGGGCTGACAAAACAGCAAACGGAACCCCCACCGGGGGTTCCGTTTTTTCATAGCGCTTTGCGCAGAGCGTACTTTGCACAAGCGGCGTGACGCTTCTGAAAAACCGCCCGGCTGCGTGCCATGTGCAAAACCGGCAGAGGCAAAGTCGCGCAGCACGTTGCCGTCCATGTGAGGCCGGTCAGTACTGCCGGATTCCGGAGGTAGGGTTATCAGCAGAGGGCGGCTTTGTAAAAAGCCATCCCCTGATTGGCCTTTCTCTTCCCATTCTTTTTGGCCACACAAAAAAGAATGGGCTGTCGGAGGCGTGTAAAGAAAGCCGCAAAACAACAGCAGCGAAAACGCACCCGGCGAGTTTACAAATTCGTCATGCGTTTGCGCAGTGTATGTGGTAAACTGAGGAAGAAGGGAGGCCTCGCATGAATATTTTGTTCTTTCTCACGCCGAAGGCCATGTGCGCGCACGTTGACGCGGGCGCGACCATCCGGCAGGCGATGGAGCGAATGGAAAATTCCGGTTATACAGCCCTGCCGGTATTGGACAAGGACGGCGGCTATTGCGGTGTCATCACCGAGGGAGATCTGCTCTGGGCGCTCAAGCGGCTGTGCGTGATGGACATCAAGCAGACGGAGAACCACTCGATCTCAGAGATTGCGCCGCGCCGCACGATCCAGCCTGTCACGGTCGATACACGCGTGGAGGATCTGGTTTCCGTTGCGGCCGAACAGAACTTTGTGCCCGTCGTCGACGACAAGGGCGCGTTTATCGGCATTGTCACCAGACGCAGCATTTTAAAATACTGCCTCGAGCGCTATTTTGTCTGCGTAGGTACAAACAGCCGCTGAATCGATATTTTTTCCCAAAACAGGTTTAATCTTCCGGGAAGACGTTCATACTACTCTCGGAGGTGCAAACAATGCAAAACAACAATGAACATTCCGGTTCCAAGTCGTTCCGGAAATTCTTTCAGGAAAAGGGCTACTACATAGTCCTGTTCCTGTGCATCCTTGCAGTAGGAATTTCGGGCTATATTTTTGTATCGAGCGCCGTATCCGAAAAGAATTCCCTGAACGAAGAGACCATGTCCGTGGCGACGAACGCCACCGTCCCGTCCGGTCAGACGCCGTCAAAAACGCCGGCGCAATCCGGGAGCAATACCACGTCTGCCGGCAGCACGGATGCCAGCGTAAGCACAGGCGCGATGTCGTCCGGTGATGAAGCCGTGCGCGAGGCAGCCGCGTCGATCCGTGTCTGGCCCGTTACCGGCCAGACGTTGTCCGGCTACAGCATGGACAAGCTTTCATTCAACCAGACCATGCAGGACTGGCGCACACATGACGGCGTGGATCTTCTGGCCGCGCAGGGTGCGACGGTCGCAGCCGCATGCGCCGGTACTGTGACAGCGGTGTACGACGATGAGTACCTCGGCACCACGGTTGTCATTGCGCATGATGGCGGCTATACCACGCAGTATTCCAACCTTGCCGCCATGCCCACGGTTGCAGCCGGCGATACGGTCGCGGCCGGCGATATCATCGGTGCGGTCGGCGCGACTGCGCTTCTGGAGGCGGGCGAAGAGCCGCATCTGCATTTTTCCGTCTATCAAAACGGCACGCCGGTCGACCCGGCGGATTTCATCGACTGAGCAAAACCGCCTGTCCCGGCAATTGCCGGGGCAGGCGGTTTTTTTATTCTGCCGCGCGCACCTCGCGCGTGGCACCGTTTACGAAAAACGCGCCGGTGTCGGTCTCGATACGCCAGCCGGGCACAAAGCGCAGCGTGCCGGCAGCAGTCTCGGTATAGACGTAGCCTTGCTGCACGCGTTCGATGCGGCTGCCGACCCAGCCCAGCCGGTCCCGACTGTTCAGCAGCGCGATCATCGCGTCCGCGCACGAGATGCACGCATCCTCGCTCACGCGAGTGATCGTCTCGCTGCCCGGGAAGAACGTGCCGGAAAGCTGCGTGAGCACGCCATGCGAATAGGAAAGCGTCAGCGCCGCTTCAAAGACTGGCACGCCAAGCAGACTCTGCTGCGCCGTCAGCGTCTGTTCGGCTTCGCCTGCAGACACCGGCCCGGACAGGCTCCACACCGAATAGCCCATCGCGCGCAGCAGCTTTTGCGCGTGCTTGCGCACGTCCGGCGCGGCTTCACCGCCCGTCAGCACGGCGTCAAACCCGCCCGTGCGGGAAAATTCGCAATGCCCATCCGGCGAAGCATATGCGGCGGTGTAGCGTGTCGCGCCGCTTTGCCGTACCGCGCCGCTGCCCAGCAGTGCGGCTGCGGCGGTATCCTCTGCGCCCGCGCCAAGCTCAATGGTATACAGCGTCACGCTGCGCGGCAAAATCGCGCTGTCGAGCTGCACGTCATAGCCGGCGTACAGCTCGGCGATCTGTGCATGCTGGGCCTGTTCCGCCCGGGACTGCGACATACGCAGCGGCACGACCAGCGCCAGAAGAAACGCCGCTGTGAGCGCCAGAATCAGAATGATCAGGTTTTTGATTTTGGGCCCGGACATCCCATATCCCCTCCTCTTTTCAGCGTGCCGAAACAGCCACCGCAGGCCGCAGCCTGTTGCCGAAAACGCCGCGGGCGTTTTCGGCAGTTTTTATGCGCGCCAGCCGGCCAGCAGAGTCTCCGCCGCCGTGTCAGCGTAGCTTACGGTCAGCGCCGTCCCGGCCGGGATGATTGCGGCGGCCTGCGCGGCAGGCAGAAGCGAGAGCGTATCCGTGCTTCTGGCGTAGCTGCGCAGCTGCACGCGCAGGTCAGTGATAGCACTGCCTGCAAACGATACGCTCGCGGCAGGTCCGGTGGATTGCTCGATCACGACGCCGCCGAGAACATAGTCAAAACTGCACACCGCACCGTCCTCGGTTGTTTCATATCCGCTCAGATACAGCTGCGCCTCGCTGGTCACATCCTGCGTGATGCGCGCAAGCAGCGCGCGCGCCGCTTCGATCTGCGCCAGCGCCGTGTCGGCCTCGGCTGCAAAACGTGCCGGCGCATCGGACGCAGCTCGGATCGTCACCTCGCCGTTCGCCGCGACACGCAGCGTGCAGTCGGTCTCGGACCAGGTGGTGGTACCCTTTGCGTCGGTGTAGTTCGTATCGCCGTAGGGGTTGAAGCCCAGCTCGGCGGCAAGATTTGTGGTAAAGCGCGCGTCGCACGGATTTTCCGCGGCGGCGGCATGGATTCCGGGAAGCTGCGACGGCAGAAGCGACAGCGCATCCACGCGCGCAAAGCCGTCCCCTGCCTCAAAAGCGAAACGGCTGCCGTCAGGCGTATAGCTTTCCAATGCGGCGGTAAACGTCTGCGCGGCGAGCGCCGTATCGCACACCTGCACCGTATCACCCACGAGATACAGCTGCACCGCTTCATCCTGCACCGAGAGGATGAACCAGCGCGCAGGCGCACTTTCGGCGCACGCGACGTTCAGCCATGCCGCCAGCACCCCGGCACTCAGTTCGGAAGAATACGAAAATGCAGCCGACGGCGCGCGAAGCGCGTCGTATACACACTGGAGGCTCGTCGTCTCAAATGTGCCGGCCGTATCCAGCGCCTGCGCGAGCAGCGCGCCCAACGGCTCATACATCAGTTCCAGCGCAGCCTCGTCATAGACCGCGCTGCACCGGCCGGCCACATTCTGCACCGAGATGGCCAACGGCAGCGCGGCGCTGGGCGCGGGCACGGCGGTGGCTACATAGGTCAGCTCTGCCTCGTTGATGCCGAACAGCCCGGCAAAGGGCTTGACGGCAGCCGCCAGCCACGGCGTGCCTGTCAGGGTTTTTACCGGCAGCGCCAGAAGCAGCAGCACCAGAATCGCGAGCGTCAGCAGCGCGATGATGATATCTTTTCCAAGTTCAATGAGCCTGCGGCGCATGGCGCTGCCTCCTTTCTGCGCGGCGGTTTGGTTCAGTTGGCGGCGGGCAGCGTGATGACCACGTCCGTTCCCTCGCCGTAGACGGAATCGATGTGGATATCGCCCTTGTGCTGCTGCAGGATCTCGCGGGCGATGGAAAGGCCCAGACCCGTGCCGCCGGACTCACGCGAGCGCGCCTTATCCACGCGGTAGAACCGCTCGAACAGCCGCGGCAGATCCTTTTCCGGGATGCCGATGCCGTTGTCGGTCACGCGCACATAGACGGTTTTCTTGCCCGAACCGGCGTGGATTTCGATGTTTCCGCCGTCGGGCGTGTATTTGATGGCGTTCGAGACGATGTTCATGACGACCTGCTCGATGCGCTCACGGTCGCCGTTCACCTCAGGGATGTTGTCCTCGCAGGTAAAGGTGATCGTGTGGTGATGGTTCTGCTCGGCGTTGAGCCGCGCAGCCTCATATACATTCTGCACGGCCTTGGCAAAGGAGAAGCGGCTGATGTTCATCTCCATCTTGCCGTAGTCGATCTTGCTGAGCGTGAGAAGATCCTGCACGATGCGCGTCATGCGGTCGGCCTCATTGATAATCACGCCGAGGAAGTTGGTGCGCAGCTCCGGCGGCAGATCGTCTCCGGCGGAGACGATCGTTTCGGCGTAGGATTTGATGTTGGTCAGCGGCGTGCGCAGCTCGTGCGAGACGTTGGCCACGAATTCTCTGCGTGACTGCTCGCTCTTGCGCTGCTCGGTCACGTCGTGGATGACGACCAGAACGCCGCCCTGCGTCTGATCCGAGGAAAACGGCGCGAGAAACAGTTCCAGCTCCCGTTCGCCCACGGTTTTCTGCCGTTCGATATACTGCGGCCGCTTGAGCGTGAGCAGGGTGTCAAGCTCTGCTTCCTCGCCGAAGATCTCATCGAACGTTGTCGCGGGGTCCAGCTGCCGCGAGAGCATCTGCGTCGCAGCGGGGTTGGAGTGGATCACGGTGCCCGCAGCCGAGAAGGCCACCACGCCGTCGGTCATGTGCAGAAAGAGCGTCGAGAGCTTGTTTCGCTCATTCTCAGCCTCGGAGATGGTATCCTGCAGGACCTGCGCCATGTGGTTGAAGTTGCGCGTCAGAACGCCGATCTCGTCGTGACTTGCCGCATCCAGCCGCTGTTCAAAATCGCCCGCTGCAACCTGCCGTGTGCCGCGCGTCAGCGCGCGCAGCGGTGTAATGAGGATCTGCGCCAGCAGAACCGACAGCACCAGACAGATCACGAGTCCCAGCGCCAGCGCTTTGATGATGATGGTCAGAACCTCGTTCGTCAGCGCGTCAACGGTGGCCTTGGCGTCGAGAATATAGACGATATAGCGCTGCGCGCCCATCTCGATGGGCACGGCGAGATCCATCGTGCTGCTGCTGATGGAGCTGTCCTGCCCCACTTCGCCGTTCATGGCCTTGAGCAGGTTGGCGCTCATGGCCACGGCCTGCTCACCGTTGGAGCTTGCCATGACTGCGCCTGTCTCATCGAGCACATAGACGTTGCGGTTGGAGATGTCGATGCCAAGACCCGCCTGCGCCATGAGCAGCTCCTTCATCCGCTCAGGCGCGTCGGTCTCATTTGCGGCGATGCGCTGCAGCTCGGAGATGAACTCCGGCGAGAAGGTCTGGTTCATCTGTACATAAAATTCAGAGATGTAGAAGTTGCCGACGCCGTTGATCAAAAACGCGCCGACGACGCTCATCAAAGCCAGGATCAAAATGACCATGATCATGACCAGTTTCATACGAAGCGAGCGCATCCGGCCGCCTCCTTTCGCGCAAAAGTTACTCCGCGAAGTAATAGCCCACGCCGCGTTTGGTCATGATGAGCGCGGGCTTGCCGGGGTCGTCCTCGATTTTCTCGCGCAGGCGGCGGATGGTGACATCCACGGTGCGCATGTCGCCGAAATACGCATAGTTCCACACCTTCTGCATCAGTTCCTCGCGCGAGAAAACCACGCCGCGCGCGGTGATGAGATGGTGCAGAAGATCGTACTCCTTCTGGGTCAGCTCCACAGGGCTGCCGTTTTTTGTCACCGTGAACGTCACGGGGTTGACCGTCAGGCTGCCCGCCGTGATGAGGCTGCCCGCGCCGGCCGACGCGCCGTAGCTGAAATTGCGCCTGCGGATATTGGCCTTGACTCTCGCCATCAGCTCGCGCATGGAGAAGGGCTTGGTCATGTAGTCGTCTGCGCCTGCTTCGAGCCCAAAGACCTTGTCAGTCTCTTCCTCTCTGGCAGTCAGCATGATGATGGGCACCGCGCTGCCGCCGTCACGAAGCGCCGTGCAGATTTCAAAGCCGTTCATTTTGGGAAGCATCACGTCGAGCAGAATGAGATCGGGGTCCTTTGTGCGCGCCAGCTCCAGACCCGTCTCGCCGTCGAGCGCTTCGAGCGTGTCATAGCCCTCGCGCATGAGGTTGAATTTGATGATATCGACGATCGCACGCTCATCCTCGACGATCAGGATGGTCTTTTTTGTCTGTTCCATCGATAGCCCTCCTTAACCATTGCGGCGCCGCAGCGCCTTGGGATAGTGATTTTTGAGCTGTCCGTCTGCGCCCTTGACCCAGCCGAGGCTGAGTCCGTCCACCCGCACAAGCGTCCAGCCGGCCTGTTCGCCCGGAATGGCCTCGCCTGCAAGATACCGGGCGGTTTCCTGCGCGCTTTCGGCAAAATCCGCTGTCCGCACCGCCGTTTTCAGCCAAAGCGCCCACGCGTGCGCAGGCTCAAAGCGCCCTTTTTTGCTCTCGCCCAGCCGCAGGCCCGCGCGCAGAACCTTGAGCCCTGCCAGCTGCGGAAGCGCCTGCGGCGCAAGATACACAGTCGGCCCGAAGCATACGGGCGTACCCTCCGGGATTGCCGCGCCGGCATCCTTTGCAAAGTCCAAAAGTTCCCGCGGCAGCTTCGCGCCCCGCTCGTACGGCACATCCGCAGGAGCAGCATCGCCCGCGCGGCGCAAAACGGCGGCGTAATGCCCCTCGCCGGCAAGTAGGTGCGGCCACAGCCGGAACGTGTGTTCCAGTCCCGGCGCAGGATCGTCGATCCAGTCCGGCCGCCCCGGCGCAAACGGCGTTCCGGGAACGGTCTCAATCGAGAAATCCGGATGCGCGCGCAAAAACGCGCTCACCGTGCCCTCATTTTCCTCGGGCGAGAAGGTACACGTCGAGTAGACCAGCCTGCCGCCCGGGCGCAGCATCTGCGCCGCGCTGTGCAGAATCTCCAGCTGCCGCGCCGCGCACATTGCCGGCGTGTCCGGCGTCCATTCTTCGGCTGCAATCGGCTCCTTGCGGAACATTCCCTCGCCCGAGCAGGGCGCGTCGACCAGAATTTTGTCGAAGAAACCGGCAAACCGCTCAGCCAGCCTTGCCGGATGCTCGTTTAAAACCAGTGCGTTTGCAATTCCCATCCGCTCAATGTTCGACGATAAAATCTGCGCGCGCTTGCCGTTAATCTCGTTGCAGACAAGAAGCCCCCGCCCAGCCATTTCGCTGGCCAGCTGTGTGCTTTTACCGCCCGGCGCGGCGCACAGGTCGAGCACACGTTCCCCCGGCTGCGCGTTCAGAAGCCCAACGGGCGCCATCGCGCTCGGCTCCTGCAGGTAATAAAGTCCCGCGTCGTGATACGCGCACAGGCCCGGACGCGTGTCCGGGGCATAATAATAGCCGTCTTTCGCCCATGGCACGGGCGTCAGGTCGAAGCGCGTCAGATCGGGCGGCGCATCCGTTTTGAGGCGGTTGATCCGCAGCGCGGTATGCCGCGGCGCGTCGTAGCAAGCGGCGAACGCGTCGTATTGTTCGAGCAGAAGCCGTTGCATCCGCGCGATGAATTCTGCCGGCAGCATCCATCCGCCTCCTTTGCGCAGTTTTTCTTATTATATTGTATTTTGCGCCAAATGAAAAGGGCAAACTTTTCCCTTCTGCAAACGCAAAAAAACCGGCCCCTTTTGGGGCCGGTCAGGGTTACAGGATTGCGGCGCTGTAGCCGTAGACGATGCTGTCGGCGTCGGGCAGGCCTATGCGCAGCTCCAGATCCGCGTTTGCTGTGATGGAAAACAGGTAGCTGCGCAGCGTGCACGCCGCGCCGGTCTGGCTCGCTGCCGCCTGCGTGCGGTAGACATCGGCAACATTCCAGCTGCCGCCGTCGAGCCGGTATTCCACCGTGCAGGCCGTTCCGCCGGTATAGACGTTCAGATGTATCTGCCGGCGGCCTTGGGACAGATGCTGCACGGGAGAAATCAGCCAGCCGGAGGTGTAGATGAGCGGCGTCGCTGTAATTGTCGCGCTCGAAATATGCCTGAGTGTGCTATAGGTAGTTTTGAAATACAGGTCGTAAGTCTTATTCGGGTCAAGAACAAAACCATCGAAGGTATAGGTGAATTCTGACTGCGAGGTGTTAATGTCAGTTTTTACATACTCGTCTGATTCTGCCACCAGTGTGCCACCGCAGTATAGCAGGATCTGGTCGGTGAACGAACTATATGCACCTGTGGTCATCGTGACCGTCACGCTCGACAAAGCGCCAAAGCCGGACGGCTTTATCGTCCAGATCTTTCTGGGAGAGTTCGAGGATGATACGCTAATGTTAGTGCCATCCGAATTTCGTATGTTCTCCGTCACGCCGGAGTAGCCAGAGGCGAGCAGATGCGCGCCGGCGGAGGAAAACATGAGCTGGGAATACGCCGCAGCGTCTTTGACCCGGGTCAGATCGGCCGCCATAACATCCTGTGCGAAGCTGATATCCTGTCCTGCGTGGCGGCTGTGCAGAAGCAGGCCCGCCGCATTGATGCCTGCCGCGTTGGCGCGCGCAAGCGCCTGCGCGCCGACGGTGTCGAGCTGTGTGAAATTCTCATTCATTTGCGTGAGGCTGACAGGGTCGCTCTCGACCCAGGTGTACAGCCCAAGTTGTTCCGTTCTGGTCATAATAACCCTCCTGTTCGTATTTGGATGCACGCGCATCCTTCACAAACAGGGACAAATAAAGCCCGGATTGCACGAATCCGGGCAACTGTTTCCAATCAGGTGATGACAAATCCACCGTTCACACCGAGAATCTGGCCCGTGACGAACGGCGCATCCGCCAGATACGCGACGGCCTGTGCGATATCGGTCGCCGTGCCGAGACGCTCGATGGGGGTTTCCTCACGCAAAGACTCCAGCACCTCAGACGCGATACCTGAGCACATATCGGTCTGAATGACGCCCGGCGCGACGGCGTTCACGCGGATGTGCGACGGTCCAAGCTCCTTGGCCAGCGCCTTGGTGAACGCAATGAGCGCGCCCTTGGTGGCGGAGTACGCCGCCTCGCACGACGCACCGACCTGACCCCACATGGACGATACATTCACGATCGCACCCGACTGGCGCTCCAGCATCGACGGCAGCGCTGCGCGGATGCAGTAAAACGCGCCGTCGACGTTTACGGCGAAGATGCGCCGCCATTCATCCGGCGTGATCTGCGAAATGAGGCCGTAGTGGCAGATGCCGGCGTTGTTGACGAGCA
Organism: Oscillospiraceae bacterium; assembly: GCA_016297855.1. GTDB lineage: Bacteria > Bacillota > Clostridia > Oscillospirales > Oscillospiraceae > CAG-170. The sequence goes on from JAEDFW010000036.1 coordinate 15,075, forward strand.
CGTCAACCGGGCCAATCTCAGAAAACGCGCGGCTCACGGCCCGCGCATCTGCCACGTCGCAGCAGATGGCGCGCGCGCCGGTCTCGCGCGAGACTACCTGCGCGGCTTCGTGTTCTTTTTCATACAAAAAGCTGACAGTATCGCCGCGCGCGGCGTACAGACGAACGGTGGCTGCGCCGATGCCGCGCGAGCCGCCGGTGATGACGATGTTCATGCTGTTACCTCCGGAATGTTTTGAAAAAGGAAAAAACGCGCCGCTCTTTTCGCCGGAAAAGAGCGGCAGCAGGCGCAGTTATCTGCGGCGGGATTTGGTTTTACGGTCGTTATACTGCT
>JAEDFW010000156.1 GCA_016297855.1 Oscillospiraceae bacterium
ACAAAAGAATATAACGGCCTGAAATGCTACGGCCCCGACGGCGGCCAGATGACCGAGATCCCGGCGGGTAAAGTATCGGATGCCATCGAGACCATCGACCTGTTTGAGCCGGAGCATCTGACATTTGAAGACGCGATGGCGAAGGGTCTTGTGGAGTACATCTCCGACAGTGTCTGGCAGGCATACTATACGCGCATCTCGCAGGAGGCCATCGCTCCCGAAACGGTGCGCAAGGCGCAGCTCAGGCTGGTCTATTCGCCGCTGTGCGGCGCGGGCAGCGAGCCGGTGCGCGAGATTCTCAAGCGCCTCGGCGCCGAGGTTTACGTTCCCGCGTCTCAGGTAAACGCATCAGGCGAGTTTGAAACCTGCCCGAACCCGAACCCCGAAAATGAAGCGGCCTTTGATGAGAGCTACAAGCTGGCGGACGAGGTAAAGCCCGATCTCGTTATGGCCACCGACCCCGACTCTGACCGGATCGCCGTGTCCGTGCCGGTAGGCGGCGGCTACCGTAAGCTCTCGGGCAACGAAGTCGGGTGCCTGCTTCTGCAGTACATTCTGGAAAATATGAAAAAGACCGGCAAACTGCCGGCCGATCCCGTCGCAGTCAAGAGCATCGTCTCTACGCCGCTTGCCGACCGCATCGCTGCGGCCTACGGCTGCAAGATGCGCACGGTGCTGACGGGCTTTAAGTACATCGGCGGCGTGGTGCTCGAGCTGGAGCAGGCCGGCTGCCCCGAGAATTTTGTCCTCGGCTTTGAAGAGAGCTGCGGCTACTTAAAGGGCGACTACGCCAGAGATAAAGACGCAGTTGTGACGGCCATGCTCATCGCCGAGATGACTGCCTGCTATAAGCTGCAGGGCAAGACGCTGGCCGAGGCTATGGACGCGCTCTACGCCGAGTACGGCTTCTATACCACGGGTCTTCGCAGCGTGGTCTTTGCGTCCGCGGCGCAGAAGACGGCGTTCATGCAGCTCATGGACGAGCTGCGCGCGAATCCTCCCAAGGACGTGGCGGGCTTTGCTGTGACGGCGGTGGCCGATTTCCGCGCGGGCGTGAAAACAGATCTTGCCACCGGCGAAAAAACGCCCACGAACCTGCCGAGCGAGAACATGGTTCTGCTGCAACTGGCTGAAAACGGCCGTGTGATCCTGCGTCCGTCTGGCACGGAGCCGAAGTGTAAGTTCTACTACACCGCCTGCGCCAATACCCTTGCCGAAGCCGAAGCGCGTATCAAGCTGCTCGATGAGGCCATGTGCAAATACATGTAATAGGATGACTGCCGGAAAGCCGATGGCTTTCCGGCAGTTTTGGGGGCATATCAGTTGTTTTTTTGACAGACCGAGTACGCCGCACGCAGTGCCGTCTCATATTGACTGTCATTCACGATCATGAGCAGGCACGGGCGCGTATCGGCCAGATAGTGTACGGGCACACCGTTGGCCTGCACGGCAGCGACCAGCTTCGGCAGCAGATCTGGCCCGCGCAGCAGCGCCGCCAGTACGCTTAAGTTTTCGCGCAGCTTCAGCTGCGCCTGCGGCAGCTGCGCGCGAAGCCGCTCGGTGCATTCATGCAGGCGCTCCGAGCTGCCGTCGAGGTCAATCAGAACTGTAAGCTGCTCCAGCGCGCACGCGCTGTGGAACACGCTGAGTCCTGCGAGTGAAAGCGTTCTTAAAATGTCTCCCATGCGCCGGCCGATATCGGAAGAAGCCACGCGCAGCATGGCTAGGTTTCGCCTTCCGGCGAAGCCCACGATGGACGGCTCTGCAGAATAATCTGTGCTCGGCAGGCCGATGCGCGTGCCGGGCAGTTCCGGCTGCCAGGTGCTGCGGATCTGCAGCGGAATCTGCCTGCTGCGAACGGGTTCTACCGCACTTTCATGCAGCACCTGCGTGCCGACGCGCGAAAGCGCCTGCAGCTCCTCATACGACAGCTGCGCGATGGAGGCAGGGTTTGCCACGATGCGCGGGTCAGCAGCCAGAATGCCCGTCACATCCGTCCAGTTTTCATACAAATCAGCATGCAGTGCTGCCGCGGCGAGGCTTCCCGTTACGTCCGAGCCGCCGCGCGAGAACGTGTGTACTGCGCCGTTCGGCAGTACGCCGTAGAAGCCCGGCGTGACGATTTTGCGCCCGTCGGCCAGCGACTGCAGGTTCGCGTAGGATTCATCATACAACACCCGCCCGGCGTAGTCGAACTGCAGCCACTCGGCGCTGTCAACGAATGTGTAGCCCAGAAGCTCCGCCATGAGACGCGCGGACAGGTATTCTCCGCGCGAGGCGATATAATCGCAGCTCGTCTGCGCCGATAGCCCGGCGTAGATGCGCTCAAGCTCCTGCTCGATGGGATATTGCAGCGAGCAGCCGTTGCGGATGTCGATGTATCGGTCACAGATCCTGCGCCATAAGTCCCAGCAGCTCACGCCGTAGCTCAAATGCGCATGGCAGAGATAGAGCAGATCGGTGATCTTGTGGTCGCCCGCATGGCGCTTGCCAGCTGCAGAGACAACGACCACACGCCGCGAGATATCCGACAGCACGATATCGCGCACGCGCAGGAACCTGGATGCGTCCGCCAGCGACGAACCGCCGAATTTGGTGATTTTCAGCATAATCTCACCTCGATTGCAAGTAGGGCGCATTCTCCTCCGCGCAAAAGAATCCGCCTGCACTATTGTATGAACCGGCGGCGGATTTTGACAAAAGCCCGCGGAGGACACCTTGGCGACAAAATGTGCAAAAAATGTGAAATTTCTTATGCTCAAGCGTGAATTATCGCTTTACATTCGGCGCAGAATATGATATCTTAATCAGGCTGGCGAATTATGCCGGTGCCCAGGCACTCAGTTTCGGGATCGCGCCCAGCTTCAGGCGGGCATTCTGCCGGCCCGATACTTGGTCCGAGGGGAATATTTTGAAAGGTGGAAACACACTATGATGCGCAAAGAAGAAAAGACTGCCATTATCGAGCAGTACGCAACCCATCCAGGCGACACCGGTTCGCCCGAGGTTCAGATCGCGGTTCTCACTTCCCGGATCAACGACCTCACCGAGCACCTGCGTGAGCACAAGCATGACAACCACTC
>JAEDFW010000037.1 GCA_016297855.1 Oscillospiraceae bacterium
GGAAACGTTGTTCTTGCGGGAATACGGTACTAACATTGTAATGACCTCCTCAAAATTCTGACTGTGGGCGGCTCCCTTGCCGCTCATCTTCTTTACGGGTATCACTATACTGCCCGGATGTGAACAAAAATACCTGTTTTGATGAACGGATTGTTAATTTTAGCACTCTGTCGCAATGAGTGCTAAAATATTTTTCTGTACAAATATCTGTAACGCCTGTATGATAACCTTGGAACAGAATTTAGAAACCAGCGTCTAACTGTCATCCGCACAGGTACAGGAGGTACGACTATGCTGAATATTGAACATCTGACAAAAACCTACGGTGACAAGAAAGCCGTGGACGATCTTTCTCTGCACATCCGCCCCGGCGAGGTCTACGGCTTCATCGGCCACAACGGCGCCGGCAAGACCACTACGCTCAAATCGTGCTGCGGCATTCTGCAGTTCGACTCCGGCAGCATTCGCATCGGCGGCAAATCGATTCAGGACGATCCGCTCGCCTGCAAGAAGATCCTCGCCTACATTCCCGACAATCCCGATCTGTACGAGTTTCTGCCGGGCATCAAATACCTGAATTTCGTGGCGGATGTTTACGGCGTTTCGGCAGCAGACCGTGAGACGCGGATCCTGCGCTATGCAGATCTGTTTGATCTGACGGCCGATCTGGCGCAGCCGGTTTCGGCCTACTCGCACGGCATGAAGCAGAAGCTGGCCGTCATCGCTGCGCTTATCCACGAGCCGAAGCTCATCATGATGGACGAGCCGTTTGTGGGTCTTGACCCCACGGCGGCGCATCAGCTCAAGACCATCATGCGCGAGCACTGCGACCGCGGCGGCGCGATCTTCTTCTCCACGCATGTGCTGGAAGTGGCGGAAAAGCTCTGCGACAAGGTCGCTATCATCAAGAACGGGCGGCTCATCGCCTCCGGCACGATGGACGAAGTGCGCGGCGATCAATCGCTGGAGGACGTGTTCCTGGAATTGGAGGGTGAGGTCAATGCTTAAAACGCTCATCCGTGTCCAGCTTTCGGCCCAGCTGGCCGGTATGCTGAACCGGCAGCGCGGAACAGGGCAGAAAGCGCGGAAGAAAAAGAGCGCCTCCCCAGTTCTGTTTGCGCTTCTGATGCTCTACTGCGTGGCCGTTTTCGGTTTTTTATTCTTCATGCAGTTCTCACAGCTGGCTGCCGCGTTTGCACCGGCGGGACTGGGTTGGCTGTATTTTGCCATGTGCGCCATCATGGCGTTCGCCCTCATGTTCATCGGCAGCATCTTTATGGCAAAGTCGCAGCTGTTTGAAGCGCGCGACAACGAGCTTCTGCTCGCCATGCCGATCCGTCCGGGCGACATTCTTCTCAGCCGGATGCTGATTTTGCTGGTGTTCGACGTGATCTATGAGCTGGTCGTGGCCGTGCCCGCAGCGCTTGCGTGGGGCCTGAGCGCGGGCTTTACGGCAATGGGCGCCGTGGCGTTTGTGCTGATCTGCCTGACGCTGCCGCTGTTTTCGCTGGCCGTATCGTGCCTGTTCGCGTGGCTGCTGTCGCTTTTGACAGCGCGCATCCGGCGCAAATCGCTGTTTACCATGGTTTTCTCGCTGATATTCTTCGGCGGATACATGCTCCTTTGCATGCGCATGAACCAGTATGTGATGCTGCTGGCGCAGAACGGCTCGGTCATAGCGGGCAAACTCGCCGCCATTGCGCCCATCTACTGGATGGGCAGCGCCATGGCCAGCGGAAACGTGCTGCATCTGGTGTATTCGCTGCTGGTGACCATCATCCCGTTCGTGCTGGCGTACTGGATTCTTTCGCGTGCCTTCATCCGCATCGTAACGGCCAAACGCGGCTTTGCCAGAATCCGCTATGAGCACAAGGCAATGAAGAGCACTTCGCTGGACGCAGCCATGCTGCAGCGGGAATTCCGGCGTCTGGGTTCGTGCCCGGCGTATATGATGAACTGCGGTCTTGGTCTGGTGTTTATGATCGCCGCAGCGGTGTTTTTGTTCATCAAGCGTGCAGACGTACTGGTGTTGATGAGTCAGCTCGGGCTTCCGGCCGGCACGCTCGGCGTGATCGGCACGCTGGCAGTGGGCCTGATGGCAGGCATGGCGCCATTTACCGCGCCGTCGGTTGCGCTGGAGGGTAAAACACTCTGGATCATCCGCACCATGCCGGTGCGTTCGTCGCAGGTGCTGCGCGCGAAGCTGCGCATGGGCCTGATCCTGACGCTTCCGGCCGCGCTGCTGCTGCTCGCTGCGGCGGCATTTGTGGTGAAGGATGTGCCCGTTTGTCTCTGCATGGGCCTGACAGGCGTGCTACTCACCGTTGCAACAAACGCTCTTGGCCTTGTCGAGAATCTGCGCCATCCGGGTCTTGGCTGGCTCAATGAAACACAAGCCGTCAAGCAATCCATGTCGGTGCTGTTTACGATGCTGCTCAACTGGGCGATCCTGCTGGCGATGGGACTTCTGTGGTTCCTGCTGCTCAGCGAGCATATGACGGCACAGGCATATCTGCTCGTCTGGTCGGCACTGCTGGCAGTGCTTGCCATACTGATGAGGCGCTGGATCGCAACACGCGGCGTGCGCCGCTTTGAGTCCTTATAACCGGAAACGCCGCAAGCCTGACCTTCAAGGCTTGCGGCGTATTTTATAAACTCCGCTCGTCTGCAGGACGAGCGGAGTTTGTTTATCGGCGTTCAAAACCGAGATATCTTGTTCCCTGAAAGCTCAGCATTCCGTGATCGCCTTCGATGAGCATGCCGTACTCACTGCCCGTTACCGGCAGCTCCAGCCGGTCGCCGCTGGCGAACTGGAACGTGGCGTAGTATTTGCTGTATGCACTATGCGTCACCATATCGCCGTTGTTGTGTACATTGTTTCCCACCTGCATGCGCTTGGTCACGACGGTAGCTTCGACCGTGAGTCTTGGTGATTGGTTATTCTTGTGCTCGCGCTTTATCCCGCGCACCAGCGAGACAATGAAAACGCTGAGCACCAGCGCGAATATCAGAAAGAACAGGATTTGAAATACACCAAAACCAAACATCCCCATTGTTTTTCCTCCTTGTATTTCTCTGCCGGTTGGACGACCGGCGACCGAAAAAGTTCCCGCCTGCGTGATGCGGGCGGGAACCGTTTGGCTTATTCCTCGCTGAACGAGTCCTTGCCGACCGAGCACAGCGGGCACTCGAAGTCCTCGGGGACGTCTTCCCACTTGGTGCCGGGTGCAATGCCGCCTTCGGGATAGCCCTCTTCCTCATCGTAGGTCCAGCCGCAGATGTCGCAAACGTATTTCATGGTGTTTCCTCCTTCGGTGTTATTGTTATTTGCCTGTATTCTAGCACAAAGAATTGAAAAATCATAGTGCTGCTCTTGCTTTTTTTTGCATGTGGAGTTATACTTTGTATGAAAAGTTATACTTTATATAACAGGGGGGTACATTATGGCGCTGCAATTCCCGAAAGGCAAGTTTCTGAGCATAGTAAAGGTCGGCGAGAAGGGGCAGATTGTGATCCCCAAGGGCGCGCGGGAGCTGTTTGACATTCAGCCGGGCGACAATCTGCTGCTCATGGCCGACAAAACGCGCGGTATCGCGCTGGTGGCGGCGGATGACATTTCCGCGCCGCCGGAGCTGTTCCGGCTGGCAAGCGAGGCGAAGGAGGATGGCGATGAACATCTTGATGGTTGACGGGCTCTGCAAACAGTATCCCACATTCCGCCTGCAAGACGTGTCGTTTTCGATGCAGCCCGGCACGATCATGGGCTTTATCGGCCGCAACGGCGCCGGTAAAACCACGACGCTGAAGTCAATTCTGCATCTGGTGCATCCGGACGGCGGCAAAATTGAGATTTTCGGCATGGACATGGATACGCATGAGCGCGAGATCCGTGAGAAGATCGGCTTCGTATCGGGCGGCATCTTCTGCTATCCCAGAAAGCGGCTGCATACGCTCACTGCCGTTACGCGCAGATTCTATCCCGGCTGGGACGACGCGCGCTACCGGCAGCTTCTCTCGCGCTTCTCGCTCGACGAGCACAAACGTGTATGCGAGCTGTCCGAGGGTATGAAGGTCAAGTATCAGTTGGCCGTGGCGATGTCGCACGGCGCGCAGCTTCTGATTCTCGATGAACCGACGTCGGGGCTGGACCCCGTCTCGCGTAACGAACTGTTGGAGCTGTTCATGACGCTGGCGGAACAAGACGGGGTATCCATTCTGTTTTCCACGCACATCACGTCCGATCTGGATGCGTGCGCAGATGCCGTGACATACATCCGTGACGGGAAAATCGTTGAAAGCTGTGAGAAAGCGGCGTTTACGGGCAAGTGGCTGCTCATCTCCGGCGAAGAAAAGCAGCTCACGCAGGCGCTTTGCGCCCATCTGACCGGCGTGTCGTGCCACAAAGGCCGGTTTGAAGGGCTGCTGCGCGCAGAAAACCGCGCACTGGCCGCAGGCATGGTGTGCGCCCCGGCAAGTCTTGAGGCCGTGATGGTACATCTGGAACGGGAGGCGACGGCATGAAACAGCTAATCTATAAGGAATGGACGCTCGTGATGACTCCGGTGCCGCTCATGTTTCTGGCGCTGAGCGGTCTGCTGCTCATCCCGAGTTATCCGTATTTTGTCACGTTTTTCTACACCTCACTCGGGATCTTTCTCATGATGCAGTCCGCGCGGGAAAACAACGATCTGGCGTTCGGAATGCTGCTGCCCGTGCCGAAGCAGGCGATGGTCACGGCGCGGTTTTCCACCGTCGTGACGCTGCAGCTTCTGCAGCTCATCGTCTGCGTACCGTTCGCGCTCATCCGGGCCAGCTACAGCCACGTCGCAAACCCCGTGGGCTTTGAGGCAAACGTGTCGTTCTTCGGCGTAGGGCTGATGCTGCTGGCGCTGTTCAATCTCACGTTTTTCCCGATGCACTACAAAAACGGCTATGATCTGGGAAAGCCGTTTTTAATCAGTGCCATCTATCAGTTTGTGTTCATCGCCGCAGCAGAGACGCTCTCGCATATCATCCCTTATCTGAGCGCCGTCTGTCAGAGCTACGCCGCGGCAGATCAGGTAAAGCAGCTGCCGCTGCTTGCGGCCGGCGCGGTAATCTATGCTGCCGGAACATATCTCGCCTGGTGCATATCCATCCGACGCTTCGCGCGCGTCGATCTGTAATCGGAAAACGCAGCAAAAGCCCGTGGAAATCCACGGGCTTTTGCATTGTTCTCAGCCAAGCGGATATTCTATGCCGCCGATCCCAATGGCCGTGATCTGTGTCAGATCCAGCGCCTGCGTGCACACATGGCGCATCTGCAGCTGCCCCTGCTCCACCGGGACGAGCTCACCGTTCGAGAAAATCCACTCGCCCGCGAACGGCGAGGGCAGTTCCGCGATCCCGGTGCGCGTGCCGTCGGCATAGGCCAGCTCCGCGCCGGAAAGCGCTTCGCTGATTGCAGTGTGCCAGCCGCCGACAAATGCATCGACCGCGCCGAAGTCCGTCTCGTCAATGCCGGCATCCGCGAGCGACGCGCAGCTTCCCACGACTTCGACATAGCCGGCGTAGACGCGCACGCCGGTCAACATCCCGCTCAGACCTGCCGATTCGATGGGCAGATCCACCGCGCACTGCAGCGCTTGCGACTGCGTGATGGGAATGGTCAGCCCGCCATAGGCGCGCGCGATCTCACCGTCTCTGCGCAGGACCAGTTCCATCTTCAGCTCCTTGGCCGTCTCAAAATAGACGCTCGCGGCCGATACACGGACAAGCGATTGCTGTGCATCCGCATCATAGGCCACCTGCTGCACGCCGATGGTCGCGTTCTGGTGGCCGGTGTCGACATAGCCGAAATCCCACTCGCACCAGAGCTGCTCATTTTCAATATCTGCGGCAGTCTGTGCGTCCACGCCGTTTACCAGCAGATACACCTCGCATGTGTCACCGGAGCACATGGTGCTGATGCATTCCACTTTGCTGCCTGTTTTGCTTTGCGCAGAAACAGTGCCGTCCTCATATTCCGTCCACTCTGCAATGGTCTGCTCTGTCTGAATGCCCATATCCTGCCGCGCACTATCGCGCAGCGAGGCCGTGATGGCAATGGCGCTGACGGCTGCAAAGGCGAGCACAGCCGCCGCAATAAGCGTGCGCCGGAGTCCTTTTTTCATCGTTTTTTTCATTGTTTTTTCTTCCTTTCCGCCCTGCTGCGCAGCCAGGAGCGCGTGTATGACGCGCCGGCGGAAGGCCGGGTCGAACGATGCACGATCCATTTCTTCGTGATAATCATTCCAGTTCATCGAAATCCTCCTCCAGTATGGCTTTGAGTTTCGCTCTTCCGCGCGAAAGCCGCGTTCCCACGGTCGCGGCAGGCAGGGCAAGCAGTTCTGCAATTTCCCGAATCGAATAGCCCTCATAGTAATGCAGATGCAATACCGCGGCATACTTGTCCGGCAGCGCCCGGACGGCGGAAAGAAGCGGCGTCACTTCCGCAGCAGCCGGTGCAGGCAGCGCATCAATCGCCGCGGCCTGTCTGCGCCGCGCGCGGGTGAAATCGCTGGCCTGATTGAGCGTCACGCGAATCAGCCAAGCCTTTTCATGCGCGGCGTCGCGGAAGGCCGGGTGGAGGCGCAGCAGCTTCAGATAGACCTCCTGCACACAGTCCTCCGCGTCCGCAGTCGATTGCAGCCGGCTGTAGGCCAGACGCAGAAGCATATCGCTGTAGCGTTCGACGATGCGGCACATCCATACTTCGGCGCCTTCCGTATTCATGTGCCTCAACTCCCTTCACTCATAACACGTTTGCTGTGCGGCGGATTTTTCATGCGCCGGCGTCTTTTCCCAACTTTTTTCTGCGCGTGCCAATCCGGCCGGCTTTGGCGATATTTGATACCCAGCGTTGCGCAGAATCACCAGAGGCGATTGACACCGCCATAAAAAGCAGTGTAAAATAATACCATCATCGGATCGGAAACCGGCATCATGGAGCTGACAATCCCACTGCTCTGCGTCCATTCCCAGACCCGTGGCTGTTTGTACGCAGCGGCTTTCTCATGATCTACTGCAGTTTCTGATTGCGGTCTGCATTCTGCCCGTCTGAAACGGATGCAGTTCCCCGTCTGGAGGATGCAGCCTGCGGCTATGCCGCAGCGAAACAGAAAAGGAGGAGACTATGAAAGGAAATCGGAAAAAGGCGGTTGCAGTGCTGGCTGTTCTGCTTGTGATCGTGTTCGGCTGCATGTTTGCCGCCGACAGCATCCAGCGCGGAAACGGAAGCATCGACGTGACGGAAGGCTGGATCGAAACGGACGTCGGCAATCTGATGTACAAGCTGTATACGCCGCGCAGCGCAACGGCACAGAACAAGGCTCCGGGCGTACTGCTGCTGCACGGCTATCAGAACGATCACGAGACCTGCGCAGCCTACGCCATCGAACTGGCGCGGCGCGGCGCAGTCGTGCTTGCGCTGGATGAATACGGCCACGGCGCCACAAGTGCCGGTCTTTTGAACCGTGGATACGTCAATCACAAGGTGACCGTCAACTACGGCGAGGACAGCGCAGAGGACGGCACATTCAAGACGATCAGCGGTCAGAAGCGCTATAAGGTGTTGATGAATTTCTCCAACCTCAGTTTCTTTGATGACCATTACAGCACCGATGATGACGGCAACCGGATTACGGACAGCTCCTGCGGCGGCAGCTATGCCTACGCGCTGCTGGCGTCCATGGACAATGTGGACCCGGCACGTCTTGCCGTCAGCGGGCACTCCATGGGCACCTGGTCGTCCTGGTCGGTAGCTGCCGATTTCTCCGGCACACCCATCGAGCCGAGAGCCATCGTATTGCAGTGCGGCGAGCTGTTCCGCGACAGCGCATATGACGCGCAGAACATCACGTTCAACAACGTGCTGCTGCTGCAGGCAAAATACGACGAATTCAGCTATTTCCGCGACTATCAGAACATGGTCAGCGATGCGCTGCTGCGCAGTGATCTGCGCACGGAATTCCTGGGCTGCACGGCGGATGCGGCAGCGTGGGACACCACCTACGGCGATTTTGCCGACGGTTCCGCCCGGCGCATGGAGCTGCTCAACACCAATCACCGTCTGACGACGCATAACACCCATGGCCTTGCTGTGGCGCTTTCGTGGTTTGACAGCAGCATTGGGCTTGAGACTGACCTTGCTCCCACCGATCAGGTCGCAATGACGAAAGAAGTGCTGGTGCTGATCGCCATGCTGTGCGCGGTGGCCGCGCTGCTGCCGGTGATGGAGCTGCTGCTCACGACGCCCTTCTTTGCAAAGGCCGTGCAGCCGCTGCCCTCCGCTTCCGGCGCTTTGCCGGAAGGCGCATGGTGGCGCGGCGCCGTCATCACCATGCTGATCGCCGCCTTCACCTATCCGTTTATGACGCAGCTCGGCCACGGATTGCTGCCGCTGCCTGAGGGCGTATTCCGCATGACGATCGGAAACGGCTTTCTGAGCTGGTATCTGCTGCTGATCGTCATTATGGTCGTAACGAGCATCATCTCGTACCGGAAGCGCAAAAAGCAGGGCGTATCAGGCGGCTGGTACAGTATGGGTCTGGGCAGCGCCGACGCGCCGGACACGATGAGCTGGAGCCTGCTTGGGCGCTGCGCACTGCTGGTGGTGTGTATGCTTGGGTTTTTGTATGGAATCCTTGCCGTCTGCGAAGCTGCGTTCATGCTGGACTTCCGCTTCATCTGGCCGTTTTTCAAAACCTTCAATCTGACCCGTCTGGGGCAGTTCTGCGTCTACATCCCGATCTTTGCGCTGTTCTTTCTTCTCAACAACAGCAAGATCATGGCCTCGTCGCGCACGAAGGCCACCTACCGTCCAGGCTTCGCCGGCTTTATGGGCTGCTGGTGGCGCAACGCACTGATGATGGTCGGCGGTATCCTCATCATTGTACTGCTTGAGTATATTCCCTTCTTTATGGGAATCGGCCCCGGCGCGGATCTGCTGTTCAGCCCGACCTTCGGCGGGCCGTTCATGTCGCTCTTGATCCTCTTTGCGCCGCAGGTGCTGGTGCTCAGCGTGCTGTGCACCTACATCTACCGCCGCACCGGCAGCGTCTATACCGGCGCGCTCACGGCGGCAGGTCTGGCCTGCTGGATCGTTACTGGCGGTTCGTCCATGCTGTAAGCATAGCATGAACAAAAACGGACGCGCTGCAGAAGTTCATTCTGCAGCGCGTCCGAGATCATTCATGCGTGTTTTTCGCTGAATGATGGCAGCCAGTGTCCGGATTTATAATAGATCAGAAACAGGCTCGAGGCGGCCGCCCAGGTGACGGGATAGCACAGGGCAATGGTTATATTGCTCGGATTCGGAATCGTCACGATAAACAGAATGATCATCCGCAGCACGCAGATGCCGAGCAATGTCAAGAGCGTGGGCCGCACCGCGTCGCCTACCCCGCGCATGGCCGACGAAAACACCTCCGTGCAGGTGAACAGGGGATAGCAAAACGCCAGATATGCTACGATCTGCATTCCCTGTGCGATGACGCCGGGATCGTCGTTAAACAGCGCGATGGTAAATCCGCGCGTGAAGTACATCCCGCAGCTCAGCAGCAGCGAGAACAGCAGGTGCAGAATGAGTCCCGCGTGGATGCTTTTAAAGATCCGCTCGCGGTTGCGCGCACCGTAATTCTGCCCGGCGAAGGTCATAACGGCGATGCCGATGGCGCCGGAAATGGGCCAGTATGCGCCGTCCAGCTTCCAAAATGCCGACCACGCCGCCACGGTATCCGTGCCGAGCAGATTGATGGCCTTCTGCACGAACAGGTTCGTTACGCTGTACATCATGCTCTGCAGGCCCGTCGGCAGACCGATATAGAGCATCCGGCCTAGAAGACCGCGCGTGAAGCGAAGTCTGGAAAGCTCCAGCCGGTACGCGCCCGGCATTTTCACAAGTGTAACCAGCACCAGCACCGCGCAGACCAACTGCGCCAGACTCGTGGCGATGGCTGCACCCGCGACCTCCATCCGGAATACCGCCACAAACAGCAGGTCCAGCACGGTATTGACCGCCACGCAGACGATGAGAAAATACAGCGGCCGTTTTGAGTCGCCCACTGCGCGCAGGATACCGCCGCCCATGTTATAGATCATCGACGGGATCATGCCCGCGAAGTACCAGCGCAGATAGTCCACGGAATACTGCATGGTGTCTTGCGGCGTGCCGAGCGCGCTGAGGAACTGCGGCGCAACAAAAACGCCCGCCACGGTCATCACCGCGCCGATGACGATGGAAAGCGCCAGCGCCGTATGCATCGACTGGCTGACCAGCTCATCCTCCCCTGCGCCGGCATGCTGCGAGATGACGACCGACGCGCCGGAAGCCAGCGCGACAAAAAAGCCCACAATCAGGTTGATCAGAACGATATCGGACCCGCCGACCGCCGCCAGCGCCGTTTTGCCAACAAAGCGGCCCAGAATGACAGCGTCGACCGTGGCGTACAGCTGCTGCAGAAGCGTTCCCAGCATGATCGGAATAAAAAAGCGCAGCATATTTTTCATGACCGGCCCTTCCAGCATCGAAGCCGGCTGCATGAGCGAACGTTTCATCGGTATGTCCTCCTGTGCCCGCCGCGCGGGCCATATCATCATACGCTTTTTTTCCCGTTTTTCAAGAGGTTCCGAAAAATTTTCTTTATCTGGACTTTCCCCGCTTTTTCGTTCTTTTCCCGTAGCAAGGCGGGCGGTATCCAAAAATTTCATCTTTCTCTTGCACATCCGTGCCATATACGCTATAATACGATCGACCGCAAAACAATCGAACACGGGGGCGCTGGAATTCCGGCTGAGATTGCGCATCGCGCAGGTCCCTTTTACCTGATCCGGGTAATGCCGGCGTAGGAAGCTGTTTGGACAAGAACGTTTCGTACCGCATTGCACCGTCCGGTTGCCATGCGGTACTTTTTTTAGGGAGGCATTTGAATGAATGCAAAAACAAAACTGACGCTCCGCTGCCTGTGCGAGGGCGCCATAATGGTCGTCGTGGCTCAGATTCTGAGCTACATCAAACTCTGGGAAATGCCGTGGGGCGGCTCAATCTGTCTGGCCATGCTGCCCATCTTCCTGTATGCGTGCCGCTGGGGCGTTGGCCCGGGCCTTCTGAGCGGCTTTGTATTTGGCGTGCTGCAGTTCATGTTTGACGGCGGCTTCGCCATTGGCTGGCAGTCCATCATCGGCGACTATCTGGTCGCGTTTACGGTGCTTGGCTTCGCTGGTCTGTTCCACGGCAAGACCTCCAGCGTCTTCGTCGGCACCGTCGTCGGCTCCGCCGCACGGTTCCTGGTCCACTATGTGGTCGGCGCAACCGTCTGGGCCGAGTACATGCCCGAGGAATTCTTCGGAATGACCATGACCACGCCGTGGTTCTATTCCGCGCTGTACAACGGCTTCTATATGGTCATCGATATGGCGCTGTGCCTTGTCATCTTCGCGCTGCTCGTCAAGCCCCTTGGCAAATATCTGCGCGGCGAGGACATCAAGAAGTAACTTGCAAAAAAGACCGCTCCGATGGAGCGGTCTTTTTTTCGCAGTTACAGTTCAAGATAGCCCTTGAGCACCTTCAGCGCGCTCCAGACGCCGTCCACGTGGCTGCGCTCGTAGCCGTGGCTGGCATAGACGCCGGCGCCAATCAGCCCGTGGCGGATATCGCTGCCGGCTGAGAGTGTCGCCTCAACGTCGGAGCCGTAGTGCGGGTAGACATCCACGGCGTAATCCGCGCCCTCTCGTTTGGCAGCCTCGATCAGCTTGCCCACAACCTCGTAGCTGTACGGCCCGCCGGAGTCCTTGGCACAGATGGAGACCTGTTTTTCCGTGCATTGCAGGCCGTCGCCCACGCAGCCCATGTCGACGCTGATGGATTCCGTCACACCGGCAGGGACGGATCCCGCGCCGCCGTGGCCGACCTCCTCATAGACCGTCACATGCGCGTAAACCCGCCGCGAAGGCGTTTTTCCGCTGTCGCGCAGATACTTCGCAAGCCCCAGCAGGATGCCCACCGAGAGCTTATCATCCAAAAAACGGCTTTTGATATAGCCGGAATCCGTGATCGTTGTTCTGGGGTCGAAGCAGACGATATCGCCCACCTCCACGCCGAGCGCACGCGTATCCTCCGCGCTTTTTACATCTTCGTCCAGCACGACCTCCGTCGTATCAAAGCTGCGCTTGGTCGAGCCGTATTCGCCGTTGACATGCACCGACGCATTACAAAGCTGGAGCGTGCCGTCGATAACCCTGCCCGCGCGGGTATAGACGCGCACGTTTTCCGCTTCGCCGTTTTCCGCGCGCATGCCGCCGAGCGCCGTGACGCGCAGACGGCCGTTTCCCTTCACCTCTGCCACCATCGCGCCGAGCGTATCAGTATGCGCCTGCAGCAAAAGTGCGTCGTTTGTATCTTCTCCGCCCAAATCGATCAGCACGCCGCCCTTGGTTGTGATGTGCGCATCATATCCCATCGCGGCGAACGCGTCCTTCACCCATTCTGCCGCCCGGGCGGTATAGCCCGTAGGGCTGTCGATGGCCAGAAGAGTCTTTGCCTGTTCGGCTGCATAGATCGCATATTGTCTGTCCATTTTTCTGCCTCTTTTCCTGTTCAATACGTTTAGTGTAGCACACAATCCCGCTGCGTGCAAGCGCACGAAAATTCACATATTATTCATTGTAAAGCATTGGGAAATGTGATATACTTCCGATACCACACTGCAAGGGAAGCGATTATATGGACATCGTATACGATTTTCTCTGCGCCGTTTTGGGCTACCTGATCGGCTCGGTCAGCGTTTCTATTCTGCTCTCGCGGTATGTCTTTCACAACGACGTACGCACGCATGGCAGCGGCAACGCCGGCGCGGCCAATGTCGCGCGTGTAATGGGCTTCGGCGCGGGTGCTCTGACGTTTTTGGGTGACTGCGCAAAGGGCCTTCTCGCCATGTGGCTGGGGCGGCTGATTGCCGGCGAGACCGGTTTTTGTATCGCGGGCATCGCATGCCTGCTGGGTCATTGCTTCCCCGTCTTTTTTCACTTCAAGGGCGGAAAGGCCGTCTCCACAGGCGCCGCCGTGGCGCTCATGCTCGACTGGCGGCTGTTTCTCCTCGCTGTGGCGGTGTTCGTGCTGATGGCGTTCGTGTTCCGCACGGCCTCGATCTCGTCGATGTCTGCGGCAGTGGCTGTGGGTTTCGCCGCGCCGTTCTTTGTCCATGAACCGGCGTTTTTGATCCTCAGCACGTTTGCAGCGGTGCTGATTGTCGTGATGCATCAGGCAAATATCAGGCGGCTGATTCACGGCACAGAACCGAAATTCCACTTCGGACATCGGCAATAAGAACAATGCGGCGGCAGGGATTCCTGCCGCCGGTTTTTTATTCGAGCGTAATGCCGTCTGTATCCATGCGCAGATTTGTGCCGTAGAGCACGCGCATCGCACGCACCAGGCTTTCCACATCCTGCGCGCCAGCCGTTTCCACACACGAGTGCATCGCCAGCTGCGCCAGACCGATATCCACGGTACGCACGGCCACGCGCGCGTTGGAAATCGAGCCGAGTGTGGAACCGCCGGGCAGATCCGACCGGTTGGCATAGACCTGCGTGGCCACGTCCGCCTTGCGGCAGACGGCGCGGAAAATCGCGCTGGAAACGCCGTCGGTCGTGTAGTGCTGGTTGGCGTTAAATTTCACGACCACGCCGCCGTTCAGCACCGGGCTGTTGCCGGGGTCTGAATACTCGGGGTGGTTGGGGTGCACAGCATGGCCGTTGTCGGCCGAGACCATGAAGCTGTTTGCAAGCAGGCGCAGATAGCGCTCTTCTTCATATCCAAGCGAGATGCAGATGCGCCGCAGCGTGTCGCGCAGCAGATTCGACGCAGCGCCCTGCTTTGTCTCGCTGCCGACTTCCTCGTTGTCAAAGACGCAGCAGACAGGAATGGCCGCGCTGTCGGATGCCTCCAGGAAGCCCTGCATGCAGCCCCACGCGCACGCCAGATCGTCGAGCTTCGGCGAGAGCACAAATTCTCCGTTTGCGCCGACGCGTGTACCGCGGCCGCGCACATACAAATACAGATCGTGGCCCAGAATGTTTTCTGCCTCTACGCCCGCAGCCTCGGCCACGAGCGGCATGAGGCTGCCTGCCGCGTCCTTGCCGCCAAAGAGCGGCAGCGTGTCAACGTTTGCCAGCAGCTTCACTCCGTCATTGGCTGCCCGGTTCATGTGGATCGCCACACTGGGGATGACAAGCAGGTCTCGCTCTAGATTCACCAGCTTTGTAACGATTTTGCCGTTTTCTCTCACCAACACACGGCCGGCGATAGAAAGCGGCCGGTCGAACCACGGCGCCATGAGCATGCCGCCGTATTTTTCTGTGGAAAGCTGTACATACTGCCCCGCTTTTTCCGGGTTGTCCTTCAGCTTGAACGTCGGGAAATCGGAATGCGCAGCTGAGAGCAGGAAGCCTTCCGGTTCGCACGCAGGCACACGAAAGGCCAGTATGGATGAGCTGTTGCGCGTCACGAAATATTTTCCGCCGCGCTGCAGCTGCCAGTGCTCGTCCTCGCGCAGTGCCGTATAGCCATCCGCGCGAAGCGAGGCGGCAAAATTCTCCACCACATGATAGCAGCTGGGGCTTTGTTCAATAAAATCCAGAAGCGAATCCACATAGTTTTTCATCGCAGTATCCTCCTTGTGTGTTACTCATACAATAGCATGTTCCGCGCAGGCTTTCAAGTGCCCGCTTTTTTCACACAGGTCTTTGCAAGCGCCGAAATTCATGCTATCATAGACCCGTAAATTCAAATAACAGGAGCGTTGGAAATGAAAAAAACGATTCTCAGGAAATATGCCCGTCTGATCGCCGAATGCGGCGCGAACGTACAGAAGGGGCAGGAAGTCTTTATTCAGGCCGAACTTGACCAGCCGGAATTTGTGCAGATGGTGGTTGAGGAATGCTACAAGCTGAAAGCGAAGAAGGTCGTTGTTGACTGGGACTATCAACCCCTGACAAAGCTGCATGTGCGCTACCGCAGCCTTGCCACGCTCTCGAAGCTCGACAACTACGAAGAAGCCCGCTGGCAGCATTATGTCGATACCATCCCCTGCCGCATCTATCTCATCTCCGAAGACCCCGACGGACTCAAGGGTGTCAATCAGGAGAAGATGGCCAAGGCGCAGCAGAAGAAGTATCCCATCATCAAGGGCTACCGCGACCAGATTGAGAACAAATACCAGTGGTGCATCGCAGC
>JAEDFW010000038.1 GCA_016297855.1 Oscillospiraceae bacterium
ATATGCACCGTGTCTTTGCGTATCTTCTCAAAACGCGCGGGCTGGACGCGGATGTTGTTTCGTACTTTGCCCGCAGAAAACTGCTCTACGAAGACGCGGCGCATCACAACGCCGTGTTCATCGGCACGGACGAAGGTGGATGCCCGCACCACGCGCATCTGCGCAGCACGAACAGCTTCGGCAAAGCCTTTCGCCTGAATGTCGAATCCAGCGACCCACGTTACAGCTTTCATCATACCGGCACGGACGGGAGCCTTTATGTTTTTGAAGCGCCCATTGATATGCTTTCGTACATCTCCATGAACCCGCATCAGTGGCAGGAACACAGCTATGTAGCCTGCTGCGGCACGTCCCCAATTCCGGTTATGCAGATGCTGAATCCGGATACGCAGATCGTCTATCTGTGCCTCGACAATGACAAAGCAGGTCACGCCGCGAGTGAACGTATGGCAGAACAATTACGCGAACGCGGCGTTATGACAGAGCGGCTTGTGCCAGAGCTGAAGGACTGGAACGAGGATCTTCTCCACGCCCAAAAGGAGGAATTAGCTCCATGCCTGAGTCTATGACCCCGTTGGTTGCCGTTGGTGTGATAGGCGCGTTATTCGTTCTTCTGCTTTCACTTCTAACAAACAACTACTCCCTGAACAACATCAAATCCAAAACCGTTGGAGACGGTCAGTACGGCACAGCGCGTTGGGCCACAGATCAGGAGATCCGAAAAGCCTACGTCACGGTTCCCTTTGATGTTGCATCATGGCGCGCCGGGAAGAGACGCCCGACCGTGCAGGGGCTGGTCCTTGGCAGCGTGCAGCACGGCAAACGGCTGGATGCTCTGGTGGACTGCGACGATGTGCATTGCCTCATGATCGGCGCATCCGGTGTCGGCAAGACCGCATTTTTTCTGTATCCCAACATCGAATTCGCCTGCGCTTGCGGCATGAGCTTCCTGATTTTGGATACCAAGGGCGACCTCGCGCGCAACTGCGGAAGAATTGCGCAGAAGTACTACGGCTATCGCGTATCAGTGGTCGACCTGCGCAACCCGATCCGCTCGGATGGAAACAATCTGATGACGCTGGTCAACCGTTACATGGACGTGACCCGTGAGCATCCGGACAACCTTGCAGCACGGGCGAATGCAGAAAAATATGCGAAGATCCTCGCCAAGACCATCGTCAATCCGGGCGGCGACGAGCAGGATCGTGGACAAAATTCGTACTTCTATGACGCAGCAGAGGGCGTGCTGGCAACCGTGATCATGACGCTGTCGGAGTTCATTCCGCCGGACAGTGCGGGGCATGACAAGCGGCACATCATGTCCGTGTTCAAGCTGGTGAAGGAACTGATGGCTCCCATGGGAAAGAAGAATGGATTTCAGGTTCTGATAGACAGCCTGCCGGATACGCATAAGGCAGGCTGGATGGCGACCGCAGCAACCAGTTCCTCCGAACAAGGCATGGCATCCGTCATGTCCACGGTGCTTTCCCGCCTGAATTCATTCATCGATTCCGAGCAGGAACAGGTGCTCTGCTATGACAGTCCAATCGACGCGGAGCACTTTGCCTCCGAGAAGTGTGCGATTTTCCTGATCATCCCGGAGGAAGACCCGACGAAGCACTTCATGGCGGGCCTCATGATCCAGAACCTGTCGCGGGAGCTGTTTTCTATTGCGAACGCCAACGACGGCAAGCTGAAAAAGCGCGTGGTATTTTACTGTGACGAATTCGGCACGATGCCGCCCTTCGATGTGCTGCCACTCTTCTCCGCGGGCCGAAGCCGCAAGCTGACGCTCGTGCCGATCATCCAGAGTCTCGCGCAGCTCGAAAAGAATTACGGCAAAGAGGGCGCGGAGATCATAGCCGATAACTGCCAGGACACGATCTTCGGCGGCTTTGCGCCGAACAGCCAGACGGCAGAGACGCTCTCCAAAGCCCTCGGCAGCCGAACAGTCCTTACTGGCTCCGTAAGCCGCGGCAAAGACAGCAACAGCCAGAGCTTGCAGATGGTGGAGCGTGCGTTACTCTCACCGGACGAACTGAAAAGTCTCCCGAAGGGAGAATTTGTTGTCATGAAAACCGGCACACATCCCATGCGCACAAAGCTGCAATTATATTTCAAGTGGGGCATCGCATTTGAAGAACCATATCAAACACCGGAGCGCGCCCAGCGCGAAGTCTACTACGCCGGAAAGGAGGAATTGCTGATGAATATCAAGAAAAGTCTGTATTCCCAGCCGCAGCCGGTCACGGCATCAAAGCCGGGCGGCTATATGAGCAGCTATGCCGAGAAATGAGCTTCTTCGGCTCCATCTATGCCGATCCCGACCTGCCGCACCGGGCGCGGACAGTCTATATGTACCTCCGTGACCGTGCAGGCGGCGGGAGCTGCTGGCCGGGCATCAAGACGATAGCCCGCGACCTGCACCTCTCGCCGCGCACGGTTCAGCGTGCCTTGAATGACTTAGAACGCGCCGGATACATCCAGCGCCAGCGCCGCCACCGAGAAAACGGAAGCTGCACGTCAAACTTATACATTATAAATGAGGACAAATAACAACGCGGACGCTCCCGCCAAGGGGAACGTCCGCGCTTTTGCTGTCACCAGCGCCGCGACACCACGGCGTAGCTTGAAGGGCAAACTCTAGCTGAGAACCAATACAGAGAAAAAGTATGAAATTCTATGACAATATATGTTATCCGTCAGGTGCTTGTCCTGCCGGAGATCATACTCAATATGGAACATGATATACGAAGATCCAAAGAAACACAAGACATCCGGAAAAATGTTCAGCAGAAAGCTGCGGATAGGAGAGAGTTTTTTGAAAAAGTCCTCCAAAGCTGGTCATGCACTTTGCAGAAAGAACGGTATAATAAGTCTGCGTCCGTATGGGGACACAGAAAGAGAGAACAATATGAATGAGACTTATATCACCACCGAGCTGCTTGCGCAGTATGCCCACAAGCTGTACGAAGAAGAAAAAAGCAGCGCTACCATCCAAAAATACATCCGGGATGTCCGTACTTTTTCAAAATACGCCGGATCACAAGCGCTCACGAAAGATCTGACAATTGCATATAAGCGTGATCTTCCGACCAGAGGCTATACGATTTTATCGGTCAACTCCATGCTCGCCTCGCTCAACAGCTTTCTCGTTTTCTGCGGCAGGGCGGACTGCAAGGTTAAGCTGTACCGCGTGCAGAAGAAAACGTATCTGGCTGCAAATCGGGAACTGAGCAAGGCAGAATACCAGAGGCTTTTGCACGCTGCCAGGAAAGATCAGCGGCTGTGGCTGCTGCTGCAAACGCTCTGCGCCACGGGAATCCGCGTATCCGAGCTGCAATATTTTACGGTGGAGGCTGTCCGAGCCGGAGAAATCTCCGTCGCGTGCAAGAATAAGACGCGAAGCATCCTGATTCCCAGAGGGCTGCAAAACATCCTGCTGCAATACGTGCGCAGCGCGGGGATTGAAAGCGGGCACATCTTCCGTACCCGGACCGGCAAGCCGATAAACCGCAGCAATATCTGGTCTGCCATGAAGCGGCTGTGTGCGCAGGCAAACGTAAATCCGGACAAGGTGTTTCCCCACAATCTGAGGAAACTCTTTGCCCGGACTTTCTATCGTATGGAGAAGGATATTGCAAAACTGGCAGATATTCTCGGTCACAGCAGCATCAACACGACGCGCATCTACATCATGTCCACCGGCACAGAGCACCGCCACCAAATGGAAAAGCTGGGTTTGCTTGCTTAGCGCAACGGGACACAACATAATTTTTCTTATGTAGTAGACGCGCCGACCGAATAGTCAGACTGCACCCGCTACTTATTAGGAATAATAACACTTTTTATGAAATTCTTCAAGCCTAAATCGTAGATTTATCATTCAAGAACCATGGTTCATCCATGTCAGGCAAACAGAACGACATGGAAAATCGGCCAATGAATCTGCATTTTTCATTGGCCTGTTTTTTTGCGCCCATTTGGGCATGGCTTGCGTTTCAGTGCAGCGTTTGGTCGTTCATCCTCACGCATTCTCCCATGCCCGTTTACTACATAAGAAAAATTATGTTCTATGGGGCAATCGATATGACCGCACAGACAACGCGCGCAAAAATTGCCATTGGCTATCGTATCGGTCATCTGCGCGTGGAAGAAGCAACGTCCCAGCACAAAAATGGCTACACCATCTGGCGCTGCCGCTGCGACT
The DNA here is from genome assembly GCA_016297855.1 of Oscillospiraceae bacterium. Classification (GTDB taxonomy): domain Bacteria; phylum Bacillota; class Clostridia; order Oscillospirales; family Oscillospiraceae; genus CAG-170. The sequence continues at coordinate 4,211 of JAEDFW010000038.1, forward strand.
GCGGAGGAGAAATTCTGCTCGACACACGCACTTTGCAGCGCGGCACCGTCACGGACTGCGACTGCAATACAAATGTCAAGCCTGGGCAGCGAGATATCACAGGTCAGCGCTTTGGGCGTTTGACCGCGCAATACCCTTTGCCGGCGCGGGATGCCTCCGGCTCCACGGTCTGGCACTGCATCTGTGACTGCGGCGGCGAAATCGACGCGCCTTTGCATCAGCTTACAGCGGGCTACCGGAAAAGCTGCGGCTGTCTGAGCCATCCGCCTTTGAAAGACTATCTCGGCAAGCGGTTTTCCATGCTGACCGTAACCGGTTATGCAGGCAAAGAGGACGGGCAGCACCTGTGGCGCTGCAAATGCGACTGCGGGAAGGAAACGGTTGTACGCCAGACGAACCTGCAGAGCGGTAAGACAAAAAGCTGCGGCTGCTTGCAGGAAAAGCAGCTTCTGGAAAATCTCAAGCTCTGCGAGGGTACGTCCGTTACCATTCTGGAAGCTGGCAGACGGCGCTTGCGCCCCACCAACACCAGCGGCGTGACCGGCGTTTACCGGAACAGGCGCACCGGAAGATGGTGCGCACAGATCACGTTCAAACGAAAAACGTATTATCTCGGTGCGTATGAAAAGAAAGACGATGCCATCCGGGCGCGAAAACGCGGCGAGGGATTGCACGAGGATTTTATCGCGTGGTACCACGCCACGCACCAATTGACAGAAGGAAGGCCATAGTCGTATGAGCGCAGAAACGCGCGGAATGACGCTGAAAGAATACTGCATCAGAAGCCGCCGCGCGGAGCTGCTGCAGCAATGGCACTACGCAAAAAATGATGGGCTGACCCCGGACGCAGTTACCTGCCATTCGCGGCAGAAGGTCTGGTGGATCGATCGGCTTGGGCATGAATGGCAGCAGGAGATCTACAGCCGCACGGCACTCTGCAGGGGCTGCCCATTCTGCGCCGGACGGGAGGTTCTTGCGGGCTTTTACGATTTAGCCTCGACGCACCCTGCGCTGAGTGCGCAATGGGATCGGGAAAAAAACTTTGATCTGACGGTGCAGATGGTAATGGCCGGAAACAGCCGCAAGGTCTGGTGGCGCTGTGAAAAGGGGCATAGCTGGCAGGCGACGATCGCCTCCCGCGCCTCCGGGTGCGGCTGCCCGGTCTGCGCGAACCGGAAAATCCTGCCCGGCTTCAATGATTTTGCTACGACCCACCCGGCGCTTGTTGCCGAGTGGCATCCAACAAAAAACGGCGACCTCACGCCGCAGAAAATCAGCTACGGCTACGACAAAAAGATTTGGTGGCTCTGCACCAACGGTCACGAATGGCAGGCTGCCCCGAAAACGCGCGTCCGAATGGGCGCTGGCTGTCCGATCTGCGCAAACGATGTGGCGCAGGCAGGCTATAACGACCTTGCCACGCTGTTCCCCGCCGTCGCCGCCGAATGGCACCCAACAAAAAACGGAAACCTCACGCCGTCGCAGGTTGTGTCCGGCAGCCATCAGACGGTCTGGTGGCGGTGCTCGCTTGGTCACGAATGGCGAGCAGAGATCGTGGATCGGACGCGGGGTACCAATGGCTGCCCGTACTGCGGAAACAAGAAAGTGCTGGCAGGCTTCAACGATCTTGCAAGCATCGAACCGGAAATTGCTGCCGAATGGCATCCGACGCTCAATGGCGCGCTCACGCCCGAAATGGTCACAGCAGGCAGCAACCGCAAGGTCTGGTGGATTTGTCCGGAGGGGCACGTCTGGCGCACGGCGATCTCGAACCGCACGAATGCAAAGAAGCGCACCGGCTGCCCCGTCTGCGCCGGAAACGTCAGCCAGAAGCACCAACATCTGCATTTTTCTCCGCAGACGGATGCAGAACGGAGGCGCGCATGAGACAGAGTTTCTTTGACTATTGCAGACTATATCAGAAGCAGAACCTGCTGGACGAATGGGATGCGGAGCGCAATCTGCCGCTCACGCCGCAGGCGGTCACCTACGGCAGTCATACGCCGGTCTGGTGGCGTTGCGAAAACGGACACGAGTGGGAAGCTGTGGTCTATACGAGAACCCACGGCAGCGGATGTCCGTTCTGCGCCGGAAAAAAGGCACAAGCAGGCTTCAACGATCTGGCAACGCAATATCCGGAGCTGGCGCGGCAGTGGGATTATACGAAGAATATTCCTGTATTACCGGCAGATGTTACAACCGGCAGCCATCGGCTAGTCTGGTGGAAATGTGAAAAAGGACACAGCTGGCGCGCAAGCATCCGTTCCCGCGCTTCCGGGTGCGGCTGTCCGGTCTGCGCCGGGAGGCAGATTCTCGTTGGAGAGAACGACCTTGCGACGGTGGATCCGGAGCTGGCACAGGAATGGGACACGGCGCGCAACGGCAAGCTGACCCCACAGGACGTTCTGCCGGGGACAGAGAAAAAGGTCTGGTGGGTCTGCGGGCATGGACACCACTGGCGGGCGGCGGTCTCTGCACGGACAAACAGGCAAAGTGGCTGCCCATATTGTTCCGGAAAACTGGTGCTGCCCGGCTTCAACGACCTTGCGTCACAAAATCCGGTGCTTGCCGCGCAGTGGGACACGGAACGAAACGGAACGCTCACCCCGCAGCAGGTCACGCTGACCAGCAACCGCAAGGCGTGGTGGATCTGCGAGAAGGGACACAGCTTTCAGGCAGTGATTGCGTCCCGCGCAAACGGGACCGGCTGCCCGTACTGCACAAACAAAAAGGTGCTGGCAGGCTTCAATGATCTGGCGACCGTCGAGCCGCGTATCGCCGCCGAGTGGCACCCGACGATGAACGGCAGTCTCACGCCCGAAATGGTCACGGCGGGCAGCACAAAAAAGGTCTGGTGGGAGTGCCCGCTGGGGCACGTCTGGAAAGCTGCCATTTACCCGCGAACCGGCGCAAGAAAATGCGGCTGCCCCGTCTGCGCGGGAAAAAGAACCTAATACGGCGGTGAATCTTTTGGAGAGGAGCGCTTTCCCTATGAAGCTGACGTTTGAAGAATTGCTGCAACGAAAACGCGAAGCGGTGCTGCGGAATAATATCTGTGAGCGTTGTGTTCTGTGTGGGAAGAAAACGGACGTTCCGATTGATCTTCCCATCGACCGGCGAGACTGCTACGTGGAAGGCAGCGGGCAGCTCTGCCGCGATTGCTGGCGGCGCGTGTACGGAGAATAAAATACTGCCTGCCATTGGCGGGCTTCATATAGATATTTTATGAATTTGGAGGAATGCAAATTGAAAAAGCGAAGTTTATCCCTGCTGTTATGTGTTTGCTTGATCCTCTCCTGTACAGCGGCTGCACTGGCAGCAGACGACGTGGCAACGATCTCAATCAAGGTCAGAGTGTTCGACGTCATCAGCGGCAAGGCGTATGAGGTCGGCTCGGACACAGTTGCGAAGGGCAGCTCCGGGATCGAATCGGAGCCCTACACGCTTAAGGAGCTGTCTGCGTTCACCGCAGGCACCTATACTCGTCTCCGTCAGATTGTCGGCAGCTGGTACTTCCCCGTCAGCAGCCGTAAGCCGGGCAGCATCGTTTATTTTTCCAACAATGCAAGCACAGCTACCATCACCTACTGGGTCGAGAACTACGTACCCGCAAAGGTAGAGCAGCCCAAGCCCGGCGATCCGTCCGAGCCATCCGTCCCGACCCCTGACGTATCTGAGAGCGAAGTTGCGCTGACGGTCAAGGTCATCTATGTCGACTATAAGGATCAGGTCGTCGGCTATGGCGAAGCCCAGGCGCTGAAGCTCAAGTGCCAGTCCAGCTACTGCAAGCACAACGTGAATTGCAGCATTCTGCGCAAGGAATTCCACCCCACGACGCTCGGCATCGGCGAGAGCATCACCCAGAACGAGCTCACCTACAAGTGGATCGGCTGGAGCAAATACACAGCAAGCGCCACACCGGAGTTCGGCACGTTCTACGACTGGAAATCCGATACCACCAACGTGGCGACGCCCAAGGGCGCTACGTTCTATCTGATCTACAAAAACAGCGACGCGCCTGCAGACAATGAAACAGAGATTGATACAGAAACCATGACGGTAACCGGCGATGAGGAGTGGTCGTATCGGGATGCCATGTACATCATGGACTATCTGGCTGGAAACGGGCAGCTGAGTCCGGAGGCACAGCTGGCGGCAGATTACAACCATGACGGCGAGATCAGCTATCTGGACGCCATGGCCATTATGGACGCTCTCGCAGGAGCGGGCTGAGTTTTGTCATGAATGTTTGCGCGAAGCGCAGATAAAATGCGCTCTGGCAAGTACATGAAATAAAAATTTTTCAGGAGGAAAGCAAGAATGAACAAATCAATCAATCGTTCGGCAAAAACAGTGCTGCGGACATTGCTGGTGCTGGCTCTGGTGCTGTCGCTCTTCTGCATGAGCGCACTGGCAGCAGATGCGCCGAGCTACGCACATCTGGAGGTCGGCACGGCGAGCGCCACGTCGCTCAAGGCCGACGACACCGTGAAGATCCCCGTTTCCCTGGCGGGTCTGAAAGAAGACCAGTACCTCAGCGGCATTTCCTGCAATGTTGCCGCTATGAGCGACAGCTACCTCACCGTCACGGGCGTTGAATTCGCTCCCAGCATCAGTGGCTGGTCCGGCGGCTACAATGCCCAGAACGGTTCGGTCAACATGGTGAACCTTGCGTTTGCCGAGCATCCAGAAAACAGCCTGCACAGCAACGGTCTGCTGTTCCATGTCGTCTGCAACGTTGAACAGGACATCCCCGCAGGCACGACCACCGGCATCACGCTCAGTAATGTCAGCATGAGCCAGACCTCTACGCTTTTCCTGAACAGCACGGACGGCACTCAGGCAGGTCTCGACCCCAATGCCGTTGTGTATCCTAATGGCGGCAATGGCGGCGGCGTCAGCATTCCGGAGGCAGCGTCCTTCACCATGAACATCGCCGCTGACAAGCCGGAGGTCAAGATGGACGAGACCGTCACGATCACCATCACCGGCAACGGCGGTGCGTTTGACGGCGCACAGTATCAGATGACCTATGATCCGGCTCTCTTTGAGTTGCTGACCAAGCCCGACGAGGCAGTTCTGGATTCTGAGACCAATACCTTCCGGTACATCAACGCCCTGCCCGGTCTGACTGACGGCGCTGTGATCAGCACATACACGTTCAAGGCTCTGGCGCAGGAGACCGAAGTCACCGGCGACTTTACGCTGGTTCGCGGAGAGTGCTCCATCGAGACGTTCGGCTCCTCCATCAGCGGCAATGCAGAACCCTGCGCAATCAGCGGCCCCGCACAGGTCACGATCAAGCTCAAGGACGATCTGACTGTTTCTGCCGACGATGTGACGGTTGACTACGACGGCCAGCCGCACGGCGTGAACGCCACGGCGAACAAGTCCGGCGCGACCATCAAGTATGCCGATGCAAATGGCGAGTATACGCTCGATGAATCCCCCGCATACACGGCAGTCGGTGAATATACCGTCAAGTTCCGTGCCACGCTGAAGGGCTACCAGCCTGCAACCGGTGAGGCAAAGGTCACCATCAACCAGCCGAAATATTTCACCGAGACCACGGAATATGTACCCGGTTATTCTCTGGTTCTGGTCTACACCGACTATGATGCGACCCGCTACACCTACGACGGCAATACCATGCTGGACGTCACCTCCGCTGGCTACGCCCGCAGCGGTGCTGCATACACGCACGTATATGGCTGGGTCGTGAAGGGAGCCCCCGAACTGAGCAAGATCGGCTATACCCAGGAGAGCGCACTACGCGTTGCATATTCCAAGGACGTGAATGCCAGCGGCACGACCGACCTGAGAGACGTTGTTGCAACTGCCGGCATCTACAACGCAGACGCGACATACATGAAGGATTCCAACATGGCAATGATCCTGCGCGCAGACATCGATCATAACAAGAAGGTTGACTCCCGCGATTACGGCGCGATCCTTGCCAACCTCAGATAATAAGGAGTGAACATCATGAAGCATATGAAACGAACACTTTCTCTGCTGCTGACGCTTTGCATGCTGCTCGGCTGCATGACAGTGGGTGTCATGGCGGCTGAACCGGCTGTGACTACCGCGCGCGGCAGCGCAGCAAACCCCATTCCCGTGTACAGCAATAAGGCGGATAATAGCTACGGCAATGTTACGCTGGATGTTGACGCTACCGTCTCCGATGACGGCGTTCTGACCTTCTACGATTACGGCACCGTCAAGAGCAACGGCTTCGTTTACCTGACCGCCGCGAGCAACAACGAAAAGGTTGCTACCGTTGCGGCCAGCCACGAGGGCGGTACGCTGAAGCTCGCCTTCACCGGCGTAGCGGACGGCGTGGCGACCGTTACGGTCAACTATTCCTGCACCACCTACGGCGGCAGTGACAGCATCTACGGCGAACACTCCGGCGCAGCCCTTGGCAAGCTGTATTACACCGTCAAGGTCGGCACCGGCAGCAGCACCCCTGTTACCCCCGACCAGCCGGGCGAAGGTCCCACCTATGATAAGGACGGCTATCAAGCCATCCACAACGAGGCAGAGCTTCGCGGCGTAGCGAAGGATATGACCAAGAACTATTTCCTCGCAAACGACATTACTATCTCCTCCGCCTGGACGCCTCTGGGCTGGACGGACGGCGACGATGTGGCTTACACCGGCAACTTTGACGGCAACGGCTACACCATCACCGGCCTCACCAGCAGCTACAGCGGCTCCAACTGGGGTCTGTTCGCCATCAACGACGGCGTGATCGAGAATCTGAGTGTCGAGATGCAGGACACCATTCAGGGCTCCCAGTTCGTTGGTGTGATCGCCGGTCAGAACAATGGCACGATTCGCAACGTCTCTGTGACCCAGGACAGCGCGCTCAACTCCGGCGAGGGCGTGCAGGGCACGGACGACTCGCAAACCTTTGTCGGCGGTATCACCGGCAGAAACAATGCGGGCGGTATGGTCGCCAACTCCTTCGCGAAGGTTGCAGTGCATGGTCAGTATTTTGTCGGCGGTCTTGTCGGCGGCAACTTTGGCACGGTCATGCAGTCCTACTGCAAGGGCAGCGTCAACAACATGTATAACGACAACTCCCTGAGCTTCTGCGCTTACAACGGCGGTCTTGTCGGCGGCAACAAGGGCCTCATTCAGGACTGCTACAGCTATACCACAGGCGAGGTCAAGGGCAACCAGTATGTCGGCGGCGCTGTCGGCGGCAACTATGCCGGCGGTAACGTGGAAAACGTCTGGGTCGATCCGTATGTCATGGCGCTGAATACCAGCAATTCTGGCGTATTTGCTGGTGCGCAGAACGGCACCGTGACGCAGAGCTACGTCGTCTCCACGACCAGCGGCACGCAGGGCGGCGCGACCCGCATCTCCTCCGATGATCTGCAGGACAGCGAAACCTTCCCGACCACGTCTCGGTGGGACTTTGTAACAATCTGGACGTATGAAGGAACCAAGTATCCTGTTCTCCGCAACTGCGGCAACGACACCTCAAGCCATCCCCGTCAGGAAATTGGCGACACCGACACCTTCACCGTCACCTTCCTCGGCGGCGGACTGGAGGGCGATACGATCACCGAGCTGGCTGAAAGCTATAACGTTGCTTCCGGCACCGATATCAACCTCCCCGCAGCGCCTGTCCGCACGAACGCTCAGAACTGGGTCTATGATTTCAAGGGCTGGTCCGACGGCGAGAACACCTATGACGTGGGCGCGGTCTATACTGTCACCGGCGCCGTGACCTTCACCGCAACGTGGAAGCTGCACTCCGTCAACGGCGACGGCGTGTGGACCTATGTGGATGCCATGGCCATCATGGACTATCTGGCAGGCAACATCACCCTGACTGCGGAGCAGATCGAAGCCGCTGATTACAACCATGACGGCACTGTAAACTATCTCGATGCCATGCGCATCATGGACGTGCTGGCTGGCAACGGCTAAGAAGAAAATTCCCCATGAAGCAGATCAGAACACTTCTATTTCGCTTTCTGGTCTGCGCTATCCTGGCTGCCGGGCAGAGCCCGGCAGCTTTGGCGGCAGAATCCAGTCGGGAAGGGGATAGCCAGGGACCTCGGCAGAGGAGCCGACTGGTACCCGCAAAAACCTTTCTGGCAAGTATTTTCTCATTGCAAATATCAATCTGGCTGATTTGGCACGGATACCAATCGGCACGTATTTCCACAAGCCCTTCGCAGGAACGTTCGATGGAAACGGTCATGCCATGGTGGGCTGCTCCGTGCAGAATAGCACCAGTGGTTCATCCAGCGTCGGCTTTATCACCGCTGTAAGCATAGAATCCGGTTGTTCCTCCAACCCGGTCGAGGGCAAGCAGAACGGTGCGAACGGCGGCGTGGCCGGTTTGGTTGGCAGCGGCTCCGCTTTAGCTGAGCGCAACCGCGACGAAATGATCAGCTATCTCGACGCCATGTACATCATGGATGTGCTGGCAGGAACGATCATAGAAGAATCTGAGTAAACTCAGAAAGGAAGAGAACAATGAAACATCATACTTGCACCCGCCTGCTGAGTCTGGTGCTTGCCGTCGTCATGGCGCTGTCGCTTCTAAGCGTCGCAGCCTTTGCGGCAGATGTGCCTGATTACGCGCATCTGGAGATCGGCACAGCTTCCGGCCAGCCGGGCGATACCGTAAAGATCCCGGTTTACATGAAAGGCATCAAGGACGGCCAGAGATGCCGCGGCTTTGACACGACCGTCGAGCTGGGCGAAAACCTGACGCTCGAGGGCGCGGAATGGACCGATCTGGTCAGCGGCTTCGGCTATAAAATCTGCAACAAGGACAGCGGCTATCTGAATGCTGTTGACATGATGAACAGTGGCTTCCGCATCACGGAGAATGGCAAGCTCTGTGACCTGCTGGTCAAGATCGCAGACGGCGCGACGACGGTCGGCACTGTGAATCTGACCAATGTCAACATCAGCGGCGAAACCTCTGAGGATTTTCTGAACTCTACCGACGGAAAAACGAGCGGCAAGGATCCGAACGCCGTCGTGACACCCACGGATGAAAACGGCAACCCTGTCTCCGTCATCTCCATCAAGCAGACCGCCAGCTTCACCATGAAGGTCGAGGCTGACAAGACCTCCGTCACCGCAGGCGAGGACGTCACCGTCACCGTCAAGGTCGAAGGCGGCGATTTCGTCGGCGCAGCAGCCAAGCTGGCCTACGACAGCAGTAAGTTTGCCATCAAGACCCCCGACACCGGCACCGGCTGGAGCAAAACCTCCAACGGCTATGCTTATTACAATGTTGCGGCAGACCAGAGTGCCACCCTCGGCACCTTCGTCTTCACCGCGCTTGCCCAGGCAGAAGAAGTCACCGGCTCCTTCACGCTGAGCGATACCTACTGTGAAGAGACATGGGACAGCGGCGCTTCTGCTGACGTTGCGACCCCCTGCGCCAACAACGGCAAGGTCGACGTCACCATCGCCCTGAAGACCGATCTGGACGTAACGGCTGAAAACAAGACCGTCACCTACAACGGCACTGAACAGGCGTTCAACGAAGTTACCTGCTCCGTCGAGGGCGCGACCATCGCCTACGGCGAAACTGAAGGTACTTACGATCTGGCCACTGTTCCCAGCAAGACCGACGTCGGTACTTACACCCTCTACTACAAGGTCACGGTCCCCGGCTACGCCCCCAAAACCGGCAGCTACACCCTGACCATCAATCCCGCCTCTATCGAGTACACGGCAACTGGCTTCGACGGAACGTATGACGGCGCAAATCATACGATTACTGTCACCGTCACCAAGCCCGCCAATGCCGTTATCACTTACAGCGACGAAGAAAACGGCACGTACACAGACACTGCTCCCGCGTATTCCCAAGCCAACACCAACGCAACAGTCTGGTTCAAGATCACCGCAGGCAGCAACTATGTTGATGTCAAGGACAGCAGAACCGTTAAGATCAACGAAGCGGACATGGACATCCAGATCACTGCCAACGAGCGCGTGACCTATGACGGTCAGCCGCACGTTTCCGCCACCATCAACAAGCTGATACCCAGCGGTGCGACCATCAGCTATATGTGGGACACGACCGAGGTTGGTAACGGTCAGATCCCCAGCTTCACCGACGCTGGCACATACGTGATTAACTGGACGGCTATGCGCAGCGGCTACAAGGTCAAGACCGGCAGCTACACCTTCATCATCGACAAGGCTAATATTGACGTCAACAGCTATTCCATCGCTGCCAACGACGATGTCAACTACGACGGCAATGCCCATGCCTCTGCAACCGCAAACATCCCCGAGGGCATGACTGTCACCTACACCTACGGCGGCCAGACCTACAACGAGATTCCGTCCTTCACGGAAATCGGCACCTACGCGGTCAGCTACACCGTCTCCGCAGGCAACAACTACAACAATGCGACCGGCTCCTACACCTTCACCATCAAGGACGGCACCATCGAAGCCAGCAGCACCGGCTATAACGGCTCCTATGACGGCAATTCCCACAGCATCACCGTGAACGTCGCCAAGCCCGAGGGCACGACGATCGAGTACCGCACCAGCGAAGAAGCTGCGTGGAGCACCACCAACCCCACCTTCACTAATGTCGGCACCTACACGGTCTACTGGCAGGTCACGAAGACCGGCTATACCGCTGCATCCGGTTCCGACACCGTCAACATCACCAAGGCCACGCTCACCGGCTATTCCGTCACCGCAAATCCTGATGCCACCTATGACGGCGAAGCTCATGCATCTGCCACTGTAACGCTCCCAGAAGGTGCAACCATTTCCTACACCTGCAACGAAGTGGAGTACAACGCTGTTCCCAGCTTCACCGATGTCGGTACCTACACCGTCAGCTACACCATCACCGCAGGCGGCAACTACAACGACGTGACCGGCTCCTACACCTTCACCATCAAGAAAGGCACCCTCGACGTCACTGGCACGGATTACACCGGCGAGTATGACGGACAGGCTCACACCATCACCGTCACCGCACC
>JAEDFW010000157.1 GCA_016297855.1 Oscillospiraceae bacterium
CTTGCCGCCCATATACGGCTGCAGCACGGCGGGAATGGTGACCGAACCGTCGGCCTGCAGGTGGTTTTCCAGAAATGCGATCAGCATTCTGGGCGGCGCGACGCAGGTATTGTTGAGCGTGTGGGCAAGATAATTCTTGCCGTCGGCGCCGCGGATGCGGATGTTGAGCCGTCTTGCCTGCGCGTCGCCGAGGTTCGAGCACGAGCAGACCTCAAAATACTTCTTCTGGCGCGGGCTCCAAGCCTCAATGTCGCAGGATTTGACCTTGAGGTCGGCAAGGTCACCCGAACAGCAAACGAGCTGGCGCACGGGGATCTCGAGATTGCGGAACAGCTCCACCGAGTAGCGCCAGAGCTTTTCATACCAGTCATCCGAATCCTCCGGCCGGCAGACGACGATCATTTCCTGCTTTTCAAACTGGTGGATGCGGTACACGCCGCGCTCTTCCAGACCGTGGCTGCCGACTTCCTTGCGGAAGCAGGGAGAATACGACGTGAGTGTAAGCGGCAGCTGGCTCTCGGGCAGAATCTGATCGATGAAGCGGCCAATCATGGTGTGTTCGCTCGTGCCGATGAGATAGAGGTCCTCACCCTCAATTTTGTACATCATAGCCTCCATCTCAGGGAAGCTCATAACGCCCTTCACGACGTCGCCGTGCATCATAAACGGCGGAATGACGTAAGTGAAGTGTTTTTCGTCGATCATGAAGTCACGCGCGTAGGCCAGCACTGCCTCGTGCAGCCGCGCGATATCGCCCAGCAGATAGTAAAATCCCATACCGGCGACGCGGCCTGCGGCATCCTTGTCGATGCCGTCAAAGCGCGCCATGATATCCACATGATGCGCAATCTCATACTCAGGCACGACGGGGTCTCCGAACCGCGCAGCTTCCACATTGCAGCTGTCGTCCGGGCCGATGGGCACGGAGGGGTCGATGATATTGGGAATCACATACAGAATCTCGCGGATTTTACCTTCCAGCGCAGTCTGCTCGGCGTCGAGCTGCGCGCGGCGCTCGTCATCCGCTTTGACGGCGGCATTGTTGGCGTCGATCTGCGCCTGCAGCTCGGCCTTTTTGGCTTCGTCCGTACACTTTTTGAGCTGGCCAAAGAGCGGCCCATTCGCCTTGGAGAGTTTGTTGCGCGCGGCCTTCAGGCTCTCAACCTCCTGCTGGGTTGCGCGCTTTCTGGCATCGAGGGCGATGACCTCGTCTACAAGGGGAAGCTTTTCCTCCTGAAACTTTTTGCGGATATTTTCCCTGACCACATCGGGATTTTCGCGGATAAATTTGATATCTAACATGGTTCCACCTCAGAAATTATTCGTTGAGAAGCGATTCATATACTGCAAGCGCGCTCTCGGACAGGTACTGCCGGTTTGCTTCCACGGTCTCCATCGCGCGCGTGTAGGTGACGTTGCCTTCGCGCGTTTCACAGTCCAGCGCCGTTAGCAGCGCGTCATACGCCTTTTTTGTGCCGATGAGCGCGGTTTCGGCTTCATTGAGCGCCTGATTCTGTTCTTCCTCCTGTGTCTCGGCGGCCTGTTGCTCGCTGCGAAGCGTTTCAAGCTCGCTCTGCAGGGCCTCGAGCTGATCCTGCTGCTGTTGGATGGTCTCGCGCTGCTCGCGCGACTCATCCTGCAGCAGGCGGTTTTGTTCCTGCAGCTGTTCGGCGTTGGCCAGCGCACTGGAGCTGTTCTTGTTCAGCTCCGAGATCGTGGCCTGGGAGTTGTGCATCTGGATGGCCAGCGATACCGCGACAAACAGAAACGCCACGACGAACAGCACGGCCAGATACCGCAGCAGCGCCGTTTTCCGCTTCTCGCTCAGTGCATCCGCGGACTGCTGGTTTTTTTCTTCGTCCATGAATTTCATCCCTTTCCGGCAATGGCGTGCAGCGCCTCATACAGCCGCTGCAGATCGTCCTCACCGTAATATTCCAGCTCCACACGGCCCTTACGCTTGCCGGCAACGATCCTGACCCCGCGCCCAAGGCTTTTGGAAAGATCCTTCTCGCACTCAGCCAGATAGTCGACAGCGAGCGGTTTTGGCGGTTCCGGAGTGGAAACTTTTGACATTTTTTTGCACATGGCCTCGGTCTGCCGCACGGAAAGCTGCAGCGCGATGACCTTCTGGGCCACGGCCTGCTGCTGCGCCGGCGTTTTGAGTGCCAGCAGCGCCCGCGCGTGACCGGCGGAGAGCTTGCCAGATTGAACCAGCTCCAGAACCGGCTGCGGCAGTGCGAGCAGGCGCATGGCGTTTGCCACGGCGGGCCGTGATTTTCCCACGCGCGCGGCGGCCTGTTCCTGCGTCATGCCGTATTCCTGCATGAGCTGCTGATAGCCCTGCGCTTCTTCAATCGGGTTGAGATCGGCGCGCTGCAGGTTTTCGATGAGCGCCAGCTCCATGGCCTTCTTGTCGTCGGCCTCGATAATGACGGCGGGCACGTCGGAAAGACCCGCGAGCCGTGCCGCGCGCCAGCGGCGTTCACCGGCGATGATCTGATAGAAACCGCTGGGCATTTTGCGAACCGTGAGCGGCTGAATGATGCCGTGTTCGCGGATGGACGCGGCCAGCTCGTCCAGCGCGTCGGCGTCGAATGTTTTTCTCGGCTGCAGGGGATTGGGCTCAACTTTCTGCAGCGGCAATCGGACGGCACCGTCGGTCGAAGGCTCAGACAGCGCGCTCTCGCCCAGCAGCGCGCCAAGACCCTTTCCCAGACCTCGTTGTGTTGGCATGGTGATTCCTCCTGTACGCGTGACCCGGTCAGTTCGGGTGTTTTTTCAGAATTTCATCGGCCAGCAGCTGATAGGCCGCCGCGCCGCGGCTGAACCGGTCGTAGGCAAACACCGGCAGCCCGTGACTGGGTGCCTCGCTGAGGCGGACGTTGCGCGGAATGACGGCGGCAAAGACCTTTCCCGGGAAATGGC
>JAEDFW010000039.1 GCA_016297855.1 Oscillospiraceae bacterium
GCGATCTTCATCGAGTTCTGGATGTGACGGTACTGATCCTCCGGCTTCTGCGTACGCATCGCCTTGACGTCAAGACCGACCATCTCGCCGTTGGCGCCGTAGTTGTGGTCGCACAGAACCTTGATCTGGTTGAATGCGCCGCGCAGCGACTCTACGCCGAAGCTCTTGTCCTGGTCATAGCGGCAGCCGTTCTGGTCGTTGAGGTGCACAGAACCCAGCTTGCCGAACTTCAGCGCAAACGCCATCTCGTTCGCGGGATCGAGACCGGCAAGGATCGCGTGGGCGGATTCCAGAACCGCGCCGACACGCTTCGGATCCTTGGACGCAGCGGAGACCGCCATGACGTGGCCGATGGTGCCGCAGTAGCTGCGGTCGATGGGCTCGTTGGGCTTCGACTCGATCAGAACCTTGATCTTGTCGTCATACGCGAGCATATCGTTGATCGAGTCGATCAGCTGGCCGATCTTCTCAACCGGATCCTTGGACTCGGCGCACAGTGTGCCTTCACGGGCCAGCCAAAGGACGATGTTCTTGGCGCCCAGAGCGTTGGCGATATCGATCGAGCGCTTGGCTCTCCACATGGCAAATTCATAGTCTTCCTTGCTGTTCGAGGTGAAGCCGCCGTCAGTCGTATGCGGGTCCATCCACAGACGGGGCGCAACGAACTCGGCCACCAGACCGTACTTGTCCAGCGTTGCCTTCACGTCCTTGGCATAGTCGATGATCTGCTTTTCCGTCATGTTGTTCATGTCGGGCACAGCGTCGTCATCATGGAACTGCACGCCGGACAGGCCGATCTCGGCAAACTTCTTGAACTTCTCTTCCAGGTCTACGGTGGGGCGGACGCCCGGGCCAAAAGCCTCCACGCCTTCATTGACATTCCACGGGCCTGCAGTAAACTTGAATCTCGACATAATTCTTTCCTCCATTTTATATATTATATATTGTTATACAGCCCCTCAAGGGTCTGCAAATTCTGAATGGTGTGGGACAGTGGCATCCATTCGCTGCCCTGACCCAAAATCGCACGGCTAAATGTCTCAGCTTCCAGCTGATATGGGTTGGCGTTGCTTGCTTGAATGACCTCTGTCTTTCCTTCCACAGTCAGGTACATACTTCCGCCAGTTCCTTCAAACAGGTTCGGGATCATCAATGTCCCTTTTTCACCGGCCAACATGACCCGCTGTTCAGTTGCTGCGTCGAACCAGCACTGCAACGAGCCTACGACGCCGTTATCGTATCGCAGCCACGCTGCAGCATTCCAGTCAACACCGTTTTTCATCCGCTTAACGGTGCTGCAGTCTGCCAGTTTTGCTCCCTGCCGGGACATCACTGCGTTCATGCAGTCGACCACATAGCAGCCCACGTCGTATATGCTGCCGCCGCCGAGCGCAGGGTCCTCTCTTGCAGGGCTGGGCCAGTTAAGCGTGTACCCGTGGCAGCCATACATCGCCACAATCGGGCCGAGCACACCGGCATCGACAATCTGCATCATCCTGCTGAACAGCGCGCCGCAGCGATACATGAACGCCTCTCTGAGCAGAACGCCGTTTTCTTCGGCTGCGCGGATCATACGCTCGCCTGCTGCAGCAGTGCAGGCCATCGGCTTTTCGCACAAAACGTGTTTACCATGGCGCATGGCCTCAATGCTCCAGCGCTCATGCAGTGCATTGGGCACGGGCACATACACGGCATCAACATCGGGATCGCGCAGCAGAGCTTCGTAACTGTCGTAATGCTTTGCGTGCGGCGCAATACTGGCCGGCACGGCAGTTCTTGACGCCACCGCTGTCACCTGACACAGATCTGAGGCTTCCATGGCCGGGATCATAAAGTCGCGGGCAATCATAGCGTTGCCCAGAACACCCCAGCGAACGATGTCGCTCATGTTGACACCCTTTCCTCAGAGTTTTTTGTATGTTTCCTCTACCAAAGCACAAAGGTGCTCAATACCGGCTTGCACATATTTCTTTCCCAGTTCATACGTCGCGTCACGCGGATCATGAACAACGCAGTCATCTTTCGAACGCTCGCATCGGAATACGAAGTCATCCGCAATGCCGTAGTCAGTATACTTGAGTCCCTCACTGCGCGGCGGCAGCGCAGAAAGATCGACATGCTCACCCTCGAGATAGCACATGGTTGCCGTTTCGACCAGCGTACCATGGCCGTAATCAGGCTCAGGCTCTCCGTCAGGACAGATATCCGGCATCTGCACAATCACACGGCTCGGCGTCTCATTGGAAAACTCTGTCGCCAGCCGTTCGAGCGAACTCCTCTGTCCCCACGCGCCGTGGCCATTGACGATTACGATCAGCTTATAGCCCTGCTGCACCAGCAGCCGAAGATGCTCACGTACCATGAGCGCAAAAATCTCCTCGCGCGCATAGAAGCTCTTCATGCAGTTTTTCGGCACGTCCATGCCGAGCACATACATATCCTCCGGATGTTCAAATCCCTTGGCTGCAAGAATATCCGCGGGGCGTTCGCGCTCGGTGCCGAAAAAGAGTGTCGGCATGACCACGCCGCCGGTACGCTGTGCAGCTGCGCGTGCAACCTCCTGTGCCATCAAAGGATCCGTACCATAGGGCATGGCAGGGCCGTGCCATTCGAGCGGACCAATCGGCAGGTAAACAATCGAACAGCGTTCGCGCTCAGCCACAATCTCCTGCGGACGCAGAAACTCCATTTGAACCGTTCGCATGGCACTTTCCTCCTTACATCAGCGCGCTTTCTTCCTTGCGCGTCCAGCCGCCGTCGCCCATGTAGCCTGCGGGCAGCGCAGCCGGAGTCTCAAACGTGGACTCCATGTTGTAGATCTTGCCGGTCTCGGCGCTCGTCATAATGCCGTGCATCAGCTCAAAGACGTGATAGGCCATCTCCTTGCTGGCGCGGTGGTTACGTCCGGCCACGATCGACCATGCCATCTCTGCCGCACCCAGACCGCGCGAATTCTCGCAGTAGCCGTGCGTCAGCGGGAACGCGATCTTCTCGCCAAGCGTCTTCTGCAGATACACCGTGCCGCCAAATTCATTCGGATTGCCCATGTAGACGATGCCTTCGGTGCCGTAGATCTCCAGACCATATGTCTCGTCGAGAATACAGTCGGAATTCATGTGCAGCGTACCCAGCACGCCGGAATCATACTGCATGCTTGCGGCGATCACGTTCGGCACCTCGATGGTGTACTTCTCGCCGTAACCCGGCGCGCCGATGCGCGTGTTCACACGCTCCGGCTCATGGATGTTGGTAAATGCCGTCACAGCCTTTACAGGGCCGAGGATGGCGGCCAGCGCCGTCAGGTAATAACCGCCCATGTCGAAGCCGATGCCTGCGCCTTTGCGCACCAGATGCGTCAAAAACTCTCCGTAGATGGCATAGTTGCGGCTGATAGACGCGCGGCAGGAAATCGGCGTACCGATCAGGCCGGAATCGACAATGTACTTGGCCGTCTGCACACTGGCGCCGAGGAACGTATCGGGCGCCACGCCCAGATGCAGGCCCTTCTCATTAGCCAGCTCCACCAGTTCTTTGCCCTGCCACAGTTCGACCGCGATCATCTTCTCGGAGAACACGTGCTTGCCAGCAAGCAGGCACTGCTTGATGATGGGATAGTGGGCCGCCGGTGTGGTCAGGTTGATAACCATCGTGATCTCCGGGTCTGCGCAGATCTCGTCGAGCGTCATGGCCTTGATGCCGAACTTCTCGGCACTTGCCTGCATGCGATCGACCATCAGGTCGCTGCACGCAACCAGCTCCAGAATCTGGAACTTGCCGGACGTGATGTTCGTCATGTAAATATCACTGATGCTGCCGCAGCCAACGATAGCGACTTTTACTTTCTGCATGATACCCTCCTGCTGTTACAGCGAGGCAATGATCTCGCGGATATTCTTCGCAACAGCCATGATTTCTTCCTCGCTGGAATTGATGTTGATGCCGGTGCCGGAGCCGAGGCCCTTATCGACAACGCCGATGGAGATGTTCACCGCGCGCTCGAGAATATCATCTGTCGCGGGCAGCATATGCTTGGCATACGTTCTGTCGCACTGATGGAACGGATGCGCGTCTGTCCAAGTCTTCTTGTCCAGAATCTGCTCCATGTTGTTGTAGACGTGCCAGCCGGAACGGGCGATCGGTGCGGTGCCGGCTTTCTCGCAGAACTTCGCGGCCATCTCCTGGGTATCAAACAGCAATGTCAGCAGCGTCGCGCACTCGCCCGGATCATTGATGCGGCGGAAGCCCAGACCGGGGATGTCCTGCAGCTGGCTCTTGAGCAGCGCCTTCTTCTCGCGCAGCGTTTCCAGAATGCCATCAAGTTTTCTGCCCTGTGCAACTGCAACGGCGCCGGACAGCTCGTTCATGCGCATGTTCATGCCGACGATCGAGCGGTTGCCGACCTCGACGCCCATACGGCTGGGCTTGTGGCCCTGATCGTGGAAGCCGAAGCCGCGCTCGTACAGATCGTCATCCGACGTGCCGACAAAGCCGCCGTCACCGGTGGTGATGGTCTTGAACACGTTCAGAGAGTACGCACCCATCGTGCCGATGGTACCCACGCGCTTGCCCTTGTAGCTTGCGCCGACCGCCTGGCAGCAGTCTTCAATGACGTACAGGTTGTGCTTGTTTGCTATGGCCATGATCGCGTCCATGTCGCAGGGGTTGCCCAGCATATGGACCGGCATGATCGCCTTCGTCTTCGGTGTGATCAGCGCTTCGATCTTCGTGGGGTCGATGGTCAAAGACTCGTCGATCTCCGCCAGCACCGGAACGGCGTTCATCATCGCGATCGTCGAGATGGACGCGATAAAGGTATAGCCGGGAACGATGACTTCGTCGCCCATGCCGATGCCCAGCGCCGCAAGGCAGCACATGAGCGAGCCCGTGCCGGAGCTCGTAGCAAAGACGTGCTTGTGCCCCAGCCGCTCGGCCATCTCTTTTTCAAACGTTGCCACCTTCGCCTGGAAGCCGTCCACACCGGGTGTGCCGTAGCGGAACAGCGCATGTGCGTTGATGACGTCCATCAATTCCTTCTTTTCTTCTTCTCCGAATACATAAGATCCAGGTCCGCCTGCCATTGTTATATCCTCCTCAAAGACTTGTTGTAATTTGTTTTGTTGATTCTTGCCGCTCAGGGAAGTACGCGCTCGGTCATTCTTGTTCTGTAGCCATCCAGCGCGCGGACGAAGCCCTCAGCATACTTGCAGCCCGCCTGCATCCCGCGGAATTCCGACGTGATGCGGATGGTATCGAAGAATCGATCCAGATCCCCGTTCAAAGACGCATAGTTGTCGGCCATCCACTGCTTCTGACTTTCCATGCAGCCGAGCATCTTCATCTTCGTCTCGTAGAAATCTGTAATATCCACATAGTCCGTTGGCACGAAGCCCATCGACATCGCCGGCTCAAAATACCAGATGGAAGGAATCACGTCATAGGGTTCTTCCTCGGTCTTGAGCTTTGCAATGGGAATCATGACCGCTATGTCGTTGATAATTTTGCTGGTCAGCTCATGGTCGGGATTATAATCATGCGGGTTGTGGGTAAAGATCACGTCAGCCTTGCAGTGGCGCACCAGGTTGATGAACGCCATGCGTACCTCGAGCGTTTCATAGAACAGTTCGTCGTCATAATCCAGACAGATGTACTCCGCGCCGATGATCGCAGCGGAGTTGGCCGCCTCCTGCTTGCGCACGCGGGCAATCTCCTCCTTGCTGAGCGTTGCTGAACCGATATTGCCGTTTGTTGCCGTTGCGATGAATACCTTGTGTCCCTGCGACGCATATTTTGCAAGAGTCCCTGCGCACATGGTCTCGACATCGTCGGGATGCGCGCCCACCGCGAGAATGTTCATAATATCTTCCTTTCCACTTAAATCTTCTCGTGTCTGCGTTCCATATATTTGTCACTAACAATAACCGCCAAAAGAATCAGGCCCTTGACAAAGGGCTGCAGCGGCGCCGGGATGGAGAACATGGTCATGGAGTTGTAGATAATCTTCAGAAGCACCACGCCCCAAACCGTCTTTATTGCACCGCCTCTGCCGCCGGCCATAGAGGTGCCACCCACAATGACCATAGGAATCACTTCCATCGGCCCCTGCAGCGCCAGATTGCCGGAAGCAGAGAACTGACGCGTCATCATGACAACGCCGCCAATGGCTGCGTACAGTCCCTGAAAAATATAGGCGCTCCACAGATAGTTCCGGGACTTCAGGCCCAGATTGTCCGCAACATTGATGTTGCCGCCAACCAGATACAGGTTTCTGCCGAATTGGGTCTTGCGCAGAAACAGCTCGGTTAGAACCGCCAGCAACAGGAAGAAAAAGAACACAATGGGAAAAATGTTGAACAGCTTAATGTTGTTGATGGCCTGCAGGACCGGATGCGGTACAGAAACCGGGGTCTGATTGGTGATCGTCAGTGCAATACCTTTGTAGGCCAACTGCATGGTCATGGAAACAATGAACGGAGACAGACGGAACGTCGCCACAAAAAAGCCGGTGACTGCGCCGCAGGCACAGCCCACTGCAAGCGCCGCGATCAGAGCCAGCACGAAGTTGATCTGTGCCTGCAGCATCATCATGAAAACGCAGGCAGACAGGGCGATAACAGAGCCGAACGAAATATCCAGCTGTCCAACCAGCAGAATAAAGGTGAATCCGAGCGCCACAATACCATAGCCGGAAATGGAATCGACGATGGTAAAAATATTGTAGGGCGTAAAGAAATTCTTGTTGACCAGCGACATGACCACGAAGATCACCGCGGCCAGAAGGGGGATCCGATAGTTATTGAATGCCTTTTTTACCAATGTCATACCGATCACCTCTTCTTCAGATTGTCCAGATTGATCGCCAGTAGCAAAATCAGGCCCTGAACGATATACTGCACTGCAGTACTCAGACCGAGCAGCTGCAAGATGTTGGAGATCAGGCCAAAGGTAATGGTACCGATGAACACCTGCACCATACCGCCGTGGCCGCCGTACAGCGCGTTGCCGCCGATGATGGAGCAGACCGCACCGTTGAAGTCGCCGCCGACACCTGCGCCGTCAGATGCACTGGTAAATCTTGCCGCATAAATGATTGCCGCAATGCCGCAGCAAAAGCCCGCCACAACATAAGCAATGACCTTGACGCTATTGACATCCACACCGGACAGGAACGCCGATTTTTTATTTGCGCCTGTCAGCAGCATCTTTCTGCCAAAGGTCGTCTTTTTGATCACAATCTGCAGGATCACCATCACGCAGATCCAGATCAGCGCGCAGATTGGGAAACCCAGAACATCGCCCTGACCAATCGATTTGAACCAGTCCAGTTCTCTGGGAACATCGATACGGATAATCTCACTGCCGCCGCAATACCATTTTGCAAGCGCCTGTGCCATCATGCCGGTCGCCAACGTGATCATAAAGCCTTCGCCGGAACCGCCGCGGGTCAGCTTCATCAGAAGGCCGTTGACCAGACCCATCGCCAGACCTGCGCACAGAGCGACCAGAATGCCGATGACGGCATTGCCGGTGGATTTTTCCATGCTGATACACAGCACCGCGCACAGCGCCATATTATGGCCGATGGAAAGATCAAAGCCGCCGACGAGCAAGGTCATGGTGCAGGCCACTGCCAACATACCATTTACGGTGCTGCGCCGAAGCACGTTGAACAGGTTATCGGTACTGAAAAAATTCTGGGATGTCAGCGCGCCGACTATGATCAGCACGAACATCAGAAGAAGGTTTGTATTATTTCTGACCCAGTCGCCCACCGATCGGGCGTCCGGGCGTTTTATGGCTGTTTGATTCATACGCACTCCTCTCCGCCACCCGGTCAAAGGGCATACCGCATAACTTCCACGGCGTTGATGTCCTCACCGGTCAGCTCTGCCACAATCGCGTCATCCTTGACAACCAGCACACGGTCGCTCATGCCAAGAACCTCAGGCAACTCGGAGGAGATCAGAATCACAGATTTTCCCTGAGCGGCCAGCTCGTTGATGATCTCATAGATCTCCCGTTTCGCGCCAACGTCAATACCGCGTGTCGGCTCGTCCATGATGAGGATCTCGGGATCAGCGTTCAGCCACTTGCCTATGACCACCTTCTGCTGGTTGCCGCCGGACAAGTTTCCTACTTTTTGATTGCGGGAGGGCGTTTTGACATTAATTTTTTCAATGTACAGATCCGCGATCTCATTTTCCACCTTCGAGCTGGTAAACAGGCCCTTGCGCAGCTTGGGAAGATTGGCCATCACCATGTTGGCTTTGATCGTAAAATCCAGCGTCAGACCCTCGATCTTGCGATCCTCCGTCAGGAACGCGATGCCGTGCTTTTTCGCAGCCGCCGGATTATTGATCCGAACCTTTTCTCCGTGGATGTACACGTCGCAGGAACTGATATAATCCACGCCGAACAGGCCGCGCATGATTTCCGTCCGTCCGGCTCCAACCAGACCGGCGACGCCAAGCACCTCGCCCCGGCGCAGGGTGAACGAGATATTCTGCTTCCGGTCTTTGCGGCACAGGTTTTCCACCCGCAGAACCTCCTCGCCGGGCTGCGTCTTGCGCTTGGGATAAGCGCTGCTGACCTCGCGGCCGACCATCATTTCCACGATCTGATCCGACGTTACTTCATCGACCTTTACGGTGTTGATGATCCTGCCGTCGCGCATCACGGTGGCCGTTTCACAGATCTCAAAGATTTCTTCCATCCGGTGAGAAATATAGATAACCGCGATGCCTTTGGCCTTCAAGTCGCGGATGATATCGAACAAAGCGCTCAATTCGTTTTTTGTCAGCGTTGCGGACGGCTCGTCCATCAGAATAATTCTGCAGTCGCGGCTCAGTGCCTTGGCGATCTCCACCATCTGCTTGCCGGCCACAGTCAGCTTGCCCACTTCCGTTCTGGGGTCTACATCGAAACCGATGCGGTCCAGAAGTTCCTTTGCCTGATGGTTGATTGTCTTCCAATCCACCAATTTGCCGCCTTTGGCAAGGCGGCCTGCGTAAATATTCTCCGCGATGGACAGCTCGTCGACCAGATTCAGCTCCTGAAAGATGATGCTGATGCCGTTGGCGGCCGCCACCAGAGGATCGGTGATATTGACTTCTTTGCCATCAATGAGGATCTGACCCTCATCTTTTTTATAGTTGCCGTTCAGAATCTTCATCAGCGTGGATTTTCCTGCACCGTTTTCTCCGACCAGAGCGCGGATCTCACCTTCAGCAACGGAGAATCCCACATCGTCCAGAGCTTTGACACCCGGAAAAGATTTGCTGACATGGCGTATCTCAAAAAAAGTTGTATTCACAGAAATGTCTCCTTCTTTTCAGAAGCCGGGTGAAACACCCGGCTTCTGATGCATCTACATGACGTGTTTACGGAAAGGAAACCAACGCTTAGTCGTGCGCAGCAGTATCGACGTTATCTTTGGTTACAAGCTCCATGCCCAGATACTGCACGCGATCAACTTCCTGTCCCTCGGAGACGGCCTTGATGAGGTCCATCGCATCACGGGAGAAGAAGCCGGCGGGATAAGTGATGGTGAATGCGAACTTGCCTTCCTTGATATAGGGGATGGACCACTCATAGAAGCCCTGCGAGGCGATGGTGATCTGATCCTGCTTACCGGCAGCCTCAACCGCGTTCCAAACGCCCTTGGACATGCCGTCGTCCTGTACCAGGAAACCGACCAGATCGGGATTGGCCGTGATGATATCTTCCGCAGCGGCCTGTGCCTTCTGGGTATCCCAGTCACAATACTGCGTGGCAACGATCTCGATATCGGGATACTGCGAGAGCACTTCCTCGAAGCCCGCAGTACGCTGCTGCGCGTTGTCGGCGCCGGTCAGACCGGCAATGATGGCAACCTTGCCGGATTCTCCGGCGACCTTGATGTACTCCTCAGCTTCCATGATGCCGGATTCCTTCTGGCCGAACAGAACCTTGTAGATCTTGTCGCTGATGCCGAGCTCATCGGCGAAGCCGTAGTGGTCAACAACGATCACGCCGTTGTCCGCAGCCTGACCGACGACCGGTGCCAGCGCGGCGTTGTCAACAGCCTGAATTGTCATGGCGTCGAAGCCCTGCGCAATGATGGAGTTGACCTGATCGATCTGCGTGGACGCATCCTGCTTGGAGTCAAAGATCTCGTAGGTCCAGCCCCACTCCTCGCACTTCTGCGCGATGACCGCTTCGTACAGCTTGTTCCACTCGTTGTACTCGGCAAGGCTGATCGCAACCTTGAAGCCGTCGCCGTCAGCCTTGGCGGGTTCTTCCGTCTTCTCTGCCGGTTCTGCAGGCGTCTGCGCGGTGGTGTCTTCCTTGGGGGTTTCCGCGGTCTTGCTGGCACAGGCCATCAGGCCCATCAGCATCAGAACCGCCAGAAGCAGCGCGATTACTTTTTTCATTGTCTTTCCTCCTTAAATATTTTTCACCGGTTGCCCGGTTACTTATAATTTGCAGCGAGACCTAGAACTAAAATTTTATATCATTTTCGATGAAGTTTTAGTTTCTTCCTGATCTCGCAGAATTTTTAATCATATTTTATTTCAAAATACCACTATCCCCCTCTTTTGGCAATATGAAAAAATAGCCAAAAAACTCTTTAATAATTCGTCGTTTTTCCAGTTTTAAGCGTTTTTGTTTCAATTCCTCCGAATTCTGAACATAATAGCAGAACTAAAATTTTATATTTTAGCTGATAAAATACTAAAATCATTGATTTTTCTAAAAAATAGTTTATACTGAATACAGGTCGGTTAATGGACGATTATAAAAATCATCAGGAGTACAACTATGGCCAATGTCACGATAAAAGAAATTGCGGAGCGCGCCCACGTTTCACAGGCAGCCGTTTCTCTCGCCATGCATGGAAAAAAAGGCATCTCCGAGCAAACGCGCGAGACAATTCTGCGTGTGGCGCAGGAGCTGGGCTATAAGCGCCAGCAACTGTCGCGTTCTGCGCAGTCAAACACCGTGATCCTGCTGTTGTCCAGAGATGACGGCATGCTGCTGCCAAGCGTTTTGCAGGAATTGACAGCCTGGGTACTTCAGTTCGGCGGCCATCTCCGGCTGCATACATTCGCACAGGTTACAGCCGACACGCAGCTGCTTGACGACTGCCGTCTGCTCATCACCTTTGACACGCTGGGTCGCGCTGAGCTGGATCAGCTTTCCGCCTGCGTACCGCAGATTCTGGTGCTTGACGGCGATTACCCGCGCAAGCCCTTCTGGAACCTGTGCATTGACTATGCCGGTGCAGCATATGCGCTGACCAAGCATCTGTCTGAGCTTGGCCACCGCAGCTTCATTTATTTTAATGAAGATCTGCCCATGAATAAGAGCCTGCTTTGCTTTAAGGGCTTCCAGCAACTCATTCTCGAGCTGCGCCTGCCGCTCGATCCGGTGCAGACCGTCATGGATCTGCACAGCACGCCCAATGTACTCAAGCACTTCCCCGATATCATTCAAAACAACAATATTTCGGCTATCATCTGCACCTCGGCCAACGCAGCGCTGAAACTCACCAGTCAGCTGCGCAAAATGAACTTTCGCGTACCGCAGGATGTATCGGTTGCCGCCATCGTCGGCAGCGGTTTTTCCACGATACCGGATTTCAGCCTCACACATATCAATCTGAATTACTCCCAGCTGGGCAAGGAGGCCGTTCGCCTGGCCTCGGAATCGCCCAAAGGGCCGTATGAGCATGTTGTCGTGCCCTGCAGCCCTGTCATCAGCGGCAACAGCCTTGCCGCGCCGAAGTATGACCCTGCCACCAAAAAACTGGCCATCGCGTTGTACCTGAAGGAGCACCCCACGCTGCGCGTGGCGCGTGCCGGTTTTTTAAACATGGCGCAGCAGATGGGCTATCAGGCGGAAGTGGTAGCAATCGCCGGCGAGGACGAAGAAGCGTATCTGCGTATCTGCCAGTCGCTGACCCAGCAGGATGTATCCGGCGTTCTGGTCTGGCTGCATGCGCCGAAGGCGATCGAGTGTCTGCGGGATGCCGGTGTTCCGGTTGTCTGTCTGCACAGCATCACACAGCAGACACCGTCCAGCGGCTGGAAAGCCTGCATCTCTCCAGATCCGCAGATAATTGCCGAGAATGTCGCTTCTTTCTTTGCTGAGCGATTTCACGGCAAGCGCGGGCGTCTTTCCATTTCGCAGTCAACCTCCAATCTGCTTGAGGATTCCATTTCCAGTACTTTGATCCGCATAATGCGAAAAAAATGCCCGGAGGTTACCGTGACACAGGATCTTATGTTTGCATATCACACAAACGATACCATGCGCATGGTCACGCAGTTCGTCAAAGAAACGCCCGACCTTCTCGGTGCGTTCTCAACCTGCGGTCTGGCCGCAATTACCTGGACAATGGCCAAAAAAACGCTGGGGTGCAGTGATATGGTCGTTGTCGGCACCGACTATGATGCCGATTCCATCGCGCTTGTCAAGCGTGGTGATCTTGATGCATTCGTTGCGCAGCCGATCTATGAGGAAGCCCAGCAGGGCGTGGTCGTCCTCGACGCGCTGCTGCGCGGCAAGCATTACGAACAGTTCACGCAGCTTGACTCTCCGTTGGTCACGAAAGAGAATGTAGAAAAATACGGAAGACTCATGCAATCTATAAAGAACTGGTATGTCTGAGCAGTCTTTTCAAAAAACGGAGTCCACGCAGCAGCGTGGACTCCATTTTCATGTTATTTCCTTTTTTGCATGCCGGTTCCGGAATCCGTCACCAGCCTCTGCCTCTTCTATTATTTCTCATGATTTTCAGGCTGCGCAGTGCTTTGCCTGAAAATCCATTCCTGTACGTTGATCATTCTGCTTTCGCAGCATCCTCTCTGCAGCAAAGGCGTCAACATCTGCAGTCCATCTTCGATCATCTGCTGGCGGCCGGCATTCAGCGTCATCAAGCCCGGTGTAACCAAGCGTGAAATCGCCACATCATCAATGCCGATAATAGAAATATCTTCCGAGGCACGCAGTCCCAGCCGCGGTAGGTGCCGCCCATATGGCACAACTGCAGCTTGAGCTGCGGGAAGTGCGCCATCACAGACCCGAAGTCCTCGGGGTCGTTGGCAGGCTCGGTCTGCCAGGTGTGGCAGGCCAAGAGGATATCATGCTCGACGCAGTAGGCGTAAAGCCGGTCATGTTTTCAATTCCGAAATATTCAATCGTATTGCAGGTATCGAAATACACGTTGGAGAAATACTGCGCAAACTGCACATACTGGCGGTTGAGCCACTGATCGGTGTTGGTGATGATCAGCCGCAGATCGGGATAGCGCGTTTTTACTGCGGCTGCGTCATTCAGATTGAGCTCCTGCAGTGAAACCAGCAGCGGGGTGCGGCTCTCGGTGAGTACGTCAAGCATCCAGTCGTACATCCAGACATGCAGCGGCGCGGCGTATTCTTTCGGATGCACACGGAACAGCGCCTTATCCTCGCAGATAGCCCGCTCCATCTGCTCGCGCGTAAAGGTCTCTTCAGGGCAGACCGGCGGCATCAGCAGCAGCACGGGGTATTCCTCGCCGCCAGATGCTCTGGCGTAAGCGCGCGTATGCGCGTTCGCTTCGGCTCCCTAGTCGTAATTGTAAATGGCTCTTGTGACGATGCCGTTTTTGCGCGCAAGCGAGGCGAGCTCATCATGTGTGCAGGCGTACTGCATCGGCTGCCTCTGCTCATCGTAGCCGCAGTTGACGTCCTTGAAGATCATGCGTTATCTCTCCTTTCTCCATCGCGGCAGACATGCCACCGTTCCCAATGCGAAGCGCGCTGTCCAGTCGCCAGCGTACATACCGGTCCCAGTGTCTCAAGTTCCATCACGTTCGGGTCCAGAAACAGTTCAAAGTTGCATCCTCCGTCAGGATATCTCCCGACATCGTCGGATCCGAATGTCAGCTTCAGCCGCTGGCCGCGATTGGCGAATTCCGCACGGCCGCTTTTACTGTACAGGCCGAGCTTGAAATACTCGCTGCGCGGCAGATGGCGGGCATAGACGCGCTCTTTTGCGAACGACACCCGCTCGTCGGCAAGGCTCGTATCGCCCCAGAGTGAAAGCCCGCGCGTGGGATTGAAACCGCCCCCTGCACCGCCGTCGAACCAGATCTCCGCATGTCCACCGCCTGCAAGCGTATTGACGCCCCAGCTGGCGAGGGTAACAGGCGCTTCGCCCACGTTTTCCACGCTCTGCTGCACAAGGATATCGCCGTCCGGCGCAAACTGCAGGACAAGGCGCTTGCGCACGTTGAGCCACGGATCGTCCGGCTGTGTCAGGCGTACGCCGTCCGGCAGCAGTTCGTACTGAACCGGTGCATTGTCGGGATAATAGGACAGATCGCTCTCCGGCGCGCACCAGAGCCGGTGGCCTCCGTGGATGACCCAGCCTTCCGGCGTACACAGTCCGTCCGACAGGTCCTGCGGCTGCTCATAAAAGAGGTTCTGCATCCCCACGCAGGACAGGTGCAGAATCCGGATGCCGAAATCCAGCGCGCATGCTACTTCGGTTTTCCCGTCCGACATCCACAGAACACGCCCATTTTTCGGATCTGTGCGAAGCTCGTGCAAAACGTTCATTTTCCCGCTCCTTTTCTGCTTAGA
>JAEDFW010000040.1 GCA_016297855.1 Oscillospiraceae bacterium
GTGCAAAAGAAAATAAACACCGCCGCGAACACGCACAGCGGAAGATAATCCGGCGCAAGGCCCAACAGACACCCAAAGGTGACGGCGATGCCTTTGCCGCCATGAAAATGATGCAGGCAGGAAAAAACATGCCCCAGCACAGGTGCGGCCAGAATCAGCGCAAGTGCCCAGGAAGGCGCGCCCTGCCCGGCAGCGGTATTTGCAAGCGCACCGCTGAGATACAGATGCACCGGCAGATATCCCTTGAAAAGATCTCCTGCCAGCGTCAGAACGCCGCAGGTAAATCCGCCGTATTGGAACGCGTTTGCCGTACCAGGGTTGCGGTCACAGCTGTTTTCCAGTGCGCCCTGCTTGCCAAACAGCGCCAGCGCAAGATTGGCATACAGCACACTGCCGGAAAGATATCCGAGCAGGGCAAACAATGCCATTCGTACCATGCATGATCCCGCCCTTTCCGTCATGCAGTTGCATGTTGAGCCATTATAGCATGACAGGAAAAAAAGTGCAACTGTCTTTCCCTTCCTGTCGATTATGAACCAGCCAAAGGAGGCAATCTTATGTATGAACTGATGCAGGCAGGACCCTGCAGCTACTATCTCGAGTGTCCGGCGAAGATCGGCGTGTATCTGAAAAACGACAAAGACGCATATCTCATTGACGGCGGCAGCGATGCAACTGCCGGGAAAAAGGCATTGCAGGCGCTCGAAGCAAACGGCTGGAGTCTTGCAGGCGTGCTCATTACGCACTCCAACGCCGACCACATCGGCGGCAACCATCTGCTGCAAAGCCGCACCGGCTGCCGCATCTACTGCTCGGGCTGTGAGGCCGCCATCACCGAAAATCCCATCCTCTCGCCGTCGTTTGTCTACGGAGGATTCCCGTTTTCCGACCTGCGGCACAAGTTCCTGCTGGCGCAGCCCAGCCGCGTCACGCCGTTTTCCGACCCGTCGTTTCCGCATGAGGTTGAGATCATCCCGCTGCCGGGACATTGCTTTGAGATGGTGGGCTTCCGCACGCCGGACGACACGATGTATCTGGCGGACTGCGTCTGCAGCGAACAAACGCTCAGCAAATACGCCGTGACCTTCTTATATGATATTGCCGCGCATCTTCAGACACTGGACAAGGTCGAGGCCATGCAGGCTGCCGCCTTTGTACCCGCGCACGCACCTGCGACGGAGGATATTGCGCCGCTTGTCCGCGCGAACCGCGCGAGGATCTATGATCTGGCGGAATTTATTCTGTCGCAGGCAAAATACGGCGCACACTTTGAACAGATTTTGCAGGCAATTTTTAATCACTATGATCAACACATGACCCTGGAGCAGTACGCCCTTGCGGGAAACACCGTTCGGTCATATCTGTCGTGGCTGAAGGAACAGGGACGGCTGCGTGTGGAGATCGCAGACAATCTGCCGGTCTGGACTGCTGTATAGCGGCGCAAAAATCAGGAACGTGCGTGTGTGAAATTTAGGCAAAATGTCCTTTGCAAATGGCTCCGGTTTTGTACTATAATCGTTATGCAACGTGTGGCACAACTGCGTAAATCCGGTTGTTGCCGCACGCTTTTTTGTTCAAACAGGCGGCAGGCGGATACATGCGCCTGCCGCAGAAATTTTCAGAAGGGGAATACCATCTATGCAGGAAAAAACCAATACATTTCTGGAAACCGAACCGCTGGGGAAGCTGATGCTCCGCTACGCGCTGCCTTGCGTGATCTCATTATTGGTCGCGGCGCTGTACAATATCGTTGACCAGATCTTCATCGCCAACGCGAGCTATCTCGGTTCCTACGGCAATGCGGCCAATACGGTCGTTTTCCCGCTGACCGTGGTGGCGCTGGCTGTGGCGGTTCTCATCGGTGACGGCTGCTGCGCGTTTGTCAGTATCAGCCTCGGTGCGGGTAAAACCGACGATGCGCACCGGAGTGTCGGCAGCGCCGTTGTGCTGAGCATTGCGTCCGGCGTGCTGCTTGCGGCAATCTATCTCGTGTTTGCTGAGCCGATTCTGCGCATGTTCGGCGGCAGCGTGAACGAAGAGACATTCCGCCTCTCCAAAGAATACTTTTTCTATATTACGCTCGGCGTGCCATTCTATCTCTTCGGTCAGACGCTCAATCCCATCATCCGCTCCGACGGCAGCCCGAAATTTGCTATGGTTTCCACGCTCGCGGGAGCGGTGGTCAATCTGGTGCTTGACCCACTGTTCATCTTCGCCTTCAAATGGGGCATGATGGGCGCGGCAGTGGCGACGGTGCTTGGACAGGTGCTCACGGCGGCGCTTGGTGTGTGGTATCTGTGCCATATGAAGGCTGTGAAGCTGCAGAAAGACAGCTTCCGACCACGCGGCAGGCTCATGGCAAAGTTTCTGCCGCTGGGATTGTGCAGCCTGCTGTCACAGCTCTCACTGGTTGCGGCGATGGCGGCCATCAACAATATGCTCCGCCGCTATGGCGCGTTGGATCCCGTCTTCTCGCAGGCGCAGTACGCGCAGATCCCAATGGCCGTCGTCGGCATCGTGATGAAATTCTTCCAGATCGTCATCTCGATCGCAGTTGGGCTTGCTGCCGGATGTATCCCGGTTGTAGGGTATAACATCGGCGCCGGACGCAGGGATCGGGCAAGCAGGCTCTTTGCCTATCTTCTTGCAGCAGAGGCCATTGTGGGCGCTGTGGCGCTTGTTATCGTCGAATGCTTTCCGACGCAGCTTATCGCCATTTTCGGCGCGAGAAACGAGAGCCAGTACTACACGCAGTTCGCCGTGCGTTCGTTCCGCATTTATTTGTGCATGATGATCTTTGCCTGCGTCAACAAGGGCACGTTCATCTACCTGCAGTCGCTGGGCAAGGCATTCGCTTCGGCGGCGCTGTCGATGGTGCGTGAGATCATTTTCGGTGTGGGCCTGGCGCTGCTGCTGCCGCGGTTTTTCGGGCTTGACGGCGTTCTGTATTCAATGCCGCTGTCGGATATTCTGACGTTTGTTATCGCGCTGGTACTGATCGTGCGCACATTCAGCTCACTGCGTCGTGAAAACGCGGCCGGTACGGCCTGAAAAATCGGCCGCTGCGGAAAGAACTCTTCCGCAGCGGCCGATTGTTTATTCGGAGATTTTCTTGTAGACAAATGCGTTTGGCAGCGTCCGCCCACCGGTATAGCGCAGATTGGCGTTCGAGCAGCGTGTGATATATTCACCGTCGAACCACATCATGGCACTGGTGCCGCCGTCGACATTCATGGCCTGCATACAGTTGTGACGCTCAAGAATGCCGGTGCAGGTGTTTACATCGGTGCCGATGCTGCCCTCAAAGGGCATACGGCCTTCGATCACGAGCATCAGAATCTCATACTTGTCCGACTGGCCGATGCACGCGCGGGGATGCTTTTCAATCCAGTAGCCGTCGTAGAACGTCTCACCGTCAATGATGAGCGCGGGCTGGAACTCGGTAGCGTCGGTACAGTCCTCGCTCACGGGGTCGGATGCGTCCTTAATGTAGAACAGGTTGTCCTCGTGCAGCTCAATGCGCTTGTAGCCCCAGCCGAAGTGCGAGCCGTAGGCTTCGCCGTTGCTCATGGAGAAGCCGGCAATAATACCGCCGTTGCCGTTGCCCTGATTGCCCTGTGCGTCGACGTCGATAAATCCATTGGCGCTCATGGCAAGGATGCCGTCATGCGCCGCGGCGATATCGCCGCACAGCTCGCCATACGAACCGATGCCTTTGGACATCTCAACGCTCAACTGCGCCGGGTCTTTGGCCACTGCCAGTACACCGCGGTAGCCCGAACCTTCGATGCGCAGAAGCAGGATCTGGTTGACCGCGTCGATGGCCAGCACCTGCTCGCCCATGGTGGTCATGATGGAGGTGCCCTCATCGTCAAAACCGGCCTCATTGATATAGATCTGACCCCAGCCGTTGGCAAGCACCTGCGGGTTGGCGTCAATGTAGGCCTGCATGGTATCCTGATCCAGCTCCCAGAACAGCTCGTAAAATGCCGCTTTTTCGATCTCAAGCTGTTCCTCCGGGCTCATAACGTCAGGCGCGATCGTCTCCACTTCAGCGTCAACGACCTTTGACTCCTCGGCGTCGGACGGATCATCCGGTTCATCGGGCTTGGTCCATGTGGAGACGATGCCGATCTGACTGCCGGCAGCGTTGCTTTGCCGGGTGATGACCTCGTCGATCACGTCGCCGGGGATAAAATATGTAGCCAGCCACTTGTGACGCATGGTGGACATGGCTGTCTGAATGTAGATACTGCGCCACTTGCTGATAAAGGAGTTCTGTGAATAGATGCAGAAGAAATACAGGCCCTCCAGACACAGAAGCACAGTCAGCACGATGGCCAGTACCTTCAGTGGCTTTTTCTGTTTTGCCTTTTTTTCTTTTTTCTTTCCGCCCTTGGCGACGCGCGCGGCGGAACGGGAATTGCCGAACAGTTTAACTTGACTCATATTTACGCTCCAAAACGGAATAATCAGACAAATTCTGTAAAAACCCAAGCGGTTTTTCAGCCATGCGGCTAAAAAACCGGTCAACTAAACCACATTCTATCATATCCGGCGCAAATAATCAAATAGTTCCGGCAATCTTATGTTTTTTTAAGAAGTTCAGCCGCGCACGCAAAAAACCAGCCGCCCGTATGGGCGGCTGGTTGAAATAGATGGGCGTGCTTATGCAGCTTCGTTTGCGGCAGCGAGCTTACCCAGATTCATAAAGACCTGTGCGCCCTGTGCGCGGGTCGTGGTGCTTGCGGGGGAGAAGTTGCCGCCGTTACCGGACATGATCTTGTTGGCGGTGCAATAGGCCACGCCATCGAGCGCCCAGCTGGCGACTGCGTCTGCATCCTTGTAGGTCAGAGCAGCGCCCTCGACCTTCTCGGCACCGTTCACGGCCACATCATAGCCGTAGAGGATCTTGGCCATTTCCTGACGGGTGACGGCCTGATTGGGCTTAAACACGTCGCCGTAGCCGTTCACGATCTTGTTCTGTGCGGCCCACAGTACGGCGTTGGAGTACCACTTGCCGTCTTCGCAGTCGGTGAAGGTTTCGGAAACCTTGCCCTCAACTTCGGGCTTGCCGGCCTGGCGGTAGAGCATGGTGACCAGCTGGCCGCGGGTCAAAGAGCCGTTCGGGTCAAAGTTCTTGCCGGTACCGTTCATGATACCCTCTTCGGTGACATAGTTGATGGCGGGCACAGCCCAGTTGCCGTCGGCAACGTCAGCGTAAACGGTGGGGATGACGGTGATGCGGCCCTGCGGAGCAGCATAGCTCGTGGGAACGGTGCCCTTGAGACCTTCGGTGATGAAGTGGATCAGAACCTGATTGTCAAGCATATTGTCGACGGGAAGCGCTTTGCAGCCCTTGAACATGGTGTAGCCGTCGCCTGCGGACTGGAGCATGTAGTTGTGAGAAGCGAGCGTATAGGTTGCCTTCAGGTCGAGGGCGACGTACTTGCCGTTCTTCAGAACCTGTACGTCCTTGATGCGGTGCTCGCCTTCCACAGCGGCGAACGAACCCTTGTCGTCTGCCTTTGCGGGGGAAGCAACGGAGGTGTCGATGGTGTACTTGAGGCCGGAGACATGCAAGAAGCCGCCGTTTTCACCGACCGACTTGCCATCGGCAACAGCGACGCCCATGGTGTTGCGTGCGCTCCATTCGAGCGCGTCGAGGATCTGCTGACCGGTGACTTCAATCGCGTACAGCTCGTTGCTGAACGGGTGCAGCGCGATGATATCGCCATAGGTCAAATCGCCTTTCTCGAGGTCGGTGCGGATGCCGCCGCCGTTGATGAAGGCGATGTCGGTCTTGGCAGCATAGCGGTATGCGTCAGCGCAGAGGTCGCCGATGGCGGTTTCACGATTACGCACGAGGCGGATGCCGTTATCGTCATTCAAAGAGAGCTTCACGGCGGACTTTGCAACAATGGTATTGAGGATGGGCTGGAGATTGGCGTCGATGTCCGCGACAACCGTATCGACCGCTTCGTCCTTAGCCATCTCGTCGGTAACAGGAACAAGCTCTGCGGTCATTTTGCCGTCGGCAGTGATGACGAGCTTGCCGATGTTTGCAAGACCGGTCTTGGTCTGAGAGAGAAGAACGTCCTTGCCGTCCTTGTTTGCGACCATGTCGCAAGGCATACTGGTGTGGGAGTGGCCGTCGAGCACGACGTCGATGCCGGTGGTGTTGGCAATGAGGTCGGTGGAACGGAACGGCTCGGAGCCTTCTTCAACGCCCAGATGGGACAGCACGACGACGTAGTCGGCGCCGTCGGCCTTAGCCGTGTCAACGAAAAACTGCACGCACTTGTAAAGGTCAGCGCCGTCATTGCCTTCTGCGAAGGTGTAGACGTAATTGCCCTTGGCGTCCTGGAAATAGGTGGGCGTGGACTTGGTGAAGGACTCGGGTGTGTCGACACCGATAAACGCGACCTTCTTGTCGCCGTAGGTGGCGATCTCATAGGCCTTGTAGCCGGTCAATCCCTTGCTGTCCTGTGCCGTGTAGGTCAGGTTGCAGCAGAGGTACTGGTAGTTGGCCTTATTGATGAGCCCCTGAAGCACGTCCATGCCATAGTCGAACTCATGGTTGCCGAAGCCAGCGTAGTCATAGCCAACCGCGTTCATGATCTCAATGAGGTACTCGCCCTTGGACAAGGTTCCCATAGGCTTGCCGCTGACAGCGTCGCCGCAGTCAACAAGTGCGACATACTTGTTGGCGGCTTCCATCTCGGCCTTGTAGGCGGCGAGCTTGGCGTATCCGTCAACGCCACAATGAACGTCGTTGGTGTACAGCACTACGATGTTGTCAGCCTTTTCATCTGCGGCAAATACGGTGGTCATCATGCAGAAGACCATACATACCGTCAACAGAAGTGCTACAAGTTTCTTCATAGTATCCTCCTTCATTTTTACCCGCTGAGCGGGATATCATACTTGTATTATACCGCGTCAAGCTCCTGACGGCTATAGGCAGAAACAAGGAAAAATGCCTGGTTTTTTTAACAGGTTTGACTAAAATTCCAAAAGGGACTGCCGTTCAGGCGTCAGCCGTCCTCTACGGCATAGGGAAGGCCCGGCAGCACGACCGTGCGGATGAAGCGAAATGTCTCTTTTTCTCCGCGATCTGCCAACATTTGCAGCAAAAACCGGAGCTTACGCAAGGTGGCGGGATGCACCGAGCCGGACTCTCTGGCGCGCAGCAGATATGCAAGCGGCGATGCGTCCGTATACGCCGCGCCCTGATAGGTTTTGCACGCGGCGATACGGTCCATGACCATCTCGACAAGATAGACCGTGGGCATATCAACTGGTTCGTAGCGGCGAGAGGAGATATTGAGATCCGTCCAGTATTCAAAATGATGCCGGTTTCTTCCTTTGTGATGCATCCACGCCTCGCTGTAGCCTTTGGCCTCGCGTTCGGCGGTGTTGGGGCTGCGGTCGCCTTGATAATAGCGTACGCCGGTCAGAAATTCGCAGGGCGAATACTTTGACAGATCATGCGTCAGGCCGCGCCAGACGAGCCCTACGCGAAAGCATCCCAGCATGACAAGATGCCGGTGGTGGGTGATGGTTTTGAAATGCTGCCAGGCTTTTATCACGGTGTGCGCTCCTTTTTATATGCTGCATCCAGTATACCGCGCGCGCGGCGCGTTTGCAAGCAAAACCGGCCTGCCGCAAAAGCGGCAGGCCGGTTCGTTCACTTCGTGAGCGTGAGTGTATATTCGCCGTTTTCTTCAGTAACCGCGACCTGATAGCCGCTGTGCCTGGCGAAGCGTGTGACATTCTCCACCGCGCACTGATTATCCACCAGTACGCGCAACGAGTCGGGCTGCTCCGTTTTCACCGCTTTTTGCACCATGACTACCGGCATGGGGCAGACGAGTCCTCTTGCATCAACCATTGCGTGTTGCCTCCTGTCTGGAATTGAGAAGAGAGATGATAAGTACGATCACGATACCGCCCACGACGGCGATCTTGCCGGCAGTGGACACGCCGCCGCGCACCAGCTCGCCCGCTTCGTTAACAGAGTCGGGATTACCGGCCAGCGAGAAATTGTGCGAGATGGCGGCACCCGCCACCATGCCGAGCACCGTGACGGCGCTGTCGCCGTTGCCTTCACCGGCGAGAATCAACTGCCGCAGCGGGCAGCCGCCCAGCAGCACGCTGCCCCAGCCGACAAGCACCATGCCGAGCAGATTCCACAGATGGCTTGAGTGCGCCACGGGCTGCGCGGCAAAGCCGAGCGAGAACTTGTTCTGAACCAGATTACCAATAAGAACTGTGACAAAGATGGCGATAAAGCCCCACAGAAGATGCAGATCGCCGAACATCATTGTATCGCGCAGACCGCCGGCCATGCACAGACGGGCGCGCTGCGCCAATGCACCGACCACGATTGCGACTGCCAGTGCGATGAAGAACGGCGCGTGCTTGGAGCCGGGGCCTTCGGTGCTGAGACGGAAAATGGCGGGTACGGCGATGAACAGCATCAGCAGAACCAGCATCATTCCGGGCAGGACCAGTCCCTCAACCGTTTTTGCCGGATAGTTGCGCTGCAGAGTAAAGCCGCGGCGGATGAACAGCGTGCCGATGAAGATGCCAAGCGCAAATCCCGCAAGGCCGACAAGTGCGTTCAGATCGCCGCCTGCAAGGCGGATAATCATGCGCAGCGGGCAGCCCAGGAAGCACAGAGCACCGATCATGACCAGCGCGCCGAGCAAAAACCGCGTCGCCGGCGATGAACCGGACTTGGCCTTGAATTCCTTCGCGGCTACTGCCATGAGAAATGCGCCCAGGACGAGACCGATGATCTCTGGCCGGACATACTGCACTTTTGCTGCGCCGTGCAGGCCAATTGCACCGGCAATATCACGCTCAAAGCAGGCAATGCAGAAGCCCATGTTTGCGGGGTTGCCGAGCGCAGCGAGAAGCAGCGCCGCGATGCCGGTCGCTATACCGGCGAGAATGACGATCCATGTTTCTTTTTTCATACGTTCCTCCCATCATGCCGAATGTTATCCGGCATTTTTCGATATTCTCGAAAAAGAATAACGACAATACAGCAAAATGCGGACAGATCATCCGCATTTCGTTATCCTGATGTAAGAATAACATACAGAAAAAGGAATGTCAATCGAAACTTGTTCGCCATTGGCGAAGGATCATGGCAAAAGCGCCTCGCCCTGTACGACATGGTGTTCCGCGAAATAGCGGTTGATGGCGTTTAACACGCGCTTTTTGTCCGCGCTCCACGCCGGCGCAATGAGATCACGCTTTGCTCCGTCACCTGTCAGGCGGTGAATGACCATATCCGCCGGCAGAACGCGGATGCATTCGGCAAGCAGCGGCAGATATTCCTCCAGTGTGAGCGTCTGAAATCTGCCCGCAGCGTAATCGTCTGCCAGATCGGTGCCGCGTAGCACATGCAGCAGATGCAGCTTGATCCCCTCCGTGCCGCTTTGGCCAATATAGCGCGCAGTTTCGATCATCTGCGCGGCTGTTTCACCGGGCAGGCCCAGGATCATGTGCGTCACGACCTCCGCGCCGGCGGCGTGCAGATCTTTGACCGCTTCGTCGTAGACGGAAAGGGGATATCCACGGCGGATGTAGCGCGCGGTCTGTTCGTGGATGGTCTGCAGTCCCAGCTCGACCCATACGGGCTTGACGGCGGCGAGCTCGCGTATGAGCGTAAGCATTTCCTCCGGCAGGCAGTCGGGGCGCGTGGCGATGGAGAGCGCGACGATGTCGCCCGGTTCAATGGCCGCGAAAAACATCGGCCGCAGCCGGGATGCGGGTGCGTAGGTATTCGTATACTCCTGAAAATAGGCAATATAGCGGGCACCTTGCCCCTTTTTGCCGAGAATGTATTTTGCCTGCTCAAGCTGCTCGGGGATAGACCGGCTGCTCGAAGCGGCAAATTCACCGCTTCCGGAGCAGAAGATACACCCGCCTGTGCCAAATGTGCCGTCGCGATTGGGACACGAACAGCCGCTCGCGAGTGCGAGCTTATAGACCTTTCCGCCAAAACGCTCGCGCAGACAGGAATTCAGTGCGCGGTACATGCGCCGTCTCCTTTCCAAAAACAGCCGCCGAAGTCCGGCGGCTGTCTGCATTATGCTTCGATCCCGGGGGCGCGGCCATCCATGACGGCTTCAAACTGCTCACGGGTCATGGTATCGTTTTCCAGCAGGAACTGCGTGATTTTGTCAAGCTGCGTTCCGTATTCTGTCAGGATCTCTTCGCAGCGTACATAGGCGCGGCGCAGGGTATCATGCACTTCGTCGTCGATTTGTCCGGCGACCTTCTCGGAGTACGATTTCGTCTTTTCATAGTCACGGCCGATGAATACCTCGCCGCCGGAAGAATAGCTCACGGGACCGAGACGCTCGGTCATGCCGTATTTTGCGGCCATGTCGCGGGCAATGGCGGTGGCGCGCTCAATATCGTTGGAAGCGCCGGTGGAGATATCGTCCAGCCTGAGCTGCTCGGCCACACGGCCGCCCAACAGAGAGACGATGGTCTCAAACATCTCATTGCGCGAGGCAAAGCTCTCATCCTCGGTAGGAAGGCTGATGGTCATGCCGCCGGCAGAGCCGCGCGGGATGATGGTGATCAGGTGCACGGGGTCCTGCGTCGGCAGCGCGTACATGGCGACGGCGTGACCGGCTTCGTGCACGGCGGTGAGCCGCCGCTCACGTTCGGTGACGACGCGGCTGCGCTTTTCCGGGCCTGCGATGAGCTTGATCATCGCCTCTTGCAGATCCGGCATGCTGATGGCGCGGCGGCTTTCACGCGCGGCCAACAGCGCGCCCTCGTTGAGAAGGTTGGCAAGATCCGCGCCGGTAAAGCCCGCCGTCTGCCGGGCCAGTACGTCAAGGTCGACGCCTTCATCCAGCGGCTTGTTTTTTGCGTGTACCTGCAGAATTTCCCGCCGTCCCTTGCGGTCGGGCGTGCCGACATAGATCTGCCGGTCGAACCGGCCCGGACGCAGCAGCGCCGGGTCGAGAATATCTTTTCGGTTGGTGGCGGCAATGACGACGATCTCCTCATTGGCCGTGAAGCCGTCCATCTCAACAAGCAGCTGGTTGAGCGTCTGCTCGCGCTCGTCATGTCCGCCGCCGAGACCAGCGCCGCGCCTGCGACCGACAGCATCAATCTCGTCAATGAAAATGATGGCAGGGGAGACCTTCTTGGCCTGATCGAACAGGTCGCGTACGCGGCTTGCGCCGACGCCGACGTAGAGTTCTACAAAATCGGAGCCGGAGATGGACAGAAACGACACGCCTGCCTCGCCGGCGACCGCGC
Organism: Oscillospiraceae bacterium; assembly: GCA_016297855.1. Lineage (GTDB taxonomy): Bacteria > Bacillota > Clostridia > Oscillospirales > Oscillospiraceae > CAG-170. The sequence continues at coordinate 11,299 of JAEDFW010000040.1, forward strand.
GTGCCAGAAGCGTCTTACCGGTGCCCGGAGGGCCGACCAGCAGCACACCTTTGGGGATGCGCGCGCCCAGCTCCTGAAAACGGCCCGGCTCACGCAGAAAATCGACGATCTCGGCCAGTTCGGCCTTCTCCTCGTCAGCGCCTGCCACGTCTGCAAAGGTGACGGGCTTGTTGTTTGGCGTGCCGAAGCGGGCGTTGGCGCGGGTGAATTTTGCCATGGCGTTGCCGCCGTTCGCGTTCCTGGAGATCAGAAACCAAACGAACAGGAATACAGCGCCGATCAGGACATAGATCAGCACCGTGCGGTACCACGGCGTTTTTACACTGGGGTAGTCGTAGCCGGTGAGGATACCGGAGGCATATTGGCTGGCAATCAGCGCGTCGAGATCGGCGTGGAACACGTCCGCGTCTCCGATTTCTGCTGTGGCTGCCGTTGCACCGTCAATCTCTTCGCGCAGCTGCAGGCGCAGTGTGTCGCCGTCAAGGACAAACGACTCGACCTGTTCGTTTTCAAACAGGTCGAGAACGTCGGAGTATTGCAGCGACAGCGTTGGCTCAGAAGGGAAGAGCACGCCGGAGAACAGAAGCGCAGCCAGAACCACCAGTGCGATCAGGAACAGAAAACTGTAGGGCTTGCTCTGCTGACTCAATGGAATTCTCCTTTATGATAAATTACTTACCGGGTCATGTACACTTCGGGCTTCAGGACGCCGACGAAGGGGAGATTGCGGTAATAGTCGTCATAGTCGAGGCCGAAGCCCACGACAAATGCCGCCGGAATGGTGAAGCAGGCGTAGTCCGGCTCAAGCGCAACCTTGCGGCCTGAAGGTTTGTCGAGCAGCGTGCAGATCTTCACCGATGCGGGTTTGCGCTGTGCGAAAAGCTCTTTAATGAGCTTGAGCGTGCTGCCGGAGTCGATGATATCTTCAAGAATGATGACGTCGCGGCCTTCGATGTCGTGATCGATATCCTTGCGGAAGGTCAGCTTGCCAGTGGACTCGGTACCGCCCTCAAACGATGTGACACACATGAAATCCTCCTGCACCGGGATGGTGATGGCCTGTGCCATCTCGGCAAAGAACGGGACAACGCCCTTGAGCACGCCGACGAGGATCGGGCACTTGCCGCGATAGTCCTCAGAAATCTGCGCGCCGACCTCACGGATACGCTTGTGGATATCCTCTTCCGTGACGAGAATCCGCTCAATGTCCTGCATCATGTCAAACTTGTTAATCATAGCGTCACATATCCTCTTTCTCTATCGTAATGATGATCGCACGTTCACCCGCCGCCGCAAGGCGGTCGAGATTGACGCCAAAGGGGTATACCGCGAGTACGCCGGCACTGTCGGCAATTACCGGGACAAGGCCGCGCTCGTGCGCGGGGACTTTCCTGTCGATGAGCAGCCGCTTGACTGTTCGTGTTCCGCCCGGCAGCCGCAGTGCGTCGCCGGATTGGCGCGGCCGGAGCAACAGTGTGATATCTGTATCTATCGTATCACATGAAACAGCAAAAGTGGAGCAGGTATTTGGAATCTTTTCAAATTTTTTTACGCGTTTGCAGGAAATCCGAAGCCCTAGCGCGCGGGCCGTAGTCACTCCGTCCGGATGCAGGCGTATGGGCGAGAATGTTGCGGGCGCGTCCGAACGCACGAGAAGAATCACGTCGTATTCCCGACGCATCGTCCATCCGCCGGGCAGAGAGCAACTGGCCGAAGGATCGTCGGAGTATAAAAGCCGTTCAACGGCCAGAATATGGCTGGAGGAAAGCTTGGGCGCGCGGATTTGCTGGAGCAAAAGCCGCAGCGCGCGTGTGCGAAGGGCTTCGGGCGCATGCCGCAGGACACAGCAGCTGTAACCGCGCGGCTGCGCCGCTTCTGTCAGAAGCTGCTGCGCGGCCGATTGCAGATATTGGTCATCCTCACGCAGAAGCGCACAGGCACGAAGCGAACATTCGCTCACTGCAGGATTCTCGGCTTTTAACAGCGGTACAACAAAATGGCGCAGACGGTTGCGGACACAATCGTCCAGCATGTTGGTCGAATCATCCACATGGGCCAGACCGCGCTCACGCGCGTAGGATTCGATTTGCGCGCGCGTCAGGCACAGAAGCGGGCGGATATAGCGGCCACGCTTCGGCGCGATGGCGCACAGACCTGCCAGAGACGTCCCGCGCAGGAGATTGAGAAGCATGGTTTCCAGATTGTCGTCGGCGTTGTGCGCCGTAGCGACGGTTTCACCGAGCGTTTCAAAAAAAGCGTAGCGCAGCTTGCGCGCGGCTTCTTCAATGCTCTCGCCAGTTTTCTCAGCGCGTCCGGCTACATCGCCGCAGCCGACGGTGAGCATGATTCCGCGTGCATCGCACAGCGCGCGCACAAACGCCTCGTCGCGGTCGGACTCCGCGCCGCGCAGTCGGTGGTTAAAATGCGCCGCGCGCACCGTCAGGCCGAGCGGCTCGCGCATCGCGCAGAGCATGTCGAGCAGCACCACGGAATCCACACCGCCCGACACGGCGCAGATCACGGTGTCGCCGGGGTGGATCAGATCTTCCGCCCGGCAGTAGGAAAGCAGTTTATTCTGCATGCTTCCACTCCAGATCAGAGAACGTAAAGTACTGCGGCAGCCACTGCATTTTGACTGTGCCGGTCTCGCCATGGCGGTTCTTGGCCACGATGCATTCAGCCACGTTCTTTTCTTCGGTGTTGGGGTTGTAGTATTCGTCACGGTAGAGGAACAGAACAGAGTCGGCGTCCTGCTCGATGGCGCCGGATTCGCGCAGGTCCGAGAGCATGGGGCGCTTGTCGGTCCGGCTCTCGTTGGCACGTGAAAGCTGACTCAGGCAGATGACGGGTACGTTCAGTTCCTTGGCCATGATCTTGAGCGCACGGGAGATCTCGCTCACCACGGTCACACGGTTCTCTCCCGTTTTGCCCGGAGCGGCGGCGGTCATGAGCTGTAAATAGTCGATGAGAACAAGGCCGAGGTTGTCCAGCCTGCGGCATTTGGCATTCATTTCCGCCACGGTGATGGCGGGGTTGTCGTCGACGCGGATATCCGTCTGGCTGAGCGCAGACGACGCAATCGACAGCTTCTGCCAGTCCTCGTCTGCAAGCTTGCCTGTGACGAGCTTCTGGTTTTCCACAAAGCTCTCGTTTGAGAGTAAACGCATTGCCAGCTGCTCGCGCGACATTTCCAGCGAGAAAAACGCAACGGTTTTTCTGGTGTTTTTCGCTACGCTGAGCGCAATATTCAGAGCGATTGCCGTCTTGCCCATGCCGGG